>CATZJG010000001.1:0-254027 GCA_958420355.1 uncultured Collinsella sp.
AGTCCCTTGCGGCGTAGCTTTTATTTAAGCCGTCCAAGTTTTGGGGTGCAGTTCAGTCACCGGGGCGCGTTGTTCAGCGCCGCCGGGGCGCTCCACTCAAACGACAAGAGACGTCTTACGCAAGCGCCCGCGTCCGTGGATAAAACCACGGGCGTGGGCGCTTCACTTTATTCCCAGCCCTTCCACACGTCAGGCTCGTAGCCAACGGTTGCCTGGCGGCCGTTGCGAACGATGGGCTCACGAAGAATCTGCTGGTTATCGAGCACCTTTTCGAACTTCTGGTCGGCAGCAAGATACTGTACGAGCGCAACCGTGTCTGCATCTTTCGCCTTTGGATCGATCACAGCGTCGATCCCGCCGACGGCGCGCGCCACGCTTTCGAGCTCGCCTTTGCTCATCCCCTTTTCCTTCAAGTCGATGAACTGGAACTTCACACGACGTTCCTTGAAATAGCGCTGCGCCTTCTTAGTATCGAAGCTTTTCTTCGTGCCGAATATCTGGATGTTCATACGTACCGCCTTCGCTCAATTCTCGTCCGTCCATGATACGACAAGGGAGCCGAGCAAAAACAGAGCAGGCGGAGATGGAGGAGGACGGCGACCGACCGTCGGCAAGAGTCGGCCGGATCGGACTGGCGCCCAGCGCGCGCCGGCGACACGCTCGCAGCTGCACACATAGCCGATGTACAAGCTCGCCGCGGCGTTCCCTCGCCCCGCGGTGTGGCGATAGAGAAGCACGCCACCCGTCAACGATGGCGCCTCGGTGAAGAAAATCAACGTCTGGGTTACATCCCTTGAAAGGGGCGAAGACGGCTGCTAGAATGCCTCCCCGCTATGAAGGATTTGACCAAAGCATACATCGCAATTCGGCGGCCCCTGGTATACGGGGCCTCTCCTGTTGTTCCCCAAGTGCGCTCTGAGCAGCCGCTTTCTTCCTGTCGTATCTGATGCACGCATAGCACGTGCATGTTATTTCGCCCGTGGGCCGGCGCGCCTTCGGCGAAGAATCGAATAGATACGAAGGAAGCTTATGTCTGATAATTGTACGGTCGCGCCCGCCAATGGGCGCATTACCGGTACCCAGATCCGCATCGTCGCGGTCGTCGTCCTGGGTGCCCTCTTGGCGCTACTGAACCAAACGGTGATGTCGCCTGCGCTGCCGGTCATCATGTCCGATTTCGCCATCGATGCCTCGACTGCCCAGTGGATCATGTCCATATACCCGCTGGTGAGCGGCATCATGGTCCCCGTTTCGGCGTTCCTTATCGACAAGTTCAGCACCCGCGCGCTATTCTTCGGGGCGACGCTGGTGTTCGCGCTGGGCACGCTGCTGTGCGCCGCAGCCCCTGATTTCCTGTTCCTCATCATCGGTCGCGTGTTGCAAGCGGCGGGCTCAGGCGTGCTCATGCCGCTTGTCTCGGTGGTTCCCATGCTGGTGTTCCCCGTCGAGAAACGAGGAACGGCTATGGGCATGGCGGGCATCGTCATGTCGGCGGGTCCCGCGGTCGGCCCCGTCGTAGGCGGTGCGGTGATCGACACGTACGGCTGGCGCACCATGATCGGCGCCATCGTCCCCCTCGCAATTCTCGTGCTGGTGCTGGGCGTGTTCATGCTGAAAAACGTGGGCGAGCTGAAGAACCCCAAGCTCGACCTGCCCTCGGTCGTCCTCTCCACCATCGCCTTCGGCGGACTTCTCTACGGGTTCTCGAGCGCCTCGTCGATGGGTTGGGGCAACCCCGTGGTGCTCGGCTCGATCGTCGCGGGTGTCGTGTGCTTGGTGCTGTTCGTCGTACGCCAGGGCAAAATCGAGGACCCGCTGCTTCAACTGGGCACGCTCAAGACGCGCGAGTTCCGCGTGGCCGCCATCATCGTCACGCTCATCAACGCCGCATGCCTGGTCACCAACACGCTGTTGCCGTTGCTGCTGCAAACCTCGCTTGGCGCTTCGGCCTTCGAAACCGGTATGGCCATGCTTCCCGCCGCGGCGGTGGGCATCATCATCAGCCCTATCTCCGGCGTGGTGTTCGACAAGTTCGGTCCGCGTGCCATCTCGATCGTCGGCCTGGCCCTCATGACCGGCGCCCTGTTCCTGCTCTCGCTTTCGACGGTAAACACGCCCATCTTGGTGGTTGCGCTGTTCTGCATGCTGCAGTCCGCCGGCCAGTCGCTCGCGAACATGCCGGTGAACACATGGGGTGTCAATGCCTTGAAAAATGACATGATCGCCCACGGCAACGCCATCGCGAACACCGGCCGCCAGGTCGCCGGCGGTTTGTGCACGGCGCTCATCATCACGGTCATGACAAGCGTCACCGCGTCGGCCGGCGTCGATGCGAGCATCCAAGTAGCCACCGCCGTGGGCGCGGGCGTCGCTTACAAGGTGTGCGCGGCAATCGGCCTCGTTTCCCTTATCTGCGCCATATTCAGCGTGCGCACCAAGAAAACCGCACCGAAAACGAAGGAGGCATAAGCGATGTCCGAGATTCTGTCCGAGCGCATCCCGCTCGAGCTCGAGGGGACGCCCGTTTCGAGCATCATGATTGAAGAGCCGTTCACCTGCACGCAGGATTGCACGATTTCCGACGTGGTGCGCATGCTCGCCGAAAACGAGGTGAGCAGCATGCCCGTAATCGATGAGCGCAACCAGGTGGTCGGGTTCATCTCCGACGGCGATGTCATGGGAGCCATCGCGCAGCATCGCGCTCACACCATCTTCACGGGCGGCGACGCGTCCATGCTGTACTTCGACGATCAGAGCCTTGAGCAGCGCATCGAAGACCTGAAGGATCGCTGCGTCATGGATTTCGCGACGCGCCAGGTAGTGTGTGCCCGTCCCGAGCAGAGCATCGCCCGCGTCGCCGCGCTGCTGGCGAAGAAGAAGTTCAAGAAGCTTCCTGTGGTTGATGACGAGGGCAAACTCGTGGGGGTCATCCGCCGCTCCGCCATCACCAAATACATCTTCGGCATCCTTTTCCAATAGGGGCAGGTCGCACTTGAGGCGAACATCTCGAGGCATCGAGCCAGCAACTGGACCAGACAACCTTGACACGCACGCGCTTTCCCTCGATGCTTCGGTAAGGGGAGCTGCGAAAATCGCAGCACGGGTGATCGGCGCCGCGCCCCCGAAGGCAAAAGCGAACACGGGAGCGATACGATGGGAAAAGTCCTGGACGAAGATTTGGTTTATGAGATTCTCTCCGTCGTGGCAGAGATTCCGGCGGGATGCGTCGCCTCGTACGGTCAGATAGCGCGCCTCATCGGCAGGGAGAAAAACTCTCGCCTGGTCGGAGCGGTGCTGAGCGAGGCGGATCGCTACGGCGATTATCCCTGCCACCGCGTCGTCAACCACGCGGGACGCCTCGTGCCAAACTTCCCCGACCAGCGAGCACTACTGACGGAGGAAGGAGTCGCCTTCCGAGACAACGGCTGCGTCGACATGAAAAAGCACCAGTGGAACGAGTAGCCAGGCAGCGTAGCGTCGAAAGGAGCGACGCCACGGGGAACGACCTGCGCCCCGCCGCCGGACAACCTATGGCAAAGTGACACGTCCCACAAAGAGCGGCGCACCAGTACGAGACACGACCGCGACGTAAAAAGACCCTATGATACTCGTAAGCATCTATCTGATTGCCCGCCTCGAGGTACCCAAAGAACGAGAGATGCCGAAACCCCTAGACAAAGAAAAAGGTCGGGAGCTTTTATGCTTCCGACCTGAAGTTTCATGGTCGCGGGGGGCGGATTTGAACCACCGACCTTCGGGTTATGAGGTCGCTACGACGTTGTTTCATTCAGACATTTCGACCCAAATTGAAGTCAATATAACTCCAGGTCATTTGATGTTTTCATAGATTTACGAAAGAAAAGTACGCGGAATAATTCGACCCAAATTCGACCCACAACGAGCTTGAAAGCGGTCAGGCGGAGCATTACCCTTGGGGTGTGACCCCACGCAGGGCCCACCACCAAGGGTAATGCCCACCCGCCCCAGCCCTTTGCGCCATTCCGCGCAACCGAGCGCGATTCTCAGGCACTTCAGGCAAGGAACACGATGAACGACCGACCTCTCGTCATAGGCAAAGGAACGAAGCAACGCCGCGACAAATACACGTGGCGCTACCGTCACAGCCTCGGCAAGGATCCGGTCACGGGCAAATACCGCTATTCGCCGTGGCAGACCATACATACCACCAAAAGCCGAGAGGTCGACGCCGCACTCGAAGCCTACAAGGCAGAACTCAACAGCGGCACCTACGTCCAAAAATCGAGGGACACCGTCGGCTCGTACGCAAAAAAATTCCACGACAACCGCGAAGGAACCATCACGCCGCTCGCCTACTCGACATCCTACTCAATCGAGAACCGGACGCGCACATCACATGCGTGATGCTCATGCTCGACACCGACATGAGAAGGGCAGAAGCCCTCGGGATGACGTGGTCCGATGTCTCCGTCGAGAACAGAAGCATCCTCATTGAGCAGCAGTTCGCGGCCGATCGAAGCGTTCGCTCGCCCAAAAGCAAGAAAAGCGTGCGGAGGATCTCGATAAGCGAGACGCTGACGTCGTATCTCGAATTCTGGAAAAAGGAGCAGGCCCGCGAAATGGAAGCCTTCGGCCTGGAACAAGTCAAAGGCACTCCGCTCGTCCACTCATTCGAACGAACGAAAGACAGGCATCCCCAAGTCAACTTCATGGACCTGAATGGGTTTTCGCGCTGGTTCAGAAACTTCAGCGTCGAGAACGGGTTCGGCAAGTTCGAAGGCGTTCGAACATACCATTATGTGAAGGAAACTGTCGACGGGGAAACGATTTCGAAGCGTTATGAGCATAAAGAGTGGCTCGAATTGAGGGATTACCTCAGGAAGCATCCCAAGGTTCGCGAGGCGAGGCATATCAGCACATATGAGAGCGAGCACCTTCCTTACGGATATTCGGGCCTATCGAGCCACACCGCTACTGCCGCTACTGCCCGCTACTGCCCGCCAGCTTCCGAACCAGCGGGCGGTAGCAGCACCCCGAACATCTCGCCGACAGCGCAGAGAGTCGTCGACCTGGCG
The DNA here is from genome assembly GCA_958420355.1 of uncultured Collinsella sp. Classification (GTDB taxonomy): domain Bacteria; phylum Actinomycetota; class Coriobacteriia; order Coriobacteriales; family Coriobacteriaceae; genus Collinsella. Next base: position 5,055 of record CATZJG010000001.1, read on the forward strand.
GCCAAGGCCGACATCGAGGACGTGATGCTGTGCGACCTGCCCGGCGTCCTGTCCTTCCTAGGGCTGCCACCTGAGACGGAGATGCCGCCGGGCAACAAGGGGAAGACGAAGCTCAAGAAGCTCTACAGGAAGGTGGCGCCGAACAAGGCATACCACTCCGGCGAGCGCGCCAAGGATTTGATCTCGCACCTCGACATGGCAGAGATCAGGGCATCGGCGCCCGTCCAAGAATTGGGATGCAGTTCAATACGAGCTCGGGGCCTTTTTCGTCTAGATTGGGGACGCATAGCCGGACGAAAACAATTTGCGTCTGGTAATAAGCGCACGAAAGCGCAATTTTCGTCTTAATTCCGGATGCAAATCAAGACGAAAACCGTTTACGTCTGCTTTAAATCCGTACGAAAACGGTTTTCGTCTTGCAGGGCAGTTGCCGTTTCTACAGTTCAGCTTCCAGCTCGGCTTTGTGCTCGTAGAGGTAGTCGCGCATGTAGGGGATGGCAAATGAGACCTTGCCGTACGAGGGAGCCTCGATAATCGATTCTCTTAACAGGCGGCTGCGGACGGAACTCACCTGTTGAGGCGTTTTGTTTAGGGCATCGGCAACCATGCTGGTCGAGCTCGTCTGCCCCAAAGATGCCATGCTCAGCAGATAAGCGATGCACGTGGGCGGAATGCGCTGTAGCGCGGGCTCAATCACCATGGCGCAGAAGCGTTCGCGTGCCGTTGCAATGCCGCGCTCGGCTTCTTCTTCTCCAATAATCGCTGTATGTGCGCGTCTCGCCAACTGCCATGCGTAGTATCCAACGAGTTGGATCATGAAAGGATAGCCTTGCGTTGCCTCGGCAAGTTGGCCGGCAATACCTGGCTGCAACTCCATGCCAGACGCTTCAATGGTTTCCTCGAGGGAGTACGACACTTCGGTTACTGCCACAGCCTTCAGATCAAAGGGGAGGGCACGGCGCAAAAACGTAAGTGTCTTTCCGTTGATGATGCTTTCAATCATCGAAGGCAGCCCAGCAAAAACAAAGGCGATATCAAGGTCTTCGCCGATAACCTGCTGAATCGCAATGGAGAGCGTTCGGACCTCATCGAGCTCTGCGTCTTGAACCTCGTCGAGAGTGATGAGCAGGCCATTTCCATTCTTGGATATTGTCTGTCTCATGGCGTCGCGTAGCGATGGGCCGATTCGCTCAATATCTATGCTGCCGATGGATATGCCAGCTACGGTGGGCTCAAATCTGGCGTGTTTGGCCTGGAATTTGGGCTGCAGCTGTTCGAGAATGCGCTGGCAAAGTCCCTCGGTTGCGACCTCTTTTATGACCGTCCAGCCACGGCTTTGCGCCAAACGTGAGCACTCGTCAAGGAGGACCGTCTTGCCCGTTCCACGGACGCCGGCTATGCGCATTAGGCGCCCCGGGGCACCAGGCCCGTTGACGAGGCCCTCATTGAATTCTTCGAGTACATCTTCGCGGCCGATAATCGTGGGGGGTGTTTTACCTGCTGTGGGCTTAAAAGGGTTTGTTTGCATGTGAGCCACCTTTGCTCAAGATATAGCAAGATATAGCAAAGTATAGCAAGATATAGCAAAGTATAGTGAGATATAGCAACGTATAGCGCTGTTCGCGGGTTCTTACGGTGGTGCTATTTTCCGAATGCCGCGCGGATAAAGCGCTGGGCGAACAGCTTGTTGGCGACGTTGATGACATGGCCCAGGAACAGTGCCGAGATGGCGGTCGTGACGCCAAAGCCGCCCAGGTTGTACATAAAGATCAGCGACAACGCGAGCGAGGCGGCGACATGTGAGCAGTCAAACACGACTTTTACGTCACCAAAGCGGCGTTTAAGCTTTTCGGCAATGACTTGCACCAAGCCGTCGGGCGCGTTGGGGACAACGCCCATGTTGACGACGAGACTTACGCCAAATGCGGTGACAGCGAGGGAGAGCAGCATGGTCGCAATCTGTGTGGGGAGTGCCGTGGGATGCAGTGGGTTGACCGCCATGAAGAGGTCGGTCAAGCCGCCAATCAGCGTTGAGAAGAACAACTCGAGCAGGATGCGCGGCTGGAACTCGCTTCGCAAGATGGCTAATTGCGCCACGATGTAGGCGACGTAGGTTGCGGTGATCCAAAAGCCGAGCGTCTTGCCAGTGAGCATGGATAGGGTTGTGGCAAAGCACGTGAGCGCGGCGACGCCCAGGCCGGATGCCGTCTGGAGACTCATACCGAGTGCCAGTACTGCAACGCCCACAAGATACATCAGCATTCTGATGACGGTATGGCACCAGTCGATGTTCTCGCCATGCATGATGATGAGCGGTCGCATGTTGCTACCCGTCCTTTCGGTTGTGTGAAAAAGCTGACCCGGGCCGGCAAAAGAGGGTTATCGGAGGCACTGCTGCAAAAGCAGAAAAGCCGGCCCCACGGTCAGTCGTCTAGGAAGTGTCTCGCTGTGCCGGAATGGGACTAAAGGTCCAACGAGACGGGAAGAAAGCAAATGGCATTGCGTGGGCGATAAGATGCCAAGATGGTAGGGTGTGTCTTAGCATCCTATTGCCCACGCTCAACGAAATCGGTTTCGTTTGAGCCTAAGTATACGCACGGGATTTTATTTGCGAAGAGAAAAACAATAAAAAGGTGAACGTTCACCTAATCGCAACAACTCGTTGGCTGTAGTTGCGGTGGAATAGTTCCTGTTTTTGCTGCTGAAGGCCTTGAACAGGAACTATTCCACCGCAACTTATGAGGGGGCGGGGGATGCGATAGTATTGCATGGTGGTATTCGACTAACCGAGGACTTATCCGAGGGCTTTATGGAACAGCACCAGCATTATCAGAGCCTGCAAGACCAGGCGTACAACGCATTGCGCTCCAAGATCATCTATGCCGAGCTCAGGCCCGGCACGCGTCTTTCGGCGATTGGTCTGGAAAAGGAGACGGGAATCGGGCGCACGCCCATTCGCGAATCCTTTGTGCGCCTGCGTGAGCAGGAGCTGGTGGAAACGCGCCCCAAAAGCGGCACCTACGTCTCTAAGATCAGCATGGAACGCGCCGAAAACGCCTGCTTTTTGCGCGAGAAGCTCGAGAGAAGCGTGCTAATTAAATGCTGTTCGGCCGCCTCGCCCGAGCAAAAGCAGCGGCTTGAGCAGATTCTTACCGAGTCCGAGTCGCTCGACCATGGCGAAACGCGCCGTTTCTTTGACCTGGATAACCTGTTCCATGAGACATGTTTTGAGATTGCCGGTCGTCACATGTTGTGGGATTGGATGAAGAGCATCAACACGCATTTTGAGCGATATAACTGGTTGCGTATGGTGTCGCAGGATTTGGATTGGGAGCCGATTCGTCGGCAGCATCGCCGGATTCTCGAGGCCATTAAGAGGGGCGATACCGACGCGGCGAGCTATCTGGCAGAGACACACCTGCACCTGATGCCCGAAGAGCAAGGTCCGGTTATCGCCTTGCATCCCGACTATTTTGAGCTGTCCAAAGACTCGTTCATCTAATCAATCCCCATATAAGTTGCGGTGAAATAGGGACTGTTTTGTGACCTAGGTGGCGCAAACAGTCCCTATTTCACCGCAACTGCGTTGGGGCGTAACCGGGGCACAAAGCTGCGGCGCCGCTTGGAGGAAAAGACCGGAAGCAAGGGTCCATTCCTCCAGACGGCGCCGCAGCTGTTTTGGTGGCTCGGCTTTTGTCGAGGTGGCTTAGTTGAGCGCGACGGCCAGCCGAGTAGGCAAAGCGGCTTGGAGGCGTGTCGCTTCCGTCACGTTCTATCAGCATACAAGACGGTTTTGGTTCTTGTTCGTGACGGAAACGGCGCGCTTCCGAGCCGCTTTAAAAGAAAGGGGGCGAGGTCTAGGGCACGCCCCCCTTCACGATAGAGAGCTAAACCTAGCCGCGGACCTTCTTGACGACGTCCATGGCCTCGTGGGCGATCTGCTCGACCTTGGAGAAGTCGCCGTCGGCAAACAGGGCCGGCTTGACCATCCAGGTGCCACCGCAGGCGATGATGGCGGAGGAGCTCAGGTACTCCTCGACGTTGGCGGTGCTCACGCCGCCGGTAGGCATAAAGCGGTGACCGACAAACGGAGCGGCGAGGGCCTTGATGGTGTTCAGGCCGCCATACTGGGACGCGGGGAAGAACTTGGTGACCTTGAGGCCCAGGTTCTCGGCTGCGGTGACCTCGGAGGGGGTCACGGTGCCGGGAAGGACGGGCAGGTCGATGTCGATGCAGTGCTTCACGACGTCCTCGTTGTAACCCGGGGAGACGATGAACTTGGCACCGGCTGCGCGGGCCTGCTCAACCTGCTCGACGGTCAGGACAGTGCCGGCGCCAACGCACATCTCGGGCTCGGCCTCGGCCATAGCGGCGATGCACTCGGCGGCGCAGGCGGTGCGGAAGGTGACCTCGGCGGACTTCATGCCAGCTGCCATAAGAGCGTGGGCGAGCGGGGCGGCGTCCTCGACCTTGTCGAGCACAACGACCGGCACGATGCCCAGGGACTCAAGCGTGGTGTAGAACTGATCGAACATGATGTTCCTTTCGATGTGTGGCGCGCATGGGCGCGTGATTACCAAATGTGCTGGTCAGGAGCCGATTTTGGATTGGTTATCGGAGGCACTGCTTGGGGTCACAAGCAATTCCAAAACCGGCTGCTCGACCAGTCGTGTAGGAAATGCCAGGCAAAACCGGAATGGGACTGGTGGTTTTGCCCGGCCGGAGGAATCGGGGAGCGGGCCGTAGAGGTATGGGATTGGAAAGCTGCGGCCCGCGGAATGGAGACGGACTAGCGTGCGACGCGAGTGCCACCGTCGGCGGCTGATGTCACGGCTGCGATCTCGTCTGCGGTCACCAAGTTGGAATCGCCCTTGATGGTGAGCTTGAGGATCGAGGCCGCGATGGCGTAGTTGACGGCAGCCTGCGGGTCAAAGTCGTTGATGAGGGCATGGACGAGGCCGGCGTTGAAAGCGTCGCCGGCGGCAACGCCCTCGAGCACGTGTACGTCGTGGGCAGGGGAGAACCAGTGCGCGCCGCTCTCGGCGTCATAGAGCATGCCCATCCAGATGGAGCGCTCGACGCAGGAGATGTTGCGAACGACCGAGGCAACCTTTTTGCAGCCGTACTTGGCGCAGATCTGACGGGCCATCTCGACATAGGTGTCGCGCTCCTCGATGCCGTGGGCAAGGGAGCCAGAGACGCAGGTCATACCGAGGCCAGCAGGCGCATCCTCGTCGTTGGCGATGCAGATGTCGACGAGCGGCAGGAGCTCCTTCATGGTGGCCTGCGACTTCTCGGGCGACCACATCTTGCCGCGATAGTTCACGTCGCACACGGTCGTGATGCCCTTGGCGCGGCAGGCGGTGAGGGCATCCTTGCAGGCGGCAGCCATCTCATCGGAGACGGCGGGGGTCACGCCGGAGAAATAGAAGACATCGATGCCCTTGAGGATCTCGTCCCAGTTAAAGACGTCGCGCTTGGCCATGTTGATGGCAGAGTACTTGCGGTCGTAGACGCAACCGTTACCGCGCTGCGAGGCGCCGACCTCAAACACATAGGAGCCAAGACGGTCGCCCTGACGCACGACGCGCGTGGTGTCGACGCCGTAGGCCTTCAGCGAACGCAGGGCGCACTCGCCCAGACGGTTGGCCGGGACAACGGAGACGTAAGCGGCCTTGTCGCCCTGGTAGGCCAGGGAAAGCGCAGTGTTGGCCTCGGCGCCGCCGTAGCGGACGTCAAACTCGGTTGCCTGCTCAATACGCAGGTGGTCTTTGGGTGAGAGTCTCATCATGATCTCGCCGAAGGTAAGAACCGTTTTACCCATGGTCGCGCAGCTCCTTTTACTCGTGCGTACACCTTTGATATGACGTTGGCACGCAGGTGCCAAGACGGTAGGGTGCGTCTTTGCACCTGCGTGCCAACGCTCGCCGAAATCGATTTACGAAATCGGTTTCGTTTCGAGTTGTAGTATACTCACCTACAGCGTTTTGCAACCGAGATTTTTAAAAAATGCCTAAAATGGCTCAGACTGCCGACATTGGGAAACGGGGTGCGCTATGGCGCAGATGAGAATCAAGGACATTGCCGCCGAGGCGGGCGTGAGCCCGGCCACGGTCTCGCGCTATCTCAACAACCGCCCCGGGCAAATGACCGAGGAGACCCGTGCTCGCATCGCGGCAGTTATCGAGCGCACCGGCTATCGCCCACGTGCCGCCGCGCGCAATCTGCGCAGCTCGCGTACGAACCTCATCGGTGTGATTCTGGCTGACATCGCCAACCCGTTCTCGAGCGCCATGCTCGAGGGCCTTTCCGCCAGCGCCGCGGCGCGCGGCTGCTCGCTCATGACGGCCATTAGCGGCAACGACCCCGCTAAGGAGGCCGAGTCGCTCATCAGACTTATCGATGCCGGCGTGGACGGCCTGGTCGTCAACACCTGCGGAGGCAATGACGAGGCGATCGCCGCGGCAGCGGGACGTCTGCCCGTCGTGCTGCTCGACCGCGACGTTGCCGACGGCGGTGTTGACCTGGTGACATCTAACAACCGTGAGCTGGTCGCCGGCTTGGTAGACGCCTTGGCAGCTGCGGGCAGCGAGCGTCTGTGCCTGCTCACCGAGGCAAGCGACGATAGCCCCGTGCGTCGAGAGCGCGCCGAGGCCTTTGCCGACGAGCTTTCGCGCCGCGGCCTTGCGGGCGAGGTCGTCACCCTGGCCGACGGTGGCGCCACGGGCGTTGACCGTTTGGACAAGACCATCCGCGACTACGCGGGCAAAAGGCTCGGCCTTATCGCTGTCAACGGCCTGGTTTTCCTGCGTCTGACCGAGGCGCTGGCGCAGCTTGGTCCCTCGCTGCCGGCGGGGCTCAAGATCGCGACGTTTGACGACTACCCCTGGAACCATGTGCTCTTTGGCGGCGTCACCACGGCCGCGCAGGACACCCTCACCATTGCCGAGCGCGTAGTCGAGCGCCTTTCCGAGCGCATCGACGTCGTTACCACCACCGTGGGCGAGGCCGCAAAGCTGGCGCCCAAACGCATCGAGATCCCCGGCCACATCGAACACCGCGCTTCGACCTCGCGCTAGCCGCCTGTCCGAGTCGGTCTGTTCGTGCTTGGCACCCGCCTGCGCGCACGTTTTTTGAGCGCTTGATACGCTTTAACCCTGCGGAAACATTTTTCTGCGATAGTATCTGCGATATAGACCAGTCGAAACCCGCCCGAACGAAAGGGGAGCGACATGAACCAGCAGAACATCGATTACGTACTCCGCTCCGTAGAGCAGCGTGACATCCGCTTTGTGCGTCTGTGGTTTGTCGACATTCTCGGCCGCCTCAAGAACTTTGCCATTAGCCCCGAAGACCTCGAGGTCGCTTTTGAGGAGGGTATTGGCTTTGACGGCTCCGCCATCGAGGGTTTTGCCACGCCCGAGGAAGCCGACATGCTGGCGTTTCCCGATGCTTCGACCTTCCAGATTTTGCCGTGGCGCCCGAGCCACAACGGCGTCGCCCGCGTGTTCTGCGACGTGTGCACTCCCGATCGCAAGCCGTTTGCCGGCGACCCGCGCGATGCCCTGCGCCGCATGTTCCGCAAGGCCGAGAAGGCTGGCTATCTGCTCAACGTGGGCGCCGAGCTGGAGTATTACTATTTTCCCGACGAGCACACCCCCGAGCCGCTCGACAACGTGGGCTACTTCGATCTTTCGGTGAGTGACGCCGCCCGCGACCTGCGCCGCAACACGGTCCTCACGCTCGAGAAGATGTCCGTGCCCGTGGAGTACACCTTCCACGCCGCCGGCCGCTCGCAGCACGGCATGAGCCTGCGTCACGCCGAGGCCCTGAGTATGTCCGACGCCGTCACCACGGCCAAACTCATCATTAAGCAGCAGGCCTACGAGAGCGGTTGCCACGCCTCCTTTATGCCCAAACCGTTGGCGGGCGAGGACGGCAGCGCCATGTTTTTGCATCAGTCGCTGTTCGACCACGACGGCAACAACGTCTTTTGGGGCGAGGACGACGAGAAGTACCATCTCTCCGATATCGCCAAGCACTACATGGCCGGCATCTTGGCGCACGCGCGCGAGATCAGCGCCATCACCAACCCCACGGTCAACTCGTACAAGCGCATCACCACGGGTGGCGACTCCGTGCCGCAGTACGCCACGTGGGGCCTGCGCAACCGCGCGAGCATGGTCCGCATCCCGGTCTACAAGCCCGGCAAGCAGCTGTCCACGCGCATCGAGCTGCGCAGTCCCGATCCCATGGCCAATCCGTACCTGGTCAACGCCGTCACGCTGGCGGCTGGTCTGGACGGCATCGAGCGCAAGCTGGAGCTCCCGCCCGAGGCAACGGCCGAGACGCTCAAGCTCACCGACCGCCAGATGGTCGAGGCCGGCTACACGCCGCTGCCGCGCTCGCTTAAAGAGGCACTCGACGTGTTTGAGGACTCGCAGTTTATGAAGGATGCCCTCGGCGAGCATATCCACAGCTTCTTCCTCAAAAAGAAGCGCGACGAGTGGCATAAGTTTGAGTCTACGATCACCGAGTGGGAGATCAAGCACTACCTGGCGAACTCCTAATCGCGCTGACTTGTTCCAGTACGATTGAGCTCATTTCCTTGGAGGCCGATATGTCCGAAAAGAGTGCCCTGTTCATGGCGCGCACGACGCGCTTCCACGAGTTTGCCCGCAGCTTGACGACCACCCTGGGTGTCGAGGTGAGCCTGGCCACCCCCGATTCGCCGACAGCGGCGCACGACTTTGACCTGCTGATCCTCGATTCCGATGGCATCCGCAGCGACCGCATCGATCAGATTGCCAAATGGCTCGACGACCGCGGCGGTGTCCCCATGTTGGTGATCGTCGACGACGAGGCGCTCGGTACCCTGCGTCTGCCCAATCACGCGCATGCCGACTTTGTATGCCCCACGGCGACGCCCAACGAACTCAAGGCTCGCGCGCAGCGCCTGATGGGCGAGGAGGAGACCGTCGCCGCCGACGATGTGCTCAACATCGATAACCTCGAGATCAACCTGGCTACCTACCAGGTGACGCTCGATAACGAGCCCATCGACCTGACGCTGATGGAGTACTCGCTGCTGAGCTTTTTGGCGACGCACCCCAACCGCGCCTACAGCCGCGAGGTGCTGCTGCACCGCGTGTGGGGCTTTGAGTACTGCGGCGGCACGCGCACCGTCGACGTGCACATTCGACGCATCCGCTCCAAGGTGGGTCCGCAGATCGCGGCGCACATCACCACCGTCCGCGGCGTGGGCTATCTGTTTAAGGACTAGATTTCCACCACAAAGGGGACAGGCACCTTTGTGGTGGTTTTGCCGTAGGCCGGGTCCTTTCGGGTCTGCAGCAGAACTTAAGCCTTCCTAAAAGATTGCGTTCTCATACACGTTCGCCCGCATATTGGGGTACAACTCAACGTGAACAATGATGGCCCGCCACATGTTTGGCGGGCCTTTGGTTATTTGACGAAAGGATCGCAGCTATGAGCGAGTACGATTCCCAGCGTCCCCAGGATGCGGGCAACGCCGGCGAGACCCAGCAGCAGCCGCGCGTGCAGGTGGAGTCGACGCCTGCCGACAGCAACATTCCCTACGTGCAGGCCTACGACACGCAGACCGGCAAGCCGCTGGGTGGCCAGCAGGTCGTGAACAAGCACACGGTGGTCAAGACCAAGACCAAAAAGCTGCCGATCTTTATTACGGCGCTTGCCGGCTGTGCCTGCGGAGCCCTGCTGGTCATTGCGCTCATTATGAGCGGCACGCTCGATATCGGTGGCGGCAAGAATGCCGTGACGGCGGGTGCTTCGGGTTCGTCGACGCAAAAGATCACCATTGACTCCGAGGATACCACGCTGGCCGAGGCCGTTTCTGCTAAGGCCCTGCCCTCCGTGGTTTCCATTACCGCCACTTCGAGCGGTAGCCAGAATGGCTCGCTTTCGCAGTCTGCCGACGAGTCGGACAGCTCGGGCAGCGTCGGCTCGGGCGTGGTGCTCGATACCGAGGGCCACATCCTCACCAACAACCACGTGGTCGACGGCTACGACCAGTACGTGGTGACCATGGACGACGGCACCACCTACGAGGCCGAGTTCGTGGGCAACGACGCCTCGAGCGACCTGGCCGTCATCAAGCTCAAGGATGCCGACGCCTCCAAGCTCACGCCGATCGAGATCGGTGATTCCTCCAAGCTCAACGTGGGCGAGTGGGTCATGGCCATCGGCTCGCCGTTCGGCAACGAGCAGTCTGTCTCCACGGGCATTGTGTCGGCACTGTATCGCTCCACGGCCATGAGCTCTACCAACGGTAACACTATCTATGCCAACATGATCCAGACCGATGCCGCCATCAACCCGGGCAACTCGGGTGGCGCGCTCGTTAACGACAATGGTGAGCTGGTGGGCATCAACTCGCTCATCGAGAGCTATTCGGGCTCCAGCTCGGGCGTGGGCTTTGCTATTCCCGTTAACTACGCCAAGAACATTGCCGACCAGATCATCGGCGGCAAGACGCCGGTTCATCCGTATCTGGGCGCCACACTTTCGAGCGTCAATGCGCTTAACGCCCGCACCAACAAGCTGAGCACCGATAGCGGCGCGTATGTGGCGAGCGTCGTTGAGGATGGTCCTGCTGCTAAGGCCGGAATTCAGGAGGGCGACGTCATCACCAAGCTGGGCGACGACGAGATCACGAGCGCCGATGGCCTGATCATCGCACTGCGCAGCCACGAGGTGGGCGAGAAGGTCGAGATCACGCTTATGCGCGGCAAGGACGAGAAGAAGGTCACCGTCGAGCTGGGCTCCGATGAGAAGCTGCAGAACCAGCAGCAGGACGACAGCGCGACCGACACCGGCAACGGCGGTATTACCGATGAGCAGCTGCGCCAGTATCTGGAGGAGCTGCTGGGCCAGCAGGGCCAGGGTCAGGGCTACGGTCAGGGTTTCTAACGAGCCGTTTCGCACATACCAATGCCAGAGGGGCTGTTCCGCCAACGCGGGGCAGCCCCTCTTTTCTTATTGATCCGTTGGGGACGGAGGAAACGGATCATGTAGAAACGGCAAGGGCATGGTTTGATTGCGCGATCCACCCCGATCCGACGGCTGCCGATTCGGTGCGGTTTGAGACCGCTATTCGGCCCCTTTGCGACCGGTGGTACTCTAGTATCCGTTTGAAATCGAGCGAAGGAGTGCCGCTATGGAGCAATCGAGCCTGTTTGGTGACGGCGTGGACATCGATACCGAAACGCCCGCGAGCGCGGATGTCGCCGCACCGGCCGACGCCCGTGCCCAGGCGGCAGCGCGTGCGGCCGAGCTGCGCCACGAGCTCGATTACCACGCCTATCGCTACTACATGCTCGATGCGCCCGAGATTACGGACGCCGCCTTTGACAAAATGCTCGTTGAGCTGCAGGAGATCGAGGCGACCTACCCCGACCTGGTGACGCCCGACAGCTATACCCAGCGCGTGGGCGGCTATGTGAGCGAGCAGTTTACGCCGGTCACGCACATGGCACGCATGTATTCTATGGACGATGCCATGGATCTGGACGAGCTTGACGCGTGGCTCCAGCGTACCGAGGATGCGCTCGGTGCCGGTAGCGTCACCTATACCTGCGAGCTTAAGATCGACGGCCTGGGCGTGGCGCTTACCTACCAAAACGGCAGCTTTGTACGCGCGGCTACGCGCGGTGACGGTACCACGGGCGAGGACGTATCGCTCAACGTGCGCACTATCAAGGATGTGCCCATGCATCTGTCCGAGCCGGCGCTCGCCCACATGGGCGCCGACCGCGAGCGTACCATTGAGGTACGCGGCGAGGTCTATATGCCCAAGGGCAGCTTTGTGCGCCTGAACGACGAGGCCGATGCCGAGGGTCGCGACCCCTTCGCCAACCCGCGCAACGCCGCCGCCGGCAGCCTGCGTCAGAAGGATCCCAAGGTCACGGCGCGCCGAGACCTGGCCACCTTTATCTACGCCATCGCCGATACCAATCCTCTGCACGTCCACAGCCAGCGCGAGTTTCTGGACTGGCTGCGTAGCGCCGGCTTTAGCGTCAACCCCAACGTGGCTCGTTGCGCCACGCCGGCCGAGGTCCACGAGTTCTGTGCCCAGGCGCTCGAGCATCGCGGTGACCTGGACTACGACATCGACGGCGTGGTTGTAAAGGTCGATAGCTTCCAACAGCAGCTCGACTTGGGCTTTACCGCCCGCGCGCCGCGCTGGGCCATCGCCTTTAAGTTCCCGCCCGAGGAAAAGCAGACCGTCCTGCGCGAGATACGCATCCAGGTGGGTCGCACCGGTGTGCTCACGCCGGTCGCCGAGTTCGACCCGGTGACGGTCGCCGGCTCCACCATCGCGCGCGCCACGCTGCATAACATCGACGAGATTCGCCGCAAAAACGTGCGTGAGGGCGACACCATCATCGTGCACAAGGCGGGCGACGTGATCCCCGAGGTCGTGGGCCCGGTGCTCGATAAGCGCCCGGCCGATTCGGTTGACTGGTACATGCCCGAGGTCTGCCCCGTGTGCGGTAGCCCCGTGGTCCACGAGGACGGTGAGGTCGCCTACCGTTGCGTTTCCATCGACTGCCCCGCGCAGCTCAAGGAGCGCCTGCTCCACTGGGTGAGCCGCGGCTGCATGGACGTTGATGGCCTGGGCGACGAGATCGTCGACAAGATGATCGCCGCCGGGCTGATCCACGATGTCGCGGACTTCTACCAGCTCACAGTCGACGACATCGCCGGCCTGGACACGGGGCGCACTTATGCCAGCTCCAACAGCAAAAAGGGCGTCAAGAAGGGCGACCCCATTCCGGTAGGCCTCAAGACGGCCGAGAAAATCATCGCCGAGCTCAACAAGTCCAAGAGCCAGCCGCTCGGTCGCGTGCTGTTTGCCCTGGGCATCCGCCACGTGGGCAAGAGTGTGGGCGAGGTCATCGCCGAGCGATTCCTGTCGATTGACAAGCTCATCTTGGCGAGCGAAGAGGACATCGCCGAGTGCGAGGGCATCGGTCCCAAGATTGCGGCGAGCGTCAAGCAGTTCCTGGCCGTGCCCGAAAACCTCGCCGTGCTGGAGCGCCTGCGCCAGGCGGGCCTGTCGCTCGAGGTCGACTTGGGTGCCGCGCACGCGCAAGCCGCAGCCGACGCTGGCGTGGCAGGCGAGCTTGCCGACGCACAGCCACTCGCGGGTCTGACCTTCGTGCTCACCGGCACGCTCGTCAATCGCACACGCGACGAGGCGGGTGCGGCGCTCAAGGTACTCGGCGCCAAGGTTTCGGGCAGTGTTTCAAAGAAGACGAGCTATCTGGTCGCCGGCCCCAAAGCGGGCTCCAAGCTCACCAAAGCCGAGCAGCTGGGTGTACCCGTGCTGGACGAGGACGCACTCGAGCAGATCTTGGCGACTGGTCAGGTGCCCCAGGCTTAGCGCGTTGATAGCCTAATCGAAGAACCGCCCGGAAAGCATGATGCCTTCCGGGCGGTTCTTATTTGGACGGGGCAACCGGCACCGTGATCTGCGTCACATAGGTCGCAGGGTCGTCGCTGATGATGTCGTCGATAAGGGCGATTTCGCGTTGCCCCGCTACGCTGTCAACTTGTCAAAAGCCCCGCGGCGGTTGAGTACGGTGAATGCCATCACGCAAATGACTGCCGACAAAATCGAACCGCACGGCGAGGCGATGCCCATGGGAAACAACGTATCGGAATAGGCGTTCGACAGCAGCCACGCGCCGGGCACGCGAATGAGCGCCACGGCCAGCACGTTGTGCGCAAAGCCGATGTAGCTCTTGCCGTATGCAGCGAAAAAGCCGCTAAAGCAAATGTGGATGCCGGCAAAAATCGCGTCGAAAATGTAGCTGCGCATATAGCCGGTACCGGCGGCGACTACCGCAGCGTCCTTGGCAAAAAAGCCGATAAACGCCGGCGCCACCAGCCACATCAGCACCGTGATCAGGCAGCCGTACACCACCGAGATGGTCATGGCATCCTTGAGCACCTGACGTGCGCGGTCGCCCTTGCCCGCGCCGGCGTTTTGCGCCGTGAGTGCGCTGACGGTGGCGCCCATGGAACTCGGCACAATGAACAAAAAGCTGATCATCTTTTCGACTAGGCCCACGGCGGCAGCGTCGACCAGGCCGCGGTGGTTGGCGATGACGGTGATGAACATAAACGCCACCTGGATGCAGCCGTCCTGCACGGCCACGGGCACGCCGATCTTAAGAATGCTGCCGAGCACCTCGGGCTGGGGGCGCAGGTCGCTGCGCTTAACGTGGATGTTCGTACGGCGGCTCTTAAGCCACACGAGCGCGAGCGCAACGCTGGCCGTCTGCGCGGTTACCGTGCCGAGCGCCGCGCCCACGGGGCCGAGCCCCATGTGGCCGATAAACAGAAAGTCGAGCGCGATGTTGATGATGCATGCCACGCCGATCACGTACATAGGCGAGCGCGAATCGCCCAGGCCGCGAAAGATGGCCGAGAGGATGTTGTATGCGGCGATAAACGGAATGCCGACAAAACAGATGCGTAGGTAGGCGGCGGTTCCTTCGACTGCCTCGGCCGGCGTGCCAATGAGTGCCACGATCTGCGGGCACAGTGCAAGCAGGACAACAGCCAGCACCACCGAGACACCCATAAACAGCGTGATGGTGTTGCCGATGGCGGTCTCGGCGCGGTCAAACCGGCGCGAGCCCACGGCGTGGCCGACGATGACCGTCGTTCCCATGGCCAGGCCCACAAGCGTCACGGTAATGATATAGAGCGTCTGCGCGCCATTGCCCACGGCGGTGATGCCGGCGGCGCCGCTAAACTGCCCCATCATGTACAGGTCGGCCATGCCGTAGAGCATCTGCAAAAAGTACGAGAGCATATAGGGCAGGGCAAAGACCGCAATGGTCTTAAGGACATTACCGCGTGTGAGGTCGTGTTCCATGGGCGGGGCACTTTCTGACTTGGTTCGTTTAGCTACCAGTGTAGTGAAAACCCTACAACGATTGTAGAGTCAAGGTTTGAGTTGGCAGTGGGGTGAAAAAAGTGAGGCCCACGATTATTTCCAACTGAATACAGATGCGCACTATGCTTGTTTGGCATGTTCGTTAGCCTTGCAGAAATCGGTTTCGCGTCACTTGACACCATCGCCTGTTGCGCAATAATACGTGCGTTTGCGAACAACGTTTGATGGGGGATGAACCTGCGTGCGCAATCTCAAGATCCTGTTTTCCTACTTGGGGGAATACCGTCGCGACGCCATACTCGGCGTGCTCTTTGTGACGGCCGAGACGGCGCTCGAGCTGTTTATCCCGGTTATCATGGCGAACATCATCGACGTGGGCGTGCCTGCGGGCGACATCAACTACATGCTGCTGCAAGGCGCGTACATGTTGGTGTGTGCGGCGTTTTCGCTGGTATTGGGCTTGGGCTATGCCCGCACATCCGCTCGCGTGGCCTCGGGCTTGGGCGCCAACCTGCGCGAGGCGGAGTATTGCAAGATTCAGACGCTCGCTTTTGGCAACCTGGATAACTACGATGCCAGCTCGCTCGTCACTCGCATGACCACCGATATTACCGTCATCCAAAATGCCATCGGTAATGGCTTTCGCCCCATGGTGCGCGGCCCGGTGACGCTCGTTGTCGGCCTTATCTACGCGCTGGCGCTGTCGCGCTCGCTCGCCACCGTCTTTGCGATTATCCTGCCTGTGCTGGCAATCGTGCTGGGCGTTATCACCTACCGCGTGAGCCCACTCTACTGTCAGCTCCAGACCTCGATGGACCACCTCAACGGCGTGGTGCAGGAGGACCTCACTGCCGTGCGCGCCGTCAAGGCGTATGTGCGCGCCGAGCACGAGGAGGCCAAGTTCGACACCGTCAATACCGAGCTCGCGCATACGGCGACGAAGACGTTCGGCAATGCCGTGCTCAACCTGCCGGTGTTTCAGCTGTCGATGTACGTGGCCGCGCTTTCTATCCTGTGGATCGGCGGACGCATGATTCTCGCCGGCGAGCTGGGCGTGGGCTCACTCACGGGCTTTATGAGCTACGTCCTGCTGATTATGAACTCGCTCATGATGATCTCCAACGTATTTTTGCTGCTTACGCGCGCACTCGCCAGTGTGGAGCGCATCTCGCACGTCCTCGATGAGCGCTCGCTTACCGAGGCGCCCGCGGCAGACGCGGCTGTGTGCGAAGTTGTCGACGGAAGTGTCGAGTTCCGCGATGTGTCGTTTAAGTACCGCGCGGATGCTGTCGAGGACGTGCTCGAGCATATCGACCTTCGCATCGAGCCGGGCTCCACGGTGGGCGTGCTCGGCGGCACGGGCTCGGGCAAGAGCTCGCTCGTGCAGCTCATCGCGCGCCTGTACGACGCGACCGAGGGCGCCGTGCTCGTGGGCGGGCGCGACGTGCGCGACTACGACCTGGTTGCCCTACGCGATGCGGTGGGCATTGTGCTGCAAAAGAACGTGCTGTTTACGGGCGCCGTGCGCGAGAACCTGCAGTGGGGCGCGCCCGATGCCACCGACGAGGAGCTGCTGAGTGCCTGCCGTGCGGCGTGCGTGGACGAGTTCCTGGGCCGCATCGGCGGGCTCGACGGTGAGTTGGGCCAGGGTGGCGCCGGCGTTTCGGGCGGCCAGAAGCAGCGACTGTGCATCGCGCGTACGCTGCTCAAGCATCCGCGCGTGCTCATTTTTGACGACTCGACCAGTGCGGTCGATATGGCGACCGACGCCAAGATCCGCGAGCATATCGCCCAGATTCCCGACACGACGGTGATCATCATCGCCCAGCGTATCGCAAGCGTGATGGATGCCGACCGCATCGTGGTGCTGGATGACGGCCGCATTCACGGCGTGGGCACGCATGAGGAGTTGCTGGCAGGTGACAACATCTACCAGGAGATTTACGCCTCGCAGATGGAGTTCGCGGGTGATGCGAGCGATGCAGAGGGCGACGGCGGCAGCGAAGACGTTCAAGGTGATCCGTTTTCCTCTGTCCCCGGCGGATCATTCCAGGCGGCGAAAGGAGATGAGCGCCATGCCTAAGACTTCCGCTCAGGCTCGTCCGGCCAATCTGCGTCGAACGCTCCGCCGCTTGCTCTCCTACATGGGGCATGCCAAGTTCTCGCTGCTGGTGGTTGGTGTGCTGGCCTCCGTCGCCGCCATCGCGAGTCTTGCCGGCACCTATATGGTGCGCCCCATCGTCAACGGCCTGGCCGCGGGTGGGGAGGAGCTGCTCACCAAGCAGGTTCTCTTTACGGCCGTCATCTACGCCGCGGGCGTGCTCTCGGCCTTGGGTTACTCGCAGATCATGGTGCGCGCGGCCCAGCGCGTGGTGTCCGATATTCGCCGCGACTTGTTCGCGCACATCCAGACGCTGCCGCTCAGTTACTTTGACAGTACGCGCTCGGGCGACATCATGAGCTTCTTCACCAACGACGTCGACACGGTCTCCGAGGCACTCAACAACAGCTTTGCCAACGTGATTCAGGCGACCATTCAGGTGATCGGCACCACAGCCATGCTCATCATTCTTAACTGGCAGCTCACGATTATCACGCTCGCGTGCGATGTTGCCATTGTGCTGTACGCGCGCTACTCGGGTGCCCGCTCCAAGCGCTTTTTTGCCGCCCAGCAGGCATCGCTCGGCGACTTGGACGGATACGTCGAGGAGATGGTCTCGGGCCAAAAGGTCATTAAGGTCTTTAACCACGAGCAGGCCAATGTTGCCGGTTTTGACACGCGCAACCAGGAGCTGCGCCGTACCGGTGGCGTCGCACAGGCCTACGCCAACTCAATGGTGCCCATGACCGTGGTGATCGGCTACGTCAACTACGCCATCGTTGCCGTGGCGGGCGGCATGCTCTGCATCAAGGGACTTGCCGACGTGGGTGCACTCGCGAGCTACCTGGTCTTTGTGCGCCAGGCGGCCATGCCCATCAATCAGTTCACGCAGTTGGGCAACTTCCTACTCAACGCGCTGGCCGGTGCCGAGCGCCTGTTTGCCGCTATGGACCTTAAGCCCGAGGTGGACGAGGGCTGCGTGGAGCTGGTGCAGACGGGCGACGCGGCGTGGGCGTGGAAGATTCCCGAGGGCCAGGGTGTGGGCACGTACGGGCATCTGCACGACGTGGCCGCCGTTGATGAATCGGGTCGTGCGGTGGCGGCCGATGGTACCGAGCTTGTTACCGGTCTGGTCCCGCTCGCCGGCGACGTGCGCTTCCATGCCGTGGACTTTTCCTACGTGCCGGGCACGCGTGTGCTCACAGATCTCAACCTGTTCGCCAAGCCGGGGCAAAAGATCGCCTTTGTTGGCTCGACGGGCGCCGGAAAGACGACCATCACTAACCTCATCAACCGCTTCTACGAGGTCGATGACGGCGAGATCACGTACGACGGCATCGACGTCAAGCACATTGCCAAGGCCAGCCTGCGCGGGTCGCTCGGCATTGTGCTGCAGGACACGCACCTGTTTAGCGGCACCATTGCGCAGAACATCCGCTTTGGCAAGCTCGACGCGACCGACGAGGAAGTGCGCGCCGCTGCCGAGGCCGCCTGCGCCGACTCGTTTATCCGCCGCCTGCCTAGAGGGTACGACACACCGGTTACGGCCGACGGCGCTAACCTGTCACAGGGCCAGCGCCAACTGCTCGCCATCGCGCGCGTGGCCGTGGCCGACCCGCCGGTGCTCATCCTGGACGAGGCCACGAGCTCCATTGACACGCGTACCGAAAAGCTCATCGAGCGCGGTATGGACCGCATCATGCGCGGACGCACCACCTTTATGATCGCGCACCGCCTGTCCACCGTCCGCGACGCCGATGCCATCATGGTCCTCGAACACGGCCGCATCATCGAGCGCGGCACGCACGAAGAGCTGCTCGCCCAGCACGGCGAGTACTGGCAGCTGGCGCATGGCTTAAAAGAGTTGGATTAACCCGTTCGAGCATGATGCTTTGACCCTTCCGTGCCCCTCACCTCGCCTCAAACCATCACAACATTCGACGTTTTTCGCCAAAATCGGGAAAAGCATCGAATGTTGTGATGGTATTTCTGCCACTCGACCGGGTGGAATCGCTTTCTTGCGCACGAAGGTGTGCGGACCCGCGGGCAGGGGAATAAGGTTGGTTATCCGACTCCATTGGAGGGCTCATGGACCTGCCGATCGTCCTGTCCCATAAGACTGCCTGGCTGTACCACAACGTGGCGCGCCCGTCCGAGCCGCTCTTGCGAGCAAGCAGCCTATACGATGAGGACTCGCTTGCCAACGAGGCGGAGCCGACCGCGAGCCTGCCCAAATTGGGACTCGATGCTAAGGGGCTGAGGGCTTCAACGGCTGTCGGGATTGTTACCGACTATCTGGTTTCGCTTGGTATTCCACGAGAAGAGCTCGATCATATCGACACGCTCGTCAACTTCGATTTTGAGCGCTCGACGCCGGCTGGATTTAGATGCCACGTGTTTGGGGCGCCGGTACCTTCAGACCATCTTATCGAGGTGGCAGAGGGCCTTCTGGTGGTTGATGAGGTCATGTGCTTTGTCCAAGCGGGTTCGTGGATGAGTGAGCCCGAGCAGCTGGAATATGGCTACGAAATCTGCGCCCGATACCATTTGAATCATCTGTCGACAGGCGATTATATCGAGATGGGGCAGAGGTATACCGTTGCCGACTTGATTGCCTATTGCAATGAGAACCGATCTCGTCAGGGGGCTATACGCGCGGCCGCCGTGCTCAAGCGCGTGCACGATGGAGCGCGGTCGCCCATGGAGACGGCCACCGCAATCATGGTCGTAGCAAAACGTTCCCAGGGCGGGCTGGGATACACCAAGATCGAGCTCAACCATCGGGTCGATGTTCCCAACGAGTTCAAGTATCTCGCAAAGTCCGGGTATTTCGAGATTGACGTATATGCGCCTGCGAGCGGTACGGGGATTGAATACAACGGCTCGGACCATCTTGATAAACAGCGCAGCGCGTCGGATGCGGAGCGTATGACCGTGCTGAGCGCGCTGGGCTTTAGCATGATCGTCCTCACCGGGACTCAGTTTGCCCATCAGCTGCAATTGCATCGGGCGATGAACGCCATCGCGCTCGCTATGGGCCTCAAGTGCGACCGAAGCGAAGCGTTCCAGAAACGTCAAAACGACCTGCGAGAATTCGTGATTCGGCACTGGGACGGCAGCCTTTAGGGGCGCTTTGGTCCTTCTACGGGGTGCCGTGGGCAGGCAGACCATCACAACATTCGACGTTTTTTGCCAAAAACGAGAAAAGCATCGAATGTTGTGATGGTTTGCGTGCTGAGGATGGGCTTGGGAGGCCGGTCTTGCTCGAAGTGGCCTGTCCTGTCGTACGGGTGTTGGCATGATTCTCTCGTGGGGTATTATGTTTTCCGAAGAATAAAACGCCGCGTGAGGGGAGGGCTGCGTGGACGGGCACGTGCAACATGACGGTTTTGGCCGCGACATCAACTACCTGCGCATTGCCGTTACCGACAAGTGCAATTTCCGCTGCATCTATTGCATGCCGGCCGATGGCGTGGCACCCCGCGCGCACGACGAGCTGCTCAGCGCCGAGGAGATCGCCCGCTTTGTGCGCCTGGTGGCGGGGGAGGGCATTCGCCGCGTACGCCTGACGGGCGGCGAGCCGCTGGTCAGCCGCCGCATCATCCCGCTCATTCGCGACATCCGCGCGATTCCGCAGATCGAGGACATCTCGCTCACCACCAACGGCGCCCTGCTGCCCAAGCTGGCACCGCAGCTCAAAGATGCCGGGCTTAACCGCGTCAACATCTCACTCGATACGCTCGACCCCTCGCTGTTTGGAAAGATCACGCGCCTGGGTCGACTCGAGCAGACCATGGCTGGCATCGACGCGGCGCTGGCTTGGGGCTTTGAGCCCGTTAAGGTCAACTGCGTTGTTGTGCGCCGGCTCAACCAGGATGTGGCGGCCCTCGCGCGGCTCACGCTTGACCGCCCCATCCACCTGCGCTTTATCGAATACATGCCCATCGGCGACGAACATACGAGCTCGCATTGTGCCGTAGACCCTCACGCGCCCACACTCAATCCCGAGTTGTGGGACGCGAGCGACACCGTGCCGAGCGACGAGCTGCGGGTGCGCATCAATGCCGGGGCCGCCGCGACGGGACTGGGCGAGCTCGAGCCGCTCGACATCAACGACGCTCCTGCCGGCGCGGGCCCTGCGCGCTATTGGCACTTTACGGGCGCGGCGGGAACGGTTGGCTTTATTAGCGCCATGTCCAATCATTTTTGTGCGAATTGCAACCGTCTGCGCCTGACGGCCGATGGCAACGTGCGTCCGTGCCTGTTTAGCGATGCCGAGTATTCGGTGCGTGAAGCGCTGCGCCGTGGTGATGATATGCAGGTACTTTCGATTTGGCGCGATGCCGTGGCCCACAAACCGCAGGAACACGCGATAATTGAGGGCACGCAACGATTTATGTCCCAAATCGGAGGATGATCATATGGCCAAGAGCAGGTACGCCGATGCCACCAAGGCCGCTCGCAGGGCCGCGATGTCTGCCCACAAAGTCACGGCTGCGGCGAATGCTGGCAGCGCCGACGCGTCCGCGCAGCCGACTGCCGGTGCTGCCACCGAGCCCGCCCGCGACGCCCGTCGTGACGAGCTGACGCACGTGGACGCCAAGGGCGAGGTGCGCATGGTCGACGTGTCCGACAAGGCCGAGACCCATCGCATCGCCATCGCCGAGGGCGCCATCCTCATGCATCCCGAGACGCAGGCTATGGTGCTGCAGGACCGCGCCAAAAAGGGCGACGTGCTTGCCTGCGCGCGCGTGGCGGGCATTATGGCCATCAAGCGCACGAGCGACATTATCCCCATGTGCCACCCGTTGCTCATTACCAAGAGCAAGTGCGATATCGAGCCCATCGCTGCGGCGGGGACGCCGGCCGATGACGTGCCCGAGGGCTGGGCGCCGGCGCGCGCGGACGGGCAGGTTGGCTTTCACGTACTGGTTACGGCCGGCGTGACGGGCAAGACGGGTATTGAGATGGAGGCCCTGACCGGCGCGAGTGCCGCGTGTCTGACCATCTATGACATGTGCAAGGCGGTCGATCGCGGCATGGAGATCGTCGACGTGCGCCTGCTGCACAAGGAGGGCGGCCGCTCGGGCATATGGGATCGCGCAGAGCGTCAGGCCGCTGCCGTTGAGGCCGTGGCCGCTGACGGTGCCGCGCCCGCGAGCGCACCCGTCGCCGTCGCGCCTGCAGCTCCGACACCGGCCGTCCCCGCGATCGCGTTTATCGGCTACCAGAACTCGGGCAAGACCACGCTTGTCGAGAAGGTCATTGCCGAGCTCACCCGCCGCGGCCTGCGCGTGGGTTCGCTCAAGCATCATGGGCATCACGGCTTTGATATCGATGTGCCTGCTAAGGACACCTGGCGCCATCACCAGGCCGGATCCAAACACGTGGGCCTCATCTGCGCCACGCGCTGGGCGGAGTACGCCGACACGCGCGAGGAGGACGAGATGCCCGCGCGCGAGCTGCTGTCGCGCTACAACGATGTCGACGTGGTGATCATCGAGGGTTACAAGACCGAGGGCTTCGACAATATCGTGGTCGCGCGCTCCGGTGTCGACCGTCTGCGCGGCAAGAGCTCGCTCGACCTGGTCGACGGTCACACGCTGGCCCTTGCCTGCAACGAAGCCCTGGCACGCCAGGCATTTGATGCCGGCTTTGCAACCCGAGCCATCAACATCAACGACGCCCGAGCCATCTGCGACCTCATCCAAGACCACCTTCAGGCTTGACGCTGCGCCGGCCCCAAGCACCCCGTCTCGCCCCTCAAGCCGTCGCTCGCGTACCAAAGTACGCGTCGCTCCTCTTTCGGGGCGACCTGGGGCACTTGGAACCGGCTCGCTGCGCTGCCATAACATGCCAAAAAGGGACAGGTTTATTTTGGCAGGTTTTATCTGGGCAAACGTCATTTCCACCACAAAGGGGCCAGGCACCTTTGTGGTGGTTTTTGCTTTGGTAGATGTGCGGGACATGCCTTACAATCTACCAAGTAGTTCATGACGGGCGGAAAACGGAGAGAAGGGGTCTGATGCGTCCTTAATGTTTCATGCGGATTGATTGATTCGATAGACGGTGGCGAATGCCCACCGCCCGTATTCGTATGAAACAAGGAGTCTCCATGCTCGCCTCTCTTTTCTCAAAGCCTCAATCATCGCTGTCCGTGCAGGCCAAGCGCCTGGTGGCGATGCGCTTTCTCATCTACACCGGTTTTCAGACCAGCTACTTTATCGGCGTTATCGGAACGCTCACCTATGCGGACGATGCCTCGGTCGTGGCGACATCGTTGGCCGTCCTGTTTATGAATGTTTTTGTAATCCTGGGATCCTTTGCGGGTGGCGCGGCGCTCGACGCCTGGGGCCCGCGCCGCCATTTCTTGCTGAGCATCATCGGCGCTCTCGCAACTGGCGCGGCGATCCTCGTTTTTGGCAGCGCGACCGGAACAGTCCTTGCCGGCGCGGTGCTCCTGGGCTTTGTGATGGGATTCGCCCAGCCCATCGCCACGTCCTATCCGGCGTATCTCACCGACGACCCCGTTGAGCTCAAAGACATCAACTCCGCCATCGCCATGCTCTCAAACGTGAGTATCATCGTTGGCCCCACATTGGGCGGCTTTGTCGCGGCGGCTGCATCGTCGCGCGCGGTGTTTGTGCTCATGATGATCTTTACCGTACTGGCGCTCGCCGCCGGTTGGGGCTTTAGGCAAAGTGCAGGTCAGGCCGCCACACACGAAGGCAAACCCGTAATCGGCGACATCACGTCGGATAAGGCCAGCCAAAGTCCCGACCCCAACACATCTTCTCGCGTCACCTTCGCGACCAGCATCAAGACGGTCTTTACCAACAGCGTCCTCGCCCTACTGTTCTGCATTATTTTCCTTTCGAACTTTGGCTATGGCGCCTTCGACCCGCTGGAGTCGTTCTTCTACCGTGATGTTCTGCACGTCGGTGTCGAATGGATGGGCTGGCTCTCGTCGGCCAGCGGTGTGGGCGCGGTGCTGGGCGCTGTGGCCGCGCTCCGCTTGCCGCCGCGCTTCGTCAGCCTTAAAACGCTGCTCGTGGCACTTATGTCCGTAGGCCTGGGAAGCCTGCTCTACGTGGGGACACCGTACGTGGGCGTAGCCCTCGTCGGACAGATTGCCCTGGGCGTGGCCTGGGGTGTCGTCAACCCGCTCCACAACACGATCGTGCAAACGACGGCCCCGCTCGAGCAGCTCGGTCGCGTGAACTCGGTCATGGGCTTTGGCAATATGTTCGCCGGCGTGGCGCCGCTGGCGATTGCCCCGTGGCTGGCGGCGACATTTGGCGTGCAGCAGACGCTCGTAGGGGCGGGCATGGTCGTGACGGCGGTTCCCGCGGCGCTGCTGCTGTTTGGACGCCGGCATTTGGATCGTGCCGCAAAGCAGTAAAAACCATCACAACATTCGATGAAAATCGCGGTTTTGCCGAAAAACGTCGAATGTTGTGATGGTTTGCGCCCCGGGCCAGGCCATCCTGCGAGTCCGGCCACCACAAAGGGGCCAGACACCTTTGTGGTGGTTTTTGCTTTGACGGGCCGCGCCCGCGCCTTGGTATACCATGTACGCCGTTCACGAATACACCCCACACCGCCGCACAACCCAGAAAGGCCCCCATGGACACCACCTTCAGTCACATCAAAGCCGTGTTCTGCGATATCGACGGCACGCTGCTCACGAGCCAGCACACGGTGTCCCCGCGCACCGTGGCGGCGATCCGCGCCCTGCGCGAGCGCGGCGTGCTCTTTGGCCTGTGCACCGGGCGCGACGCCCACGCGACCGAGGCCATGTACGAGCTCTGGGGCATCGAAGGCCTGGTAGACGTGATGGTGGGCTGCGGTGGCGCCGAGGTCATCGACCGCGCGCACGACATCAACGAGCTGAGCTATCCGCTGCCGGGCGAGACCATCGCGCGCATCTGCAAACACATGGCGGACCTTCCGGCAACACCCGTCTGCCCCCGAGACGGCGTGTTCTACGTGCCCGAGAGCAACGCGTGCGTCGAGCACCTGTCGCGCGTCGATGGTGTGCCCTACCAGGTGGTCGATTTTGCCGAGTTCTTGCGCGAGCCGCAGCCCAAGGTGATGTTTACCATGGCGCCCGAGGTAATGCCGCGGGTGATTGAGCGGGCGTCGACGTTTGCCGATGACACTGTTAAGGCGGCGGCTCTGCAAACCACGCAGCGGCTCTACGAGTTCATGGATCCGCGCGTGTCCAAGACGCGCGGCCTTGTGCGCGTGGCGGAGCTCAACGACATGGAGCTCCAGAACATCTGCGTGTTTGGCGATGCGGACAACGACACCTGCATGGTGGCTGACGCCGGCGTGGGCGTGGCCATGGCAAACGGCAGCGATGCCACCCGTGCCGCCGCCGATTTTGTAACGGCCAGCAACGACAAAGACGGCATCGCGATCTTTATCGAAGAACATCTGCTATAGCGCCGGGGGGGGGAGAACCACCGCAAAGGGGGCAGGCTCCTTTGCGGTGGCCTCTGGCGATTTGGGTGAATTGATACCTAAAATCTGCGCGAAAATTCAAATAACGTTGTCTGAACATCATGCTTCTAACCACCGATGTGTTAAAGATATTCCCATCAATTTGATAGTCTATTCCTCCCGGTTAATGACCTACCGTTCACGGTCGATTTTCGACCGTTCACAGGATGTTCGCTCTTGAGCAAAATGTTGTGCAAATAAATCTAATGCCATTAAAAAATAATAGGCAACTAAATTACCAGCAGAAACAAATAATAGATAGCGAATAAACGAAGGTAAATCTGAGTAAATGTCAAGGGAATTGAGAACTTGCTACAAAATTATCGGTTTTGTTGCTCGGATGTTTAAACAATAGTTACAATAGTATTACTACGCGAGCGCAATTACAGATTGCGCAGATACGTTTGATAGTGAAAGAGCAAGATCGCGGTCTCTTGGGGAGGAGACATCGATGAAAGCGAATTCAGACAAATCTAAGCAGAGTAAAAAAGCGACGCGCCGTGTCCTGGCAGGCGTTTTGTGCGGAGCCTCCGTGTTGAGCCTGGTACTGTCGCTCGTCATGCCCCCGATCTCGCAGGCCATTGCCAACGATGCCCAGACGGTTCCTACCGAGGAAACTGTGATGGGGGGGGGTTCCTCAAGTGAGTCTACTGATGTAGGCAACACCAACAACGGGGATACCGAAAAGCAGGATAGTGACGATGCCGGGAATGATGCGAGCGAGGACACCGTCGCAGCAGACTCGACTGCTGATGGCGCGGAAGTCAAGGGTGCCGAGCAACCTTTCGACGCACAGCCTTCCGATAATGAAAATAGCGACGAAAACGCTATCGCTCCCGTCAGTACCGAAGACTATAAAAAGGTAGAAGGTAATGTTGCTAATGCATTCGTTGGTGGCGGCAAGTATCGTTTGAGTGGTAAATCCTGGTCAGATAGCCAGATCACCATCACCGCAAACACCACCATCGATCTTAACGGCAACATGCTCTATCACGGTCCCGGTTCGGTGGGGTCGTTCATCGTGGTTCAGAACAACGCCACGCTTACTATCGAGGATTTAGGCCAAACAACAAAAGATGCACCAAGTCCGGTCGATACGGCCAATACGTCGGCGGGTCAGCCTGCGAGTATAGAGTGGGAAAGGGGAAGCGGCTCTAATAAGGGCACTCCTAAGAGTCTTACTTACTTCGAGACCGTGAGTGAGCCAACGGAAAACGGGTTCGGTACTACCGAAACTACAACCAAGCATGTCCTGACTGGCTTCGGTGCGATTGATGCTGCATCAGATAATGGTTCTGTTGAAAACGTTATTAACGTTAATGAGGGCTGCGTGCTCAATCTCAAGGGTGGCATGATCACCACTGCCGCAAGTTTAAAACAATACGGTCAGGTAATCAAAGCTTCAGGCACCGTTAACATCTCAGGCGGATATATCGCGGGTGGTAACTGTGACAATGGCGGATGGGGCGGTGGCCTGTGCGTGACGGGCGCAAATGCCTCGCTTAACATGACCGGCGGCGTAATCGCTGCAAACAAGGCTGCTTCTGGCGGCGGCATCTATGCTAACCTGGGCGCCAAGCTGAATCTTTCTGGTGGAGTCATTTCGGGCAACGCCACGTATGGCAACGTCTATAACGAAGGCGGGAGTCCCAACAATGGCTATGGCGGCGGTGTCTTTACCAAAGGCGCCAACGTTAACATCAGTGGTTCGGCCAACATCACAAACAACAGTGTTGATTCGTATATCAACGACTCGAACATTTATAACAAGGGCCTGCTTGGCGGCGGTGGCATTGCATCTGTTGACGGCGGCACACTAACCATGGAGGGCGGCTCCGTTACAGCTAACTACTCCAAAGAAGCAGGCGGCGGTATTTATGCCGGTTTCTGGGACAAAAAGATTCAGTTTACCATGACAGGTGGCACGATTGCGGGCAACGAATCTCTTAACGGCGAGGGCGGCGGTTTGCGTATCGCTGGCGGCAACAGCCCTGGTATGCAGGCGAAAATTGAAGCTACCCCCAATAGCAAGATTTATATCACGAATAACAAGACTATGACGGGCGTAGTTTGTGAGAGTGGCGGCAAACGTGGCGGCGACTGGGGCGGTGGCGGTGTCTTTGTTCAGAAGGGCGGCAGGCTCAATATTTTCAAGACGCTGATCACTAATAATCGCGCCGGTGGCTGGGGCGGTGGCGTTGGTGCTTGTCCTACGGGCGAGACAATCGTTTCGCACTCAAATGGCGCTGCTATTTATGACAACACAGATAACGTTGATCAAGATGGCAAAAAGCTGCCAGACGTTGATCAAAATGAACATAAACATCCAGCATATCATTATTCCGCTGGCGGCGACAACAAAACTGAAGACCGCGATGAAGTAAATTACGTTACTCATTTCTTCCAAAATTCCGGCCATGAGGATTTCTTCTTGGTCCGTAATAAGAATGGCGCGGATAAGACAATCGCTGTCGTTCTTGGCAAGATGCTGGGCGGCGAATCGGCTGGCTGGCAGGGCACTTGCGACGGAAATCCGGTTACCATCGACCCAAACGGCGGTGCCGAGGCTAAGTACATGTTCGGCCTTAAGGCTAATCCGACACCCTATGCCAAGGATAAGGCGCAGGCAGAGGCTACGACCATCATCAGCGGTAACTACTCCTACACCCACGGTGGCGGCATCATGACCAACGGCGATCTTGTCGTTGGCGAGGTCAAGGCTCTGAACGTGTATCCTGCAATCAAAGTCAAGGCAAATAAAGTCCTTATGAAGGACGGCAAAGAGCAAGGTCTTTCGGGTCACAACTATCAGTTTAAGCTGTTGGGCGCACCTGCCGATCCAAACAAGGCACCATACTGGAATAATGA
Source organism: uncultured Collinsella sp. (assembly GCA_958420355.1). GTDB lineage: Bacteria > Actinomycetota > Coriobacteriia > Coriobacteriales > Coriobacteriaceae > Collinsella. The sequence continues at coordinate 33,479 of CATZJG010000001.1, forward strand.
CGGCACGCTTAACGAAAACGGATGTGAGGCGAAACCGGTGGTTCCTGTCAATGAAAACGGAGAGATTCTCATCGACACGGGCGCGAACTACCAGTCGGGCGATTACGACCTCTACCTTGTTGAAGTCCCTATCAAAGAGGAAGGTACGACCTTTGATAAGGCCATTTACAAAATACATATAAAGGTTGGTACGACACCAGTTAACTGGACCGACCTCTTGGGAATCCATATTAATCGTTATGCAGTTAATAAGGACGCTTCCACAGTATCCGTAAAAAAGGAGGGCGCGGCGGACTTCATTAACTGTGGCGCTGACTTCTATAGCTGGACTGAGGATTCGGCCACCGACGTCGTTTCGACCGTAACAATCGGCAACAACTCCAGCCCTGCGTTTACGAACGAACTTGCGCCCTACCAGACCTCAGGCACTTGGACACCTCAGGTGACCAAGAAGGTCGACGGCGGCGAGATGAAGAAGTTTAAGTTCGAGCTGTATACCAAGGATGCCAGTGGCAACAAGCAGGTGCTCGATACCAAATACACTAGTAAGGGGACGGGCAATGAGGCAACGGTGACGTTTGAGAATCAGACGATTGGCCCGCTTGGTATCAAAGATCTCGCTGGTGGCAAAGCAACAGTCACCTACTACATCTGTGAATGCGACGCCGACGAGAAGGATGGCACCAAGCACGAAGGCTACGTCAACGACACCAAGACCTTCAAGGTTGTGGTGACGGCAACGGATGACGACAAAGGACATCTGACCTGCACGCCGACCTACTACGAGGTCGACGCCAACGGCGAACGCAAGACCGATGACCCCACCTTCACTAACACCTACTCCACCTCTTTGCCCCTTTCTGGTATGTCGGGCGTCACTCTGACGTACCTTGCCGGCGCGGCGGTGCTTTGCGCTGCTGCGGCCTGGATGCACATTCGTCGTAAGGCGAATGCGAAGGGAGGTAAGCGTCGTGAATAAGAAAGTTTGCTCCTTCCCGATCTTGTTTGCGCTGCTTGCCCTCCTGATCGGCACCTGCGCGGTTGTGTTCCCCGCTTCCGCGCAGGCCGCGCCGACCTCGACCGGTTCCATCACGGTGAGCGGCACCGTGGCGAGCAGCTACGACGCCTACCAGATCTTTAGCGCCAACGTCGTCGACGGCGACAGCGACGCCAAGATCGCCACCGACCTCACCTGGGCAAGCGACGCCGTGCGCGACGCCGCGCTGCCTGTGCTGCACAGCGCCGGCATGCCCAAATCCCAGACCACCGCGCAGGAAGCTGCCGAGTGGCTCAACACCGATTCTCACCTTACGAGCGCGCTGAGCGCACAGCTCGCTCGTTCCCTCCAGAGCTCTGGCGCCGTGCCCGTGACCCTTAACGCGGGCACGGCGGCCGAGCTGCCCTGCGGCTACTGGCTCATCGTCGCCGACGACGACGTCATCGCCCGGGGCGAGGTCGGCACCGCGCCGATCATGGCCCTGGTTGGCGGCAGCGCCGTCACCGTCAAGCCCAAGGCCGCGACCCCCAAGGTCGCCAAGCACGTGCTGGAGGACAGCGCCGCCGCCTGGCAGAAGGCCGCCGACGCCACGGTCGCCGACGACCTGTACTGGCGCCTCTCTGCCACGGTCCCGGCGGGCCTCACGGCCTACGACACCTATACGGTGCGGTTCGTCGACACCATGAGCGCGGGGCTCGACCCCTCCAAGGTCGCCGCGAGCATGCGCGTGTACGTGGCGGCGGGCGCGGACGGCGGCTTCGACGCGGTCCAGACCGACAAGGACGGCCGCGTCGGCACCGAGCCCGCGAAGGGCTGGACCGACATCACGGCCCAGTGCGCCACCAAGGTGGCGGTCGACGGTAAGACCTTCACCGTGCGCACCGGCGACCTCATCGCCGCGCTCGGCGGGGTCGACGCCTTCACCGCGGGCGCCCGCGTGGTTGCTGTCTACGATGCGCCGTTGGGGGCCAGCTGCAATAGGGGCGCTACCAAGGGCAACCCCAACGAGGTCTACCTGCGCTACCCGCGCTCTCCCTTTGCCGACCAGTCCGGCGACGCCGGATTCACCCGCACGCCGAGCGACGATGCGTGCGCCTACACCTGGGATCTCGCGCTCACCAAGCGCGGCAGCGACGGCGACAAGCCGCTTGCCGGGGCGGTTCTGAGCATCACCGACGACCGCGGTTGCACGCTGACGGCCGACGGCACGTGGGATGCGGAGGGCAAGGCCACCGTCACCACGGGCGAGGACGGCCGCGTGACCGTCTCGGGCGTGGACTCGGGCAAGCTGGAGGTCCGCGAGCTCAAGGCGCCCAAGGGCTACACCGCCTTTGAGGGCACGCGCTGCGTGACGGTCAAGGCCGAGGGCCTGGACGTCGACCAGGTGGCCGCCGCCAGGCCCAAACTCACCATCACGGCCGAGTCGCCCCTGCGCGCCGACAGCGCGGACGGGTCGACGGGCAGCCTGGAGGCGTCGCTCATCAACACGCCCACCGGCACACCCCCTAGCATTACCACCGAAGGCTTTATGCCCTCGACTGGCGATATGGCAATGTACGCCGCGGCCGCCGCAGCGGTCGCCGGAGCCGCGCTCATCGTGGTCGCGCTCCTGGTCAAGCGGGGAGGTGGCAACCATAAAGAGTAGCTGGCAGCCCCACAGAGAGCGGGGCGAGACGTAGCGAAGCAGATGCTAAGACACAGACAGACAGATTTAGATCAAATGGAATTCGAGCAGAAAGCAGAGGAAAAGAAGATGAGCATGAGCAAGAACATCGCACGCCTGGCAGTAACCGCCGGCCTCACAGCAGCGCTGAGCTTCGGCGGCGTCATGGCCCCGGTGAGTATGGCGTTTGCTGAGGGCACTACGACGCTTCCGAATAACAGCATCACCATCACGCAGTCGGAGGGCAACGCATCCACTCAGTTCAAGGCATATCAGATCTTTAAGGCTGATGTCGTGGACGAGTCCGGCAAGACGGACAAGGTCGTTTCAAATGTTAAGTGGGCATTTGATAACGTTGAGACTCAGAATGCCATCATCGCGGCTATTAAAGCGGATTCGAAGTATGAGGCTTCTAATCCCAAGCTGCCTAATAAAACTACCGCCCAGGACGTGGCCGATTGGTTGACTAAGAACGTTACCGGCACTACTGCTAAGACTGTTGTTAATAAGGATCACCTTCTCAACAAGATTGCTGCTATTGTTAAAAAGGACGTTGGAGCTACGGGCAGTTCGTTCTCGGCAGGCGATAGTTTCACTGTGCCTACCGATGATAAAAATTCCCCCGAGACGGGTTACTACCTGTTCCTGACCGATGAGTCTTCCCTTAGCACTTCCGAAGCGGCAAAGAAGAACACGGGTACCTCGCCCATTTTCGCCGTTGTCGGCGGTCGCAGCGTGACCGTTGCCGAGAAGACCAGCATTCCTACCGTCAACAAGGCAGTTTTTGAGGGCGCGAAATGGGGAAACGTGAGTGACTCGTATATTGGTGAGGAGGTTGAATATAAACTGACTGGCTCCGTTGCGAGCAACATCGACACCTTCACCAAGTACGAATATACGTTCCAGGATCATCTTTCTACTGGACTGAAGGCCAACAAGGATACCGTTAAGGTGACAATTGACGGTACTGCTATCCAGCCTTCAGATGGTTATGAAGTGAACCTTGCGGACACTAAGGACGCTTCTGGAAGCCCTACTGGTGCTCATGACCTGACGATCTCCTTCTCTGACCTCAAGGCTGCTGCAAAAGCTGTAGGTGTGACGCTTAGTGGCAACTCTAAGGTCGTTGTGACCTATAAAGCAGAACTGACCGATAAGGCAGAATACACGGCCGCCGGTAACACCAACGACGTCAAGCTTGTCTACTCCAACGATCCCATGTCTAGTGGCACCGGCACTTCCGAATCGAAGAAGGTCGCTGATTACGTCTTCGGCTTCGATGTCACTAAGATCGACCCGGATAACTCGTCTGCGAAACTCGATGCTGGCTTTACGGTCAAAATGATTAAGGAAGGGTCCGATAAAAGCGTTGAAAAATGGTTGAAGCAAGACGGCAGCTTCAGTAATGACGTAAATGACGCTTACACGTTTGAAACTACGGAGACTGGCAACAAGGTCTCTATTCCCGGACTTGTTGCAGGCACATATCTGATTTCTGAGAGCAAGACACCTGCGGGCTACAACACCATTGCCGACTTCGAAATCACGGTGGCGCCTGAATACAATACAGACGGCACGCTTGAAGAGCTCAAGGTGACGTCCAATTCCAGCATGGCCATTCCTAAGACTGATAAAAAAGTGACCACGACCAAGATCCCCGTCACCATCGAGAACAAGAAGGGCTCCAGCCTCCCGCTCACCGGTCTCAACGGCGTGACTTTCACTTGGATCGCTGGCGGCGCGGTGCTGTGCATCGGCGTGGCGCACCTCATCCGCAGCCGTAAGCAGGCTGAGGAGTCCGAGCAGGAGTAACGCTCACTCACCCATCCCTTTGGCAGGTGGGATGTGATGGCCATGAGACTTGCGGACACTTTTCTCGTCCATCGACGTTCTTGCTTTGCCATTCTCTTTTCGGGGCAGACTCCGCGCTGGAGTTTGCCCCGTTCTTTTTGGACAACACAGGCAGCCTCCACCGTCCGATGCGGACTCATCCGTCATCGCGTTTCTTGACTCGTATGAGGTTCGGTTTAAGGTCCGTAGGCGCTCGCGCGGTGCGGACGGTGGAAGGCATTTGCGCCGCAACAAGCGCAAATAAGAATGCCCGGGGTTAGAGGCCCGGGCATTTAACAACACCGGAAAACTAGGCCGCCCGCGCTCTCTTTCATTTACGCGGGATGCGTCGTTTCCTATTGACATTGTATCCCGAATCGCCCCGCTGATTCGGGATATTTTGAAAACGCAAACACGTCGAGCAAACCCGGACAATGCGGCCAGGCTCCTCTGGACGGGGAACCGTGTGGGTAACTATCGAACAAATGTTTGTCAAAATCGCGTTTACCAGGCGTGGGTGCATACACTCGCAGTAAAATATCCTTGCGACGCATCCCGTGCGCGGGCGGCCGACGACTCGATCGGAGGTCACCATATGCTGAAATTCCTTAACGCGCTCGCCGCCCTCGCGGCGGTGGGCACGTTCGTCATCGCGTTTCTTGACTCGTATGAGGTTCGGTTTAAGGTCCGTAGGCGCACGCGCGGTGCGGACGGTGGACGGCATTTGCGCCGAAAGCGCAAATAAGAATGCCCGGGGGTCGGATCCCGGGCATTTAACAAAAGCTGAAAACTAGGCCGTCCGCGCTCCCAAACATTTACGCGGGGTGCGTCGTTTTCTATTGACATTGTATCCCGAATCGCCCAGCCGATTCGGGACATTTTGAAAACTCAAATGCGGACTTAGGCACGAACGGAACCTCGTTAATTCCGAAAATAATGTATAGTTCCAATATAAACTGGAATCAAACGAAAACGATGGAAATGAACGAAGCGCTAATCTACTTGCAAGAAGCACTAGGCCTCTCCGCCAAGACCAAAAATTGGCCTGGATCCGCGCACTTGCCGTTGCATCTGCGGGCGATTGAGGTCCGCGCTGTTGACGCAAACGGTTTTTCGTTTTTGCTTGCAAGTTTGCCTACTGGCGTCGGGCTTCCCGAGGCTAAGAGAGTCTATAGTCAGCTAGCCTTACGCGCGGAAACTCCTGTTGTCGTTTCGTTTCCTGATGCCGATGCACGTCAGCGCAAAGCATTGGTCGCACAAGGGATTCCCTTTGTCTGCCCAGGTAGACAGGCTTTTCTTCCATTTATGGGCACAGCCTGCACGGAGAGGGGCGGTGCCTGGTTTCGCAATCACGCGACCAAGATGTCACCCAACGCACAGGCTGCCGCAATCTGGGGAGCAGCCCAGGAGCCATATCGCCCCTATGACCTTTGTCGCGTGCTTGGGATTTCGGCAAGCCGCGCGAGTGAGGCCATAACCGAGCTTGTTGACAGGGGGCTCGCGAGGCGCGAGCGTTGCGAGCGACGTGTTGTCGTGCTCCCTGTTGCCGTTGATCTTCTGCTTAGCGAGCACATGACAGAGCTCTCCTCGCCTGTCTCGAAGGTCTTTTTTGCAAGGAAGACACCGCAGGTTGACCGTCTTGTTGACGCCGGGGAGACGGCGCTCGCTGCGCGTTCGATGCTCGCTGCGCCGGGTATGGAACAAAAGGCCGTCTTAAGAAGTGCATGGCGTCAACTGAGCGACCTCGAAGTCGCAGACGGGGAGTTGCCGGATAACGAGACGGCGATGATCCAAGTGTGGCGCTATGCGCCCGTGTTTGCCGACTCCTCCCGTGTTGACGACATTTCGCTTGCGCTATCTTTGGCGGCAATCGACGATGAGCGAATTCAGCTCGAAGTCAATCGCATGTTTGGAAAGGAATATCCATGGCAAGAAGCGCTGTAGAAGGTCTTCAAGAATTTCAGCAGCATATGCAAGAAGCTGCAGGATCGTATGCCCTTATCGGCGGCACGGCATGCGACATTTTGCTCGCGGAGGCGGGACTTCCGTTTAGGGCGACTCACGATTTTGATGTGGTAATTGTCGCCGATGACCGGTTGCCTCAGACGGCAGAAGCTATATGGACTTTGGTGCGTGATGGCGGTTACCGCTGCGGCTGGGGCGAAGGCAAAGGCTCATGTTTTTATCGGTTTACAGAGCCTAAGAGGCCGGGTTACCCCCATATGATTGAACTCTTCGCGAAGTGCCCCGACTTTCTAAAGGGTCGTGAGGGGATTGATGTGGCGCCAATTCACGTTGATGAAAACATAAGCAGTCTTTCGGCAATTTTGTTGGACGATGCTTACTACGGTTTGTTCCTTCAGGGAATTCGAACCGTAGGCGGCGTTTCGGTCCTGGGGACGGAATACATTGTCCCGTTCAAAGCGAAGGCGTATCTCGACCTAAAAGCTAGAAGGGAAGCGGGGGAGAACGTTGATTCGAGGAAGGTAAAAAAGCATAAACGCGATGCGCTGAGGCTTGCTCAATTGCTTGGCGAGTCGGAAGGTGTCGACCTAGGCGGAGAACTGAAGGACGATATGCTTGCGTTTGTTAAAGATTGTGAGGTGGGCGACGTCAATCTGAAACAGATTGGGGTTGCGGGCGTAACGATGGCGCAGTTGCTCGAGACGATGAAAGCAACATATGGCTTGATTGGTTGAGTGGAGTTACGTGGCCCGGACGGTGCAGTCTAGCGGCGTTGTCCGGCGCATGAGCTCGCTAATCGGCTATTATTTGTTTAGACAACTTGAGTTGAAGAGGAGTGACCGGCGATGGTGCAGGGCGCCAAACATATGAAGAGCAATAACGCTGCGGCCAACGGTGGCTCGAGCCCTCAGCCCAAGCCTCAGCCCAAGCCCAAGCGCCGCCGCAAGCGACTGCCGCGCTGGGCCGACCGGCTCATCACCATCGTCATCATCCTTATTGGCGTGGGCCTTATGACCTGGCCGTGGATCTTGGACCGGCTTGAGGCCTCGGGCGTGTTCAACCAGATCAGCACCGTGTCCAGCACCGTGGACGCGCTGTCTGCCGAGGAGCGTGAGCGCATCCTGCTCCAGGCGCGCTCCTTTAACGAGCAGCTGGCGGGCGAGGCCACCGAGCTTCCCGCCGACCAGATCGAGCCCTACGCTCAGCAACTTATCTTTGACCGTGACCCCATGATGAGCTGGGTCGAGATCCCCTCCATCGACGTGAGCATGCCCATCTACCACGGCACGAGCGAGGAAGTCCTTATGGCGGGCGTCGGCCACCTGGAGGGCACGAGCCTGCCGGTGGGCGGCACCTCGACGCATTGCGTACTCACCGCGCACTCGGGCATGCGCAACCTGAGTATGTTCGACGACATCCATTCGCTGGAGCCCGGCGACCTGGTGCTGCTGCACACCATGAACAAGACGCTCGCCTACAAGATGGTTGACTCCGAGGTGGTGCTGCCCGAGGAGATGGAGTCATTGACCATCGAGCCCGGCGCCGACAAGGTGACGCTCGTCACCTGCACGCCCTACGGCGTGAACGACCATCGCCTGCTGGTGCATTGCGTGCGCACCAAGTACAGCAAGAAGGACGTCGACAAGCAAAAGTCGCTGGCCGGCCGCCACTGGGGCAAGCGCGAGTTTGCCGTGCTCATCGTGGTCGTAGCCATTGTGTTGTTGCTGCTGGACATCGTGGTCCACGCGGTCCGCAAGCGCCGCAAGGCCAAGGCCTCGGCATAAGACATTCTTCAGAACCGCCACAAAGGGGACAGGTACCTTTGTGGTGGTCGGGACTTCCAAACCATCACAACATTCGATGAAAATCGCGATTTTGGCGAAAAGCGTCGAATGTTGTGATGCTTTTCGTTGTGGGCGCGACGGTCTTCGTTGCAGGTGGGACGGTTTTCGCTATGGACGGTGCGGTTTTGCTGCAGAACCGCCAGCCCGCGCCCTGCCAACCGCCGTCCTCGTTACGTTTTCGCTGCATTTAGGTAAAGCACCTGCTCCAAGCCGGCGTTGCCCTGTATACTAGAGCGGTTTAACTGTTATGCGGAAGGGAGCGCCTATGGCACTCAGCGAGAAAGATGTGCACGGCATCGCCGAGTACGCAAAGATCGCACTGACCGATGACGAGCTCGCCCAGATGACGTCCTACCTGAACGACGCCGTCCAGATGCTCGAGCCCGTCTTGCAATATGACTTGCCCGACGTGGAGCCCACGTTCCATCCCATCGGAAGCCTGTCCAACGTGATGGGCGACGACCTGCGCAAGCCCGAGCGCGACCTGCCGCTCGACGTCGCGCTCGAAAACGCCGGCAGCGCGCGCGACCGCTACTTCCGCGTGCCGTCCATTTTGGGAGAGGGGGAGAGCGAGTAATGGCGCAGAGCTTCGATTCCCTTACCGCTGCCCAGATCGCCGCAGGCGTTGCCGCCGGTGACTTTACCGCTACCGAGGTGGCTCAGGCCTCCCTTGCCGCCATCGAGGCGCGCGAGTGCGGGGTCCAGGCATTCCTGCAGGTGGCGCCCGAGCTTGCGCTCGAGGCCGCTGCGCGCGTGGATGCCGACCGTGCCGCAGGCAAGCCGCTGCCCCCGCTCGCGGGCGTGCCGCTGGCCATTAAGGACAACATGAACCTCGTGGGCACGCGCACCACCTGCGCTTCCCGCATGCTCGGGGACTACCAGAGCGTCTACACCGCCACCTGCGTCCAGCGCATGCTCGATGCCGGCTGCCTGCCCATGGGCAAGGCCAACATGGACGAGTTTGCCTTTGGCAGCTCCACCGAGAGCTCGGCCTTCCATCGCACCAACAATCCCTGGGATACCGAACGCGTGCCCGGCGGCTCCTCGGGCGGCTCCGCTGCCGCCGTCGCCGCGGGCGAGGTCGCGCTCTCGCTGGGCTCGGACACCGGCGGCTCCATTCGCCAGCCGGCGTCACTGTGCGGAGTGGTGGGCTTTAAGCCCACGTATGGCGCCGTGAGCCGTTACGGCGTGGTTGCCTTTGGCTCGTCGCTCGACCAGGTGGGGCCCTTTGGCCGCACGGTCGAGGATGTCGCGCTGGCCATGAACGCGCTTACCGGCGCGGGCCACGATCCGTACGACTGCACCAGCCAGGATTGTGCCGTCGACTTTACCGAGCACCTCAACGACAGCATCGAGGGCAAGCGCGTGGGCATCATTCCTGCGTTTATGGAGGCCGAGGGCCTGACGCCCGAGGTCAAGGCCGCTGTTCAGCGCGCCGCCCAGGAGCTGCAGAACCAGGGCGCCGAGCTGGTCGAGGTCGACCTGCCGCACCTGGATGCCGCCATCGCCGCCTACTACGTCATCGGTCCGGCCGAGGCATTCTCCAACCTGGCCCGCTTCGACGGCATTCGCTACGGCTACCAGGAGGAGGGCTGCGCCAACCTGTCCGACCAGAGCTCGCTTTCGCGTGCCCACGGCTTTGGTGCCGAGGCCAAGCGCCGTCAGATGCTCGGCGCCTACCTGCTGAGCTCGGGCGTGTACGACAAGTACTACTACGCCGCGCAAAAGGCCCGCACGCTCATCACGCAGGACTACGACGCCGCGTATGCCAAGGTGGACACCATCCTCATGCCTGCCTCGCCGCGCACGGCCTTTAAGTTTGGCGAGATTAGCGACCCCACGCAGATGTACCTCTCCGATCTGTACACCATCTCGCTCAACATTTGCGGCAACGGTGGTATCTCGGTGCCGCTGGGCCTGGGCGCGGACAGCAAACTGCCCGTTTCTGCCCAGCTGGTGGGACCTGCCTTTAAGGACCGTCAGCTGCTCATGTTTGCCCGCGCCCTGGAGCGCGGCTTTGCCGATGCCGCCACGGGTGCGCCCGCGCTTTCCGTCGCGCCCGATTTTGCCGGGAAGGGAGGCGAGCTGTAATGAAGGAGCTTTCCGAGGTCCTGCAGGATTGGGAGGCCGTGATCGGCCTGGAGATCCATACCGAGCTCACCGCACTCGATACCAAGATGTTCTGCAACTGCAAGCTCAGCCACGATGACGAGCCCAACGCCAACGTGTGCCCGGTGTGCCTGGGCCTGCCCGGTGCCCTGCCGGTGCCCAACAAGCGCGCCATCGAGAGCATCGTCAAGGCCGGTCTTGCGACCAACTGCGAGATTCAGCGCCACTCGATGTTCTACCGCAAGCACTACTTCTATCCCGATATGGCCAAGAACTTCCAGACCACGCAGGGTCCGGTCGCCTTTGCCATGTACGGCCACCTTGATCTGGATGTGACCGGTCGTGGTGCCGCCGAGCGCCCCGACTGCGCGTTTGGCGAGGCCGAGGCCCAGAGCCTGGCAAGCGCCTCGGCCAACGCCGAGGGCTTGTCCACGTCCATGACGTCGACCATGCGCGAGGGCAACCAGCGCGCCGGCCACCTGGCCAGCTATGACGCGTCCAGCCTGCAGATGCCCGAGCGTCGCGAGGACGGTTCCTACACGGTGCCCATCCGCATCCTGCGCATCCACATGGAGGAGGACGCCGCCAAGATGGTGCACGTGGGCGGCGCCGAGGGCCGCATTACCGCCGCGGCCGAGTCGCTCGTCGACTACAACCGCTGCGGCACGCCTTTGATTGAGCTCGTGACTGAGCCCGATCTGCGCACGCCCGAGGAAGCGCGCCTGTTTATGGAAAAGCTCCGTCGCATCTTTGTGACGCTGAGCATTTCCGATTGCTCCATGGAGAAGGGTTCCATGCGCTGCGACGGCAACGTGTCGCTGCGCCGCCGCGGCGAGACCAAGCTGGGTACCAAGACCGAGCTCAAGAACCTCAACTCGTTTAAGAGCCTGCACGACGGCCTTGCCTACGAGATCTGCCGTCAGGCCGAGGTGCTCGAGGAGGGCGGAATCATCTATCAGGAGACCCGCCACTGGGAGCCCAGCCGCAAGCGCACCGTGGTCATGCGCGTCAAGGAGACGGCCGACGACTATCGCCTGTTCCCCGATCCCGACCTGGCGCCGTTCGATCTGGACGACGAGTTCATCGACCGCTGCCGAGGCGAGATCCCCGAGCTGCCCGATGCCAAGCGCGCTCGTTTTGAGGCTGACTTTGGCATTAAGGCGGCGGATGCCGAGCAGATTGCCGGCGACCCCGAGTTTGCCGACTTCTTTGAGGCCGCCGCTGCCGGTATGGCTGGCAAGGAGGCTCAGACGGTTGCAAACTTGCTGGTGAACGAGATGATCGCCTACCTTAAGGGCGCGGGTGTCTCGCTGACAGAGTCCGGTATCGCGCCGGCTCAGGTAGCAGCGCTGGCTAAACTGCTGGCGACCGATGCCATCAGCTCCAACCAGGCTCACGAGGTCTTTGAGGCCATGGCCCAGACTGGCGATGACCCCAACAAGATCGTCGACGAGCGTGGTATGCGTCAGGTGAGCGATGCCGGCGCGCTACAGCCGATCGTGGACGAGGTGCTGACAAACTGTGCCGAGCAGGCGCAGCAGTATCGTGACGGCAACCAGAAGGTCATCGGCTTTTTGGTGGGCCAGTGCATGAAGGCGAGCCGCGGCAAGGGCAACCCGAAGCTCTTCAACGAGTTGCTGAGAACGTCGCTCTCGTAAACGGGAACCGAGGGGCCCCGGCAGGGCGGGCGCTTCCTCAAAATTTCGAACAGTCCTGCGCAAGACGAAGGCCACATTAAGTGGCCTTCTTTGCGTGCGGAACTTATTTTGAGGAAGCACCCGCCCTGCCGGGGCTCCCGGGTTCTGCAACGACTCGGCCGTTCGGGTGAGGCGGGCTGAATGGAATTTGGTGAATGAGGGCGCCGTTGGCGCCCTCATTTTTATGGATGTCGAAAACGAAGGTGAATACTTTTCCGCGAAGTGAACGACCTATTTTGGACCCCTGAAACATCAACACTTTTCTGGCTCAGTTTCCTGCGGTTTTGTCGATTTTATCCTGTGGTTTTGCTGGCGAAAAATGCAGATGCTTCGGGGGTCCAATTTTGCTCGTTCACTTCGCGGAAAACCATTCACCTTCAATTTGCTGGAGAGGGGAGGGCTTCTTCTTTGGCGTCACGGATGTACATTGCGGCGGGCGGATCGCCAGAAGTCGACTGTTCCGCGACCCAAGATTTCCTAAAAGTTAACCTTTGTTGACCTCAATAGTTAGATAAACTAAACTATTTTTCAAAAGTGCGCTCGAGCTAACTAATGAACTCGAGTGCTGAGGCACCGTGCCGCGTCCAATGCGGCAAAAGGGAGAAGCAACATGAAGAAGTCCACGTTCAACACCTTGCTTGTTGGTGGCGGTTTTCTGCTCGGTACGGCCGGCATCAAGCTGCTCACCAGCGCTCCGGTAAAGAATGCCTGCGTGCAGGGCATTGCGTGCGGCATGCGCATCAAGAACGGCTACCAGGACATGGTCGAGCAGGCCAAGGCTAATGTCGACGACATGGTTGCCGAGGCGGCCTACATCACCCAGAGCGAGGCCGCCGCGGACAACGCAGCCGAGTAGCGCTCTCAGGCACAAACTATGAGATTCTCGATTATCAGCGAGATCCCCGGCAGGACCCGCCTCCAGTTGGCGGGTCCTGTGCCAGAGAGCGATCTCGATGCGCTTCTAAAGCTCAGCGGCGAAATAGATGGTGTGCGCAAGGTGCGCGTCTACGGCCGCATCGGCCAGATGGTGCTCGAATACGACGAGCCGCGCCGCGATGCCGTGCTGGCCGCCGTCGGTGCGCTCGATGCCCAGGCCATTGCCGACGCAAAGACGGGTTACGTGATGCAGCTTGAGCCACGCAAGCACAAGCTCGTCATGGATCTTGCCACACTTATCGGCGCCCACTACGCGCGCCGCTGGTTCTTGCCTACGCCGCTGCGTGCGGTGTTTGTCGTGGTCGGTTACATGACCTTTTTGCGCGCTGCCCTCCGTGAGCTCGCGCAGCCGCGCCTGACCGTTCCCGTTCTCGACGCTTCGGCCATCGGCATTTCGTTCGTCAAACGTGATGTCGACACCGCGGGGCAGACGATGTTCCTGCTTAATGTGGGCGAATTGCTCGAGGACTACACCCGCGCCATGAGCGAAAACGAGCTCATCAACTCGCTGCTCGACGTGCCCGACAAGGCGCAAAAGGTTGTCGGCGACACCGAGGTAAGCGTTGCCGCCACCGAGCTTGAGCCCGGCGATCTGGTCGCCGTGCGCACCGGCATGTCCATTTGCATCGACGGTGTTGTCGAGCAGGGGAGCGCCATGGTAAACCAGGCGACCCTGACCGGCGAGCCGCTGGCCGTCGAGCGCAGCGTGGGCGACGACGTGTTCGCCGGTACCGTCGTGGAAGACGGCGGCATCTTGGTGCGCGTGCGCGCCAATACGGCTCAGACCAAGCTGCGCTCGATCGTTTCGCTCGTGCAGACGGCCGACTCGCTCAAGTCCGAGGGCCAGTCGCACATGGAAGACCTCGCCAACAAGATCGTCCCGTGGAACTTCCTGCTCGCGGGCCTGGTTGCGCTTACCACCCGCAGCCTCATAAAGACCTCAGCGGCGCTGATGGTCGACTACTCATGCGCACTCAAGCTCACGGGTTCGGTCGCCGTCATGACTGCCATGAGCGATGCTGCCAAGATGGGTGTTATGGTCAAGGGCGCGAAGTACTTTGAGTCGTTTGCCAAGGCCGACACCATTGTGTTTGACAAGACTGGCACGCTCACCGAGGCGCAACCGCGTCTTGCCTGTGTGCTCACCACCGATGGCTGGAGCGAGGACGAGGTTCTGCGCCTTTCTGCTTGCTTGGAGGAGCATTTCCCGCATCCGGTGGCGCGTGCCGTGGTCAACGCCGCCCGCGAGCGTGGGCTCGAGCACCGCGAGCGCCATGCCGCCGTCGAGTACATCGTGGCGCACGGCATCGCTTCGTCCATCGAAGGGCGTCGCGCGATTATCGGCTCGGCACACTTTGTGTTTGAGGACGAGGGCGCGCAGCTCGAGGCCGACATCAAGGAGCAAATCGAGTCCCAGATGCAGGGCTTGTCGCCGCTGTATCTGGCGGTCGACGGCACGGTCGTCGGCGTGCTCGGCATCGAGGACCCGCTCAAACCCGGCGTGCGTGAGGCCATTGCCGACCTGCATGCGCTGGGCGTCAAACATGTCGTTATGCTCACGGGTGATTCCGAGCGCACGGCCGAGCGCATCGCGCGCGAGGCGGGTGTTGACGAGTTTAAGGCCGAGCTGCTGCCCGAGGACAAGTACGCCTATGTGGAGCGCATTAAGAGCGAGGGGCGCCATGTTGCCATGGTGGGCGACGGCGTCAACGATTCGCCGGCGCTCGGTTTGGCCGACGTGGGCCTGGCGATGGGTGGCGGAAGCGACATCGCCAAGGAGGTCGCCGATATCATCCTGACCGACACGGATCTCGCCGCGATTGTGCGCCTGCGCCGCATGAGTCAGGGGCTTATCGACCGTCTGACGAGTTCGTATTCCAAGGTGATGCTCACCAACTCGGCGCTCCTGGCGCTGGGCATTACCGGCGCGATTACCCCGCAGGCATCGTCGCTGCTGCACAACGGCTCGACGATCGCCTACAGCCTGAGCAACGCGAAGGCATACCTGCGTTAGGGTTTTCGATTGAGCTTATGGCCTGCATTCGGGCGGTACCGCAGCCGCCAGGGTGCAGGCCTTTTTAGGCAAGTGCAGCTTTGATGGCAGGGGCTTCGGTGAGCTGCTCGGCTGCCTTTTTGTCGGAGCTGTCGAGTGCTGCCAGACTGCGGTAGACCCACTCGTTGACCTGGGTGTTCTTGACGCCTGCGGTCTGCATAAGGACGCCTACCTCGCGGATTGCTGCGAGCAGATCAGCTTTGGGACCAGCGAGCTCGACCTCGATGCCGTGGTAGGCGGCCACGCCGCGGTTTTCGCTCACGTGGTCGATAAAGCCCTCGACGGTCTCAAGCTGCTGGGCAAGAGCTGCATCATCGTCAGCGTCCAGCGCGACGAGTGCGTTCGATACCGTGAGGGCAGGATGTCCGCAGGGGACAAAGCCTTCGATGACATCCATAGCTTCGGTAATGGTTGAGCCCAGGCCTGCGAGGGCATTGACGAGTTGCTGCTTGGTATCCATAACGGTCCTTTCGACGGGTCAATTTTGCTTGGCGAAAATATACGTGACGCGATCGGTAGCAAAAGTGCGAAGTACGGCGCACATTGGGGTCTTCACAGCTCGTGCATAGAACAGCTGTCCGCTTTCAGAACGTGGTAAGATAACACTCCACAAGCGGGGCTCGCCCTGCATGTTCCTTGAAAAGTCGACGGTTATCGGGTGTTTGCAGGCCCGATGCCATCCAGACTTTCCCGACATTCGGGGGCGACTGGTTTCGACACGATAGCTCTGAGAGAGGAAGCAAGCCGAGGTCTCCTCGCCTCGTTAAATAGGGGTACCGTCAAATTGAATTGACAACAACTCTTCTTTTGAGCCTATGGCTCTCGCTGCTTAATTTATAGCGGCGCGTCAACCCGGTGATTTCCCCGCCACCGGTGCGACGTCATTTTAGGGGAATGCTCCTGCGCACGTAATCGGTATGGCGCAGGCTAAGACCGAACCGGTTAGGACGCCGCGAGCGTGTCGCTGCGCGCAAAGCGTCCGAGACTAAACCAGCGACTGAGCTTGGAGATGCCAATCAGGGGGCTTTCGTGGACCGGAGTTCGATTCTCCGCGCCTCCACCATAAGTAACAGGCAGGTAGATATTCGTATCTACCTGCCTTTTTATTTTTAGTCCGTACCGCGGAGAATCGAACTCTGTGCAGGGCGCGGGCGTAAAGAAAACGCCGCATCAACGCAGGGTGAGGCACGCTTTCCCAATGGCAGCCCAGGCGGAAAGTGCATCCCGGAATCCGCGCTCAGACTGGGACGTAGTTTCCGGATGGCGCCTCAAGCGGAAACTACGTCCCGGAATCGAGCCGTAGAGTGGGACATGCTTTCCCAATGGCAGCTCAAACGGAAAGTACATCCCGGAATCCGCGCTCAGAACGGGACGTGCTTTCCCAATGGCGGTCCAAGCGGAAAGTGCATCCCGGAATCTCGCCTCAAACTGGGACACACTTTCCGCTTCACCTGCCGCCTCGAAAAACCTGCGCGCTCGCCATCTCAAAACTGGGTAGAAGAAGGCCAAAACGAAACAGCAGGAGGTCAACATGACTGCAGAAGATAAGGCAAAGAACGCCGGCAAGGTCGCGCTCGTCCTGGAGGGCGGTAGTTTTCGCGGGCAGTTTACTGCGGGCGTGCTCGACGTTCTCATGGAGGCCGGCGTCGAGATTCCGGCGGTATATGGCGTATCGGCCGGCGCCCTCAACGGCGTGAACTACAAGTCGCACCAGATCGGCCGTGCCAACCGCATCAACCTGGCTTTCTGCAACGACAACCGCTTCATGGGCGCCGCATCGTTTGCGTCCACGGGCTCCATTGTGGGCTACGACTTTATCTTCAACGATGTCCAGGACCGCCTGGATCCCTTTGACAACGAGACGTTCGACGCGAGCCCCATCGAGATGTACGCCGTCGCGACGGACATGCTCTTTGGAACCGCCACGTACCTGCCGGTCAAAAGCGCTGTGCTCGATCTCGACGCCGTGCGCGCTTCGACTTCGTTGCCGCTGGTGACGCCGCCGGTCGAGATAGACGGGCACAAATACGTCGACGGTGGCGTTGCCGATTCGGTCCCCATCGAGCATGTGCTCGAGGAGGCGGGCTTCGACCGTGCGGTCGTCATTGTCACGCAGGACCGTTCGTATGAGAAAAAGCCCTACGAGTTTATGCCGGCCGCGCGCGCCCGCTATGCCGACTACCCCTATCTGCTCGAGGCTATCGAGACGCGCCACGACCGTTACAACATCCAGCGTATGCACCTGTGGAAGTATGAGCGCGAGGGCCGCGCGTTGGTCGTCGCTCCGCAAAAGCCGGTCGAGGTCGGCCATGTCGAGCACGATTCGGCAAAGCTTTTGGACCTGTATATCCAGGGTCGTCAGGAGGCAAAGCGCCTGCTCGCGGAAATCCAAGAGTTCGTTGAGCGCTAGCGACGGCGAACCCTCAAAAAAATGACAACAGCTAAAGAGCTGGAAAATCACGGCTCGTGGATGACATGTGCAGAAACTCTGGTCGGAGCCAAAATACCTGTTGACTCGTACGGCGAGCGGGGTAATATGGACGGGTTACTTGCAGAGCCCCGTGAATCTCTGTAACAACACGTACTGTACATGGAGGAGTCTAAGTGATTTCGAAATCGACTCACTACGCCAAGCAGGGCGAGGTCCAGCGCAACTGGGTTCTCGTCGACGCCGATGGTGCTGTCCTGGGCCGTCTTGCCACCCAGATCGCAATGATCCTGCGCGGTAAGAACAAGCCCCAGTTCACGCCCAACAGCGACTGCGGCGACTTCGTTGTCGTCATCAACGCCGATAAGGTCCAGCTTACCGGTAACAAGGCCGACACGAAGACCTATTATCGCCACAGCGGCTACAACGGCGGCCTCAAGGCTGAGAGCTTCCGCCAGGCTATGGAGAAGCACCCGGAGAAGGTCATCGAGCGCGCCGTTCGCGGTATGCTGCCCAAGACCACCCTCGGCCGTGCCCAGATGACCAAGCTTAAGGTCTACGCTGGTGCCGAGCATCCGCATGCTGCCCAGAACCCCACGAAGATTGAGCTGGAGGCTTAAAGATGGCTGAGAACACCGTTGTCTACCAGGGTACCGGCCGTCGTAAGAACGCCGTCGCCCGCGTCCGTCTCGTCCCCGGCACCGGCAAGGTGACCATCAACAAGCGTGACGCCGAGCAGTATTTCGGCCGTCATCAGCTCGTTGAGAACGCCCTTGCTCCCTTCAAGGTGACCGACACCGCCGGTCAGTTCGACGTTATCGCTCTGTGCGATGGCGGCGGCATTTCCGGTCAGTCCGGCGCTCTGCGCCTGGGCATCGCTCGCGCTCTTCTGAACGCTGGCGACTACCGTGCTGACCTCAAGAAGGCCGGTTTCCTTACGCGCGATGCTCGCGTGGTCGAGCGCAAGAAGTACGGCCTCAAGAAGGCCCGCCGCGCTCCCCAGTTCTCCAAGCGCTAAGGTTTTATCTCCTTTCGAGATACAATGTACAAGCGGGGCCTGCCGATTCCTCGGCGGGTCCCGCTTTTCTTTTTCGACTAGGGTGGGCGGTTGCATATCGCCTGCTAGGGAAGGAGCAATCCTATGCCCCAGAACATCTTCGGTACCGATGGCGTCCGTGGCGTCGCCAACGCCGATCTTTCGTGCGACCTCGCGTTTCGTCTGGGTCGCGCGGCGACCAAGTTTCTTGGTCCGGACATCTGCATCGGCCGTGACACGCGCCTTTCGGGCACCATGCTCGAGAGTGCTCTGACCGCCGGCATTATGGCCGAGGGCGGCCGCCCGCATTGCTGCGGCGTTATCCCCACGCCCGCCGTGGCGCTGCTCACTGTTCAAAACGAGCTCGATGGCGGCATCGTCATCTCTGCTTCGCATAATCCGCCGGAGTTCAACGGCATCAAGTTCTTTAGCCGCAAGGGCATGAAGCTTCCCGACGCGGTCGAGGAAGAGATCAGCGCCTGGGTCATGTCCGAGGAAGCTATGGCTGCCGACACGCTGCCGACCGGCGCCGGCGTGGGCCACATTATCAAGATGAAGGACGCCCGCAAGGCATATGTCGACCACGCCATCGATACGCTTGATGGCCTGAAGCTTGACGGCCTGGTCGTTGCCGTCGACTGCGGCCATGGCGCTTCCTGCCAGACCACGCCCGCCGCGCTGCAGCGCCTGGGCGCCACGGTGCACGCTATCAACACCGATTACTGCGGAACTGACATTAACGTTGAATGCGGCTCCACTCACCTCGAGCCCCTGCGCGAGCTCGTGCTGCGCACCCATGCTGACATCGGCCTGGCCCACGACGGCGACGCCGACCGCGTACTGTTCGTGGACAGCGAGGGCAATGAGATCGATGGTGACTACATCCTGGCTATCTGCGGTTCTGACCTTGCCGCTCGCGGCAAGCTCGCCAACTCCGAGATCGTCTCGACCGTCATGTGCAACCTGGGCTTCTCCATCGCTATGAAGGAGCAGGGCTTCGAGATGGTTCAGACCGCCGTGGGCGACCGCTACGTTCTGGAGCGCATGCTCGCGGACGGTGCCGTCATCGGCGGCGAACAGTCCGGCCACATCATCTTCCTGGAGCACAACACCACCGGCGACGGCCTGGTGACGGCTCTGCAGCTTCTGGCCGTGCTCAAGCGCACCGGTCGTACCCTCACTGATCTTGCCGGCATCATGAAGAAGTACCCGCAGGTACTCGTCAACGTGCATTCCGACAACAAGGCTGGTCTGGACGATTGCCAGCCCATCTGGGATGCCGTCGCTGCTGCCGAGAAGGAGCTTGACGGCCGCGGTCGCATTCTGGTGCGCCCGAGCGGTACCGAGCCGCTGGTCCGTGTTATGGCCGAGGCCGAGACGCACGAGCTGACCCAGCGCGTTGTCGACGACATCGTCGAGGTTGTCAAGCGCGAACTTCCCTAATGGTCAAAAACCGGTGCCAAGTGGTAAACTGTTAAGGTTATTTTGATTGATTGGTATGTCCGAGGGGGAGCATGTTCACTAAAGTCCTAAGGTCTTTTGGTATGCGTGGTCGAGTCCTTACGCTGGATGCTCCCATCTCGGGCGACGTCATTCCGCTCTCCGAGGTAAACGATCAGACGTTTGCCACCGGCCTTTTGGGCCAAGGCGTGGCGATTCAGCCCACCGGAACGCGTGTGATTGCACCGGCTGATGCCAAGGTCGAGGCCATTTTTCCCACGGGACACGCCGTAGCGCTTAACACGGTCGATGGTCTGGACGTGCTCATCCACGTTGGTTTGGACACTGTTCAGCTCGAGGGCAAGCACTTTACCGTACATGCGCAAGTGGGTGACATCGTCCATAAGGGTGATGTACTCATTGAGTTCGATCGCGAGGCAATTGCTGCCGAGGGCTACGATGTGACGGTTCCCATCTTGGTGTGCAACTCCGTTGAGTTCTCGAGCATCAAGGGCTCCGTTGGCGTGCATGTCGAAGAGATGGACCAGCTCATCGTTGCTCGCGAGCGCTAGCAAGTGCACATGGCCATTAGCCTACAATTCAAACACGTTTGCGGAGGGCGCCCTTGAAAGAGGACGCCCTCCGTGGCAAGATGGGATTTGTCCGAAGCTAAAAGGCTTTGGGTCACCGTGGACGGGCAGGGGCCTCGACGCGGTTAGACACGAGACACATACATTACGCGACCTCGCCCTGGTGGCCGCACACGTTGGTTGCGGCCGACGCGGGCCGCGGGCAAGTGCTTGTAAGGGAGCCTTGCCTCTCTTCTACGAGAAAGGATGCGTAATGAAGATCATTAAAGCTAAAGACTACGAGGATATGAGCCGCAAGGCCGCTAATATCATCTCGGCGCAGGTTATCCTCAAGCCCGACTGTGTGCTGGGCCTTGCCACCGGCTCCACCCCGATCGGTGCCTACAAGCAGCTCGCTGCTTGGTACAAGAAGGGTGACGTCGACTTTGCCGAGGTCAGCACCTACAACCTGGACGAGTATCGCGGCCTTTCGCACGACGATCCCCAGAGCTATCACTACTTCATGCGTGAGAACTTCTTCGATCACATCAACATCGACCTGAACAACACGCATGTGCCCGACGGTTCCAACCCCGACGCCGCCGCTGCCTGCTCTGAGTACGACAAGATCGTCGCCGACGCCGGTTACCCGGATCTGCAGCTGCTCGGCATTGGCAACAACGGCCACATCGGCTTCAACGAACCCGATGACCACTTCTCCAAGGGTACGCACTGCGTCGACCTCACCGAGAGCACCATTCAGGCCAACAGCCGCCTGTTCGACAGCATCGACGATGTTCCCCGTCAGGCCTACACCATGGGCACTCAGACCATCATGTATGCCCGCATGATCCTGGTCGTCGCCAACGGCGAGGCCAAGGCTCAGGCCGTGCATGACATGTGCTATGGTCCGGTTACGCCCGAGTGCCCGGCTTCGATCCTGCAGCTGCACACCAACTGCGTTGTCGTTGCCGACGAGGCCGCCCTTTCGCTCTGCGAGTAGCGCGAATCCTGCAGCTCGACATAGCCTTGCCTAAGGCCTCCGCTTTGCGGGGGCCTTTTTGCTATCCTTTTCTGCCCACTTGACCAAAATCTTGCCGCAAGCTTGACGAATGCCGGATGTCCAACAGCTTGATTCATTCCATACCAGATTCTATGCAAAAATGCCACTAGAAGGTCGTAGACGGTAGCGGGTGCTAGGCGAGTTGAATGACATGGCTGAACCTTGTTCATCTGCGTTACACTGCCGCTTAGATGGGACAAGCTGACAAGCTCATTTACCTGCTTAAAGACCGATTAGTCGGGGGATTAATAACAATCGGCCCTCGCTGTACAAAAACTTGCCGCTTGCGTACCAAAAGACAACCTAAAACACAAGGTCGCTCTATTCATAGCGCGGCTTGTATGGTCTTGCGGCTACAGTGTCCATACGGTCGAGTTGAGGAGCGGGCATGGTAAACGATTTGAGCGGTATAGACGACCTCGAGCTGATGCCGTTAGGCGGAGGCTATATGGTGCGACGCGAACGCTTGATGAACGAACTTATCGCCAAGGGCCGAAAGGCCGGCATCGTAGTCCTCTACGCGCCTGATGGCTTTGGGAAAACCTCGGTGCTGCTGCAATATACCCAAGAGGTTAAAAACGATCCGACGCGAGGTCCCGTGCGGATCATTGAGGCAGACCGCGCCATTGGGCGCGAGGTGTTTATGCAGCTCGAGGTGGTTACCGAAGAACTCAAAGACAAACCGCACTCCCTTATCGCGATTGATAATGTGCCAAACCTCGATCAGCACGATACCGAAGACCTCATCGACAGGATTCGCGGGCTGCGCGCTATGGGGGTAGGGGTCTTTATCTCCTGCCGTCCTTCAAATCGTCAGCTGATTCATGGGCTGGGCGATTCGGTTAAGATCAATGCGCAGATGCTCAAGGTGCATGCCTATGAGTATTCGGCGTGGGCATCGGCGTTTTCGATCAGCACATCGCTTGACTTTTATCAGCTCACGCAGGGCGTGCCCAAGCTCGTCTCGGCATTGCAGACGGGTCTGTATGGCCAAGGTGACGTAGCCGGTCTGCTCGAAAACGAGATTGTCAACGTATATGGCGCGGCACTTGTCGATCTGGCTTCGCTCGACAATAATGCGCTGTTTTGCGTGGCATGTCTCATGGTTTTGATGGGCGAGGGCAATATCGCAGAACTCGAGGCTTGCGGGGTGAGGCTGTCGATGGTCGACCAGTCCTACTTTGTACGCGACTACCCGATCTTTGGCTTGGACCCCGCCGAGCGGAGTTTTACGTGTCTGGGCACGGAGGATAACGGACGCTTGCGCTTGCGTAAGTTGGTGGCCGAGATTCGCCCCGAACTTGTTCCGAGGGCGGCCCGGATTTTGCTTAAGGCGGGCCGATGCGATGCGGCGATGGGCCTGGCGGATGCCTTTTTGGACCGTGAGGCGGTCCTTGAACTTGCTGGGCAGTATGGGGTCGATCTGGCTCTGACGGGGCACGGGGCCGATATCTGCCGAGCGGCGCTGGGCACGATCGATGCCGACGATCCGGCTCCAGAGCCAACGCCTGCCGAAGCGCTTGGCGTATATCTGGCAGCGGTCAGCGTGTCCAATACAAAGCTCGCTCGCTATATGGCATCGGTCGTCGAACGCGGGGGCGAACGGGCGGCCTGCGAAATAGACCCTGTTTCATGGAGGGTGGCCCAGACACTGACGGTTGTTTGCTATGGGGACAACGGGCTTGGGCTTCCTACGAACCTGGCCGTGCCAGAAATAGAGACGTCCCATACCGCACTCGATATGTTGTCTGCGCATATCGAGGTCAAACGCTGTCTGACCGAGCGGGGAAATGACGGCGGCGTTCTACAACAGCTCAAAACGAGCAAGGCCTACGACTGCGAGCTCGACATCGCGGGGATTGTTATACGGGCCGATAGCATGCTGGTGGAGCTCTTTGACGGGTCGTTTGCGGGAACCGACGAGCGCGACGACGAGATGACGGTGGTGCGGGAGGCGCTCGACGTACGTGGGCTTAAGGCGATGGCTATCTGGGTGCGCATGGTGTTGGCGGCACGGCGGCTCCTTTCCGGCTTGCCGGTAACCGACGACGCGGCGTTCAACGAGCTCGATCGTTTTGCCGTGCGCATGCGCGACAACCAGATTCAGCTGTTTGGGCTGTTGCTAGAAGGCTGGCAGTCGCTGGCAGAGGGACGGCCGGTTAATGCAAAGTTCCGTGCGGTCCAAGTGCTCAAACTTGCCGAGGAGTCGATTGCGTACATGCGCGATAACGCATTGCTGCTGGAGCGCGCGGCATATCTGCGTAACACCTCGATGGTTTCGGTGCGCGAGGAAGCGGAGTTGCTCGATATAAGCCAGACGCAGGTTGGTGGAGCGGAGGCCTGGACGGTGGCGCTGCATTTGGCCTGTGCGGGCCGAGACAGCGATCTTGCGGCCTGGATGTCCATGAATCGTGCGGGGATTCTAGAGCCATCGTATCGGCTCTTTGCGCGCCTTGCCATGCATTGTCTGGGCGAGCCGGCGGGCAGGATACGCAAGAAGCTTCCCGTGCGCGAGCTGTCGCGGTACTCGCTGCGCGACGATTTGGAAGGAGAGGGCGAGCGCCTGTTCCAGGCCGGCGAGGTTGAAGCCGTTGATACCATCGACCATATCGAGATTCGCATGTTTGGTGCGTTTCGCGCCGAGCGCGATGGGTTTCCCATCACGGACAAAATGTGGCGTCGCAAGAAGGCGGCGACGCTTGCCGAGCGGCTTGCGCTGGGCATGGATGCGCTCGTCGATCGTGAGACGCTGGCCATGGAGCTGTGGCCCCATGCCGAGTTTAATAGCGCCCGCAACAACCTGTACTCGACGATATCGCGCTTGCGGTCGGCTTTGGGACCGACGCCGGATGGCAAGTCGTGCGTGCTCATCCAAAATGAATGCATTGGGCTCAACGGCGACTACGTCAAGACCGATGTACGGCTGTTTGACCAGATAAGCCGCGAGGTTTTGGGAAATCGCACGGGTGCGCGCGGGCCCCATTTAGTTGAGCTGTGCCTTAAGATTGAGCAGCTTTATGCCGGACCGCTGTATGTTCCCAATGGCTGTAATCCCACCTACTTTTTGCGCATGCGGCGCATTATGCAGTCAAAGTACATCGATTGCATGATTAAGGGAGCAAATGCCGCTCTAGAAGAAAACGATCTGCAGTCGGCGATTTGGCTGGCGGAGTCGGGGCTTCGACAGGAAACGGCGCGTGAGGATATGGTGCGCTGCGCCATGCGCGTCTACAGTGCGGCGGGGCGGCGGCGCGATATCGTCGAGCTGTACAGCGGGCATATGCACCACCTGAGGGAGCAGGTCAATGGCGTGCCCGAGCCCGAGACGCGGCGTCTATACGAGCGCTTGGTGGAGGGGCGGCTCAATCGCGTGCTGGTCGAGCGATAAAAAACGGGCGCCCGAAGTACTTGGGCACCCGTAAGCTTGCTATGTGTTGGCTCGCCGGATTATTGGCTCTTAGACGAGCTTGATCTTCTCGATGTCCTTGCGCGAGGACTCGCGATACAGTGAGAACTTGCGGCCGATGACCTGGACGACCTCGGCGTGGCAACGCTCGGCGAGCTCCTCGGCGGCCTCGCGGGCGGAAAGGCTGGAGCCATCGAGCACGGAGCACTTAACGAGCTCGTGCTTCTCCAGGTAGGCGACCGTCTGCTCGACGGTGCCCTCGTTGACATCGGACTTACCGATGATGATGGCGGGGTTGAGGTGATGGGCCATGCTACGAAGCTGCTTGACCTGTGCTCCTGTCAGTGCCATGGGTTCTCGCTTTCTATGTATGGGGCGACCCACGATGGGGCCTTAATCTACGTGAGCTGTCCCACGATAGCGCAGGAACGGCGCGGTGTGGAGCGCGTTTGCCCAGTTCAAAAAGAATGCGGATGCCGAGTGAGTGGGCGGTGCGGGCTGCGAACAGACTACGAGCGGGGTGCAGAGACCGGCTCCCATGCAATAAACGCCCAACGGACCTTGCGGACGTGGTCGAGTATATAGCGTCCCTGTGGCATGCCCTTGGAGCCCGGCTCGCCGGCATGGGGGTTCTCAATCATGTGCTGGGCGATGTAGTCGCGCAGACGGTCGACCTTATCCTCGTTGCCATGCTCGAGCATACGGGAAAAATCTGCTACGCCCGCTTCAAGGTTATCGAAGGTATCGCGACGAGGCGATTCAAAGTACGTAACCTGCGGCAGGGCACCCATCTGAATGAGGATATTAAAAGCATACACAAAGCCATTACTGCAGGTAACCGAGGCACCGATGGCGTTCATCAGGTGCAGGTCATAGCGCGGGCTGGAGTTGGCGACCATCGTGACAGCACAACGCCGACGAGCCGTACGATCAAGCTTGGCAAGCGCGCCTTTTAGGTTGGTCGTGGTGACAGAGCGACTGGCAAAGGCAGCATCCACCGCTTTCGCGGCCGGTCCAACCAAATCCCAATCATCATCCCAAGCAAGCTCAAGCGGCGTAATAAGATCTTCGAGCCCGTAATACTCAATGCCGGCATCAAGCGTGCCCAACATGGCAGGAGAGAAGTCGGCAGCAATCACGGAATGCCCAGCCTGAGCAAGCGGAATAGCAATCGACCCAGCCCCACACCCCATATCAAGCACCGACTCGTCTGGCTCAAGCGCCAACAGCTTCATAAAATCCCGAGCATAAGGGGCAGTCTCAAGCGGCCGAAAATGCCGAGCCCGCTTATCCCACTCAAAAGAATCATCAGCCCGCCGCCGATCAGCTTGCAGACGCATCCATTCGCCATTCCAATCCGCAGCAAGCAGCTCAGAACGATTCTCCCCATCAACCACGGGCCAACCTCCTAGCAACAAAAAAGCGACTTCTCCCAAAAGAAGAGCCGCAACCAGCATATATCAGAAAGAACCGTTCCAACGCCAAACCGCCCTCACAACCAAGGCGGGCAGGAGCGAAGCGACTGCCAAAGGGATAGAACCCAACCGAGGTCCCGTTGTGCGGGAGCCCCGGGGAGGGCAAATATATAAGGTCGATCGCGAGTTCCGCACGAGCCGGAGAGCACTTAATGTGCTCTCCGTGCGAGTCAGGACTGTCCGAGCAGGCGACCTTATATATTTGCCCTCCCCGGGGCTCCTCGCCAGTCCCCCTCAGCTAGTTCTTGAGCGAGTTCAGCGGCGCCGGGAAGCGTCCACCGCGGTGGGCAAGCACGGTGCCGGCGTTGGGGTTTACCGGCATGATGGGCGCACGGCCGAACAAGCCACCGTACTCGACGCAGTCGCCCACGCCCTTGCCGATGGCAGGAATCACGCGGACGGCCGTGGTCTTGTTGTTGATGACGCCGATGGCCATCTCGTCGGCGATGATGCCGGCGATGGTCTCGACCGGGGTGTCGCCGGGGATGGCGATCATGTCCAGGCCGACGGAGCACACACAGGTCATGGCCTCGAGCTTCTCAAGCGAAAGCGCGCCGGCTTCGACGGCGGCGATCATGCCGGCGTCCTCGGACACGGGGATAAAGGCGCCGGAGAGACCGCCCACGCTGGAGCTGGCCATGACGCCGCCCTTCTTGACGGCATCGTTGAGCATGGCGAGCGCGCAGGTCGTGCCGGGGCCACCGCAGGTGCCCACGCCGATGATCTCGAGGATGCGGGCAACGGAGTCGCCGATGGCAGGCGTGGGAGCCAGTGACAGGTCGACAATGCCTTTCTCGACACCCAGACGGCGGGCTGCCTCACGGCTCATGAGCTCGCCGGCGCGGGTGATCTTAAAGGCGGTCTGCTTGATTTTCTCGGCAACCTCCATCATCGAGGCGGAGTCGGGGAGCGTCTCCAAGGCAGCAGCCATAACGCCGGGGCCCGAGACGCCAACGTTGATGACGGCGTCGGCCTCGCCACCGCCGTGGACGGCGCCCGCCATAAACGGGGAGTCCTCGACCATGTTGGCAAAGCAGACAAACTTGGACGCGCCAACGGAATCCTGGTCGGCCGTGAGTTTAGCGGCATCGATGATGGTCTGGGCGGCCATAAGCACGGCGTCCATGTTGATACCGGCGCGCAGGCTGGCGACGTTGACGCTGGAGCAGACGCGGCTCGTGGTGGCGAGCGCCTGGGGGATGGACTGGATGACGCGGCGGTCGGCGTCGCCGATGCCCTTCTGGACGAGCGCGGAGAAGCCGCCCAGGTAATCGATGCCGAGCGTCTCGGCCGCGCGGTCGAGGGCATGCGCGATGGGGGTGAGGTCCTCATCCTTGCAGCACGCGGCGATCTGCGCCACCGGGGTGACGGAAACGCGCTTGTTGACGATGGGGATACCGTACTCGCGCTCGAGGTTCTCGGCGGTCTCGACCAGATGCTCAGCCGTGTGCGTCACGTGGTCGTAGATTTTCGTGCACATGCGGTCGAGGTTCTCGTCGCCGCAACCCATGAGCGAAACACCCATGGTGATGGTCCTGATGTCGAGGTTCTGCTCCTCAACCATGCCGCGGGTTTCCGCGATTTCTGCGGGCGTGATCGCCATCCTTGCGCTCCTATCTGCCAAAACGAGCATAGTCTTGTCTATTCTAACGTGCCGCACGTGCCAAGTGGCGCATGCGGCACGTTTTGGTGCTCGGTTGTTTCCGTTGTGTTACTGCCCAAAGACCTCTTCGGCGATGCGCGCGCTTTCGGCGGCGTCTTTGGCGTAGTAGTCCGCGCCGATCTGTTTGGCGTATTCGGGGGTGAGTACGGCGCCGCCTACGATGATCTTGACGCCCGGCACCTCGGCATGAAGCAGCTTGATGGTCTCTTCCATGGCCACGACGGTGGTAGTCATAAGCGCCGAGAGGCCGACGAGCTTGATGTCACGCTCCCGTACGGTCTTGAGCACCTCTTGCGGGTCGACGTCGCGGCCTAGGTCAAAGACGGTATAACCGTAGTTATCGAGCAGCATCTTGACGATGTTCTTACCGATGTCGTGGATGTCGCCTTTAACGGTGGCCACGCAGATCTTGCCCTTGTCGGCGATCTCGCCGGCGGGCATCAGGCGCTTGATGGTGTCGAAGCCCACGCGCGCGGCCTCGGCCGAGGCCATAAGCTGCGGCAAGAAGAACTTGCCCTGGTCAAAGAGGACGCCAACCTCGTCGAGGGCGGGGATAAAGTGATTGTTGATGAGGTCCATGGCGTCGTGATCTGCCAGCAGACGCTCGGTCTCGGCCGCGATTTCGCCCTTGCGGCCCGAGACGACCATGTGGCGGATGGGGTCGTCATCGGCGCTTGCGGTGGTGCTTGCGGCAGGCGTGGCATCGCTCGATGCCGACTGAGCGGCCGCCGGGTTGGCGGCAATCTTGTACGGGTCGGTCCAGCCGGCGTAGCGCTCGATGTATCCGGTCGAGCCCTCGTCCTCAACGCTCAGCACGCGATAGCTGTAGACGGTGTCCATAAAGCGCTTGGAACCCGGGTTCATGATGGGGGCGTCCAGGCCCGCACCAAAGGCGGCGGCCAAAAAGACCGAGCCCAGCAGCGGGCGGGCAGGCAGGCCAAAGCTGATGTTCGACACGCCGAGCGCGCATTTGACGCCCAGACGCTCCTTGCACAGGGACATGGCGCGCAGGATCTGTTCGGCCTGGCGCTGGTTGGTCGAGGCGGTCATGACCAGGCAGTCGATGAGGATGCGGTCCGGGCCGATGCCGTAACGGGCGGCCTCGGCCACGATGCGCTCGGCGATGGCGAAGCGGGCCTCGGCGGTATCGGGGATGCCGCCCTCGTCGAGCGTAAGGCCGACGACGTTGGTGCCGTAGTGGGCCACCAGCGGAAGGATCTCATCCATGATCTGTTGTTTGCCATTGACCGAGTTGATGATGGGCTTGCCGGCGTAGCGGCGCACGGCGGCCTCGACGGCTGCGGGGTCGGTGGAGTCGATCTGCAGCGGCAGCAGCGTGGAGCCCTGGAGCTGCTCGGTGGCCTGCTGGATGACCTTGACCTCGTCGATCTCGGGCAGGCCCACGTTGACGTCCAGGATGTCGGCGCCCTGCTCCTGCTGGCTGATGCCCTGGCTCACGACGTAGTCCAGGTCGCCGTCGCGCAGGGCCTGCTGCAGGCGCTTTTTGCCGGTGGGGTTGATGCGCTCGCCGATGACGGCGATCTTGTGGCCGTCGCAGGGAAGGTCCACCACGGTCTGGGCGCTCGTGACCGACATACTGGGCTTGCGGCGGCGCGGACTGGGCGTGTGGTTGTCGATAAGCGTGCGCAGGGCCGCCATATGCGCGGGCGTGGTGCCGCAGCAGCCGCCCACGACGCTCACACCGTCGGCGATCATGCCGGCGACGGCCTCGGCGTACTCGGGGGCTTGGATGTCAAAGACGGTATTGCCGTCGTCGTCCACGCGGGGCAGTCCCGCATTGGCCTGCACCATAACGGGCTTGTCGGTGACGGTGAGCATACGCGCGGCGAGTCCTCGGAGCTCGGCCGGGCCCTGGCTGCAGTTGATGCCCAGGACGTCGGCGCCGATGGCGTCGAGGGTGATGGCGGCGACCTCGGGGCTCGTGCCCAAGAAGGTGCGACCGTCTTCCTCAAAGGTCATGGTGGCAAAGACGGGCAGGTCGGAATTCTCGCGGCAGGCGAGGACGGCGGCCTTGATCTCGGCAAGGTCGGTCATGGTCTCGATAATAAAGAGGTCCACACCCGCATCGACGCCGGCGCGCACCTCCTCGGCAAAGAGGTCATAGGCCTCGTCGAAGCTGAGGGTACCCAAGGGGCGCAGCAGGGCGCCGATGGGGCCGATATCGCCGGCAACGTAGCGGGCGCCGGCCTCGCGGGCGCAGGTGACTGCCGCGGCAAAGACGTCTGCCACGGTGGCGGCGCCGTCGAGCTTGTGGGCGTTGGCGCCAAAGGTGTTGGCGGTGATCACGTCGCAGCCGGCCTCGACGTATTGGCGCTGAATGTCGGTAATGACCTGGGGCTCCTCAAAGTTGAGCAGCTCGGGCAGGGCGCCGGCCTTCATGCCGGACGCCTGCAGCATGGTGCCCATGCCGCCGTCAAACAGCAGGTGTCCCGTGCCCTCGATGGCGGCACGCAGGCGGTCATCCTTAATGCGAAGGTCGTCGATCGTGCGCGTCTTGTATGCAGCGCCATTACGGCGTGCGGCATCAACGGGTGCCGCCAGCGCGGCGCCGTCCAGATCATGAGTGATAAGCGGAGTAAACATCGATGGCTCCTAATGGCTGGAATAGCAGGTGGTGTGGGCGGCGCGGAAGCGGCAGTGCTCGCGCATGCGGCAGATATTGCAGGTGGGGCGGCTCTGGGCGTCGTGGACTTCGCCGTCGAACAGACCAATCACAGCGGTCACGCTCTTGGTGGGCATGAGCAGGCTGGTGGGGGTGACGGTAAGTCCAATGAGGCGCGTGGCATTGAGTGCATCCACGATCGAGCGCTGGGCAGAGAGCGGGCAGTCGCCATAGCCGGGACTGAAGCGCCAGTTGCCGGCGAGCCCGTGTGCAGCGGCTGCAGCCTTGACCCGCTGGTCCATCTGCTCGACGGCGGCCTCCACATAGGCAGAGCATGCGGCGTCGAGCACGGCGCCTTCCAGGGGTTGCTGGGCTCCCGTGGTGCGCAGACGGCGTTCGGCAGACATCCCGAGGGTGCAGGCCATGAGCGCCGCCAGGCGGGCGTCTTTGAGATGTCGATAGATATCACGACCCCGCAGCTCAACATTGGTGCCAACCAAGCGGATGCAGGGCTCGCCCTGCTCGTCGACGCCCGTGGCATCGACGGCAAACACGCGTCGCACGCCGCGGGGCTCGATATCCAGCTCTAGGCGCTCGACTACAAGCTCAATTCGTCGTGACAGCTCGGGCTCAATCTGCTGGCCGCCGTAGCCCAGATACCGCAGCATCTCGGCACGGTCGACACGAGGGTGGTGGGCAGCGTCGATACGGTAAAGCGCCGGCGACGCAAGGTCGGCCGGCACTTCAACAACGGTTGTATCGACGTGCGGTTTTTCCATTACCCCAGGCGCTCCATAATGGTCGCGGCGATTGCAGGACGGTTCATAGTGTACAGGTGCAGACCGTCGGCACCGTGCTCCTTAAGGTCGCAAAGCTGACGAGCAGCATAATCTACACCGGCTGCCTGCAGGCTCTCGGGGTCGTTCTCGTACTTGGCGAGGATCTTGATGACGGGGGAGGGCAGCGACGCGCCGCACATAAAGACCATGCGGCTGATCTGCGACTTGCCCATAAACGGCATGATGCCCGCGGTAATGGGCACGGTGATGCCGGCCTTGTCGGCAAGCTCGCGGAAGCGATAGAAGCACTCGTTATCAAAGAAGAGCTGTGTCACAAAGAAGCTCGCGCCGGCGTCTTGCTTTTGCTTGAGGTGCTCGACCGAGAGGTTGAGATCCTCGCAGGCAATGTGGCCTTCGGGGTAGGCTGCGGCGCCCACGCAAAAGCCGGCGTCGACGAGCTCGGGGATGAGGTCGCGGGCGTAGGCGTAGTCGGAGGCAGGCTTGTCGTCCTCGGTCGCGCCGGCGGGCAGGTCGCCGCGCAGGGCTAGCACGTTTTCCACGCCGGCAGTGCGATACTCGTCAATCTTGGCGGCGATGTCGGCGTGGGTGCGGCCCACGCAGGTGAGATGCGCTACCGAGGGCGTATCGAATTCGCTCGAAATCATATGCGCGATGGGGGCGGTGGTGGCACCGTTACCCGAGCCGCCGGCCGAGCAGGTGACCGAGACAAAGCTCGGCGAAAGCTTACACAGATTGCCTGCCACCTCGCGAGCCGTGTCGAGGGTAAGCTCGCCCTTGGGCGGGAACATCTCAAACGAAACGGGTGCGGTGCCCTGGGATGCTGCCTGCTTAAAAACCTCGTCGACGCGCATATCGTGCTCCTTTAGATACTTAATAGTGTGATGTGTAGTAAGGATTCTACAGCACCACTGTGTTACGGTGGAGTTTCACTCGCTATTTGGGGATACCAATCAAAGATGCCTTACTATCGGCATTTCCTATAACAGGGCGGTCAATCTAGGATGGGGCTATAAAGACTGGTATCTGATGCGAAATACCAGTTAATAGGGCCCTATCCTAGATTGACCACCCCTAAACCATGGGGAGAGGTCTGCAATTTATACAGTTGATTGGCTGTTGAGGGCGGCAATGCCGCCGCGATGCGGTAACCTCATTGATTGGTTTCGTGACAGCAACATAACGGTAATGTTGCGGAAACACGACGAGCCTAATCTATGACTCGTTCGTTAGTAATCAACACCGCTTCTCACGCGGTGCCGATACGAAGGGAGTTCCGTATGGCCGAACTTACTGACCGCTTCGGGACCATGGTGTTCTCTGAGGAAGTCATGAAGGACTACCTCCCCAAGGACATTTGGAAGCGCCTTGCTGCAACCCTCGAGGACGGTGAGCCGCTCGACCTGGATGTGGCCAACGCCGTTGCCCACGCCATGAAGGTCTGGGCCATCTCCAAGGGCGCGACGCACTACGCGCACTGGTTCCAGCCGCTTTCGGGCATTACTTCCGAGAAGCACGACAGCTTCCTCGAGCCCAACCATGACGGCACCGCCATTACCAAGTTTACGGGCAAGAACCTCATCCAGGGCGAGCCGGACGCCTCCAGCTTCCCCAACGGCGGCCTGCGTGCCACCTTCGAGGCCCGTGGCTACACCGCTTGGGATCCCACTAGCCCCGCCTTCATTAAGGACGATGTCCTGTGCATCCCCACGGCTTTCTGCTCCTACACGGGCGAGGCCCTAGACAAGAAGACCCCGCTGCTGCGCTCCATGACCGCGCTCTCGCGTGAGTCCAAGCGCGTTCTGGCGCTGTTTGGCAAAACCCCCAAGAAGGTCGTTCCTTCCGTGGGCGATGAGCAGGAGTACTTCCTGATCAAGAAGGACGCTTACCGCAAGCGCAGGGACCTGGTCATCACCGGCCGCACCCTCTTTGGCGCCGCTCCCTGCAAGGGCCAGGAGCTCGAGGAGCACTACTTTGGCGCTATCCGCCCCACCGTCTCGGCCTATATGAAGGACCTGGACGATGAACTGTGGGCGCTTGGCATTCCTGCCAAGACCAAGCACAACGAGGTCGCTCCTTGCCAGCATGAGCTCGCCCCCGTCTATGGCGAGGTCAACGAGGCCATCGACCAGAATCTGGTCATGATGGAGAAGATGAAGCTCATCGCCTCCCGCCACGACTTGGTCTGCCTGCTGCACGAGAAGCCCTTCGAGGGCATCAACGGTTCGGGCAAGCACAACAACTGGTCGCTTGGCACCGAGTCCGAGAACCTGCTCGACCCGGGCGACACCCCGCTCGACAACCTGCAGTTCATCGTCTTCCTCACCGCGGTGATCGAGGCCGTCGATAACTATCAGGAGCTCCTGCGTGCCTCCGTTGCCTCGGCCGGCAACGACCATCGTCTGGGCGCCAACGAGGCTCCTCCGGCGATTATGTCCATCTTCCTGGGCGACCAGCTTACCGAGGTCGTCGAGAAGATCATCGATGGCAAGGCTTCTGTCCATGCTACGCGCGGCGTGCTCGACCTGGGCGCCGATACCCTGCCCAAGCTGATGCAGGATAACACCGACCGCAACCGCACCTCCCCGTTCGCCTTCACCGGCAACAAGTTCGAGTTCCGTGCCTGCGGCTCCGAGCAGAACGTCTCCGACTCCAACCTGGTGCTCGATGCCGCCGTGGCCAAGTCGCTCAAGTCCTTTGCCGACGCACTTGAGGGTACGCCCGAGGATAAGTTCCAGGACGCCGCGCTCGAGTACTGCAAGAAGGTGCTGACCGATCACCAGCGCATCCTCTTTTCCGGCGATGGTTACTCCGACGAGTGGCCCGTCGAGGCCGAGAAGCGCGGCCTTGCCAACAACAAGACCACGGCCGACGCCCTGCCCGCCTTTGTTTCCGATAAGGCCATCGCGCTCTTTGAGGAGACGGGTGTCCTGACCAAGGCCGAGGCCCAGTGCCGCTACGACTGCAAGCTCGAGAAGTACAACAAGCTCATGAACATCGAGGCCACCACGATGGTTCGCGAGGCGCGTCGTACCTATCGCCCGGTCATTACCGCCTATGCCACCAAGGTCGCTAAGGGCCTTGAGACTATTCGTGCCGCCGGTGCTGAGGCCGCCATGCAGTGCGAGCAGAACACGCTCAACAAGCTTTGCAACGGCATCACCACCATCAACGACTCCATCAAGGCGCTCGACGCCGTGCATCAGAAGGCCGAGGGCCTCGATGGTCAGGAGCAGGCCAACGTCTACGCGCACGAGGTCGTTCCCGCTATGGATGCGCTGCGTGCTGCCGTGGATGCCATGGAGGAGATCGTGGCCGCCGACTACTGGCCGGTCCCGACCTACGACGACATCCTGTTCTACGTGTAGAGCGTAACTGACATATCGTCACGGTATTGAGCCGGGGTCCGCATCATGCGGGCCCCGGTTTTTGTTTGCGAAGGACGCTTTGAAGCCCGTTTTGCCGCCGATTCGCCTAGGTATAAAGGGTTGTGGGCAAAAAACGTCAAATATGAGTACTGTCACAAGTCCTGTAGCATTATTTATTTGCAAAATATGCAGTGTTACGCAACATATGTCCAAGTACTTAGCCGATAAACGTCTGCAATTCTTCCGCCGTAGGACACCTGACGTCTAAATCGATTTCTGAAGGCATGAAATCGCTGTTACTAAATCGGTAACAGTACTCATATTTGCCATTTTTTGCCCATGGTCCATCGGAAGATGCCGGGATTCGCACCCTGTCGGGTTCGAATCCCGGCATATCGGTAGCAAAAAGCCCGTCACCGCGAGGGCAACGGGCTTCTCAGTTTAAATGGTGCCCCCAGCGGGATTCGAACCCGCGATATCCACCTTGAAAGGGTGGCGTCCTTGGCCGCTAGACGATGGGGACAGCGGGAAAGAGTATAGCAGACTTTTTTGCCGGCGCGTATATCGTTGGCAAACTGGAAAACCACCACAAAGGAGTAGGCTTCTATTCCGATTTTCAAATATCTCAATCTGTAACATCTGGGCGGGCAAATCGGCTCTATCTGTTACAGATCGAGACAAAAGGCAGGCGTCGGGACGAACATCTCATTCTGTAACAGCAAGACGACTTTTAACGGTCTAAATGTTACAGATTGAGACAAACCGCTGGGGCGGGTCAAAACCACCACAAAGGTGCCTGTCCCCTTTGTGGTGGTGGGGCGTTAGGAGAGGAGCTTCATGGCGGCGTCGTGGGCGGCGTGCTCGTAGGTGTCGTCGAGGGACTTGAGCGGCAGCAGGGCTGTGGCCTGTGCATCGCCGCGGCGCTCGAGGGCGTGCGCGATGAGCCAGTCGGCGAGCTCGGGGTTCTTGGGCAGCGCCGGGCCGTGCAGGTACGTGCCGATGACGCCCTTGTAGATCAGACCCTCAAAGCCATCGTCACCGTTGTTGCCGGTGCCCGTGACGACGGACGTTCCGAGCGGCGTGGCATCTGCGTCGAGCAGAGTGCGGCCGCCGTGGTTCTCGAATCCCACAAAGGGCTCGGGTGCCAGGTCGGTCTTGACGGCGACGTTGCCGATCAGACGGTCGGAGCCGCGCACGGTCTCGGCGGCAATGATGCCCATGCCCTCAATGCGATTTTCGCCCATATAGTACGAACGGCCGAGCAGCTGATAGCTGCCGCAGATGGCGAGCAGCGAGCCGCCGTCCTCAACATAGGCCGCAACCTTGTCTTTTTGAGCGAGCAGCTCGTGTGCCACAGCCAACTGATCGCGGTCGGAGCCGCCGCCCATCATGACGATATCGGCATCATGCAGATCGAGCGACTCGCCCATACGGACCTCGTCCACGCGCACGGGAATGCCGCGCCAGGCGCAGCGGCGCTCGAGAGCGATGACGTTGCCGCCGTCGCCGTAGAGGTTGAGGGCATCGGGGTACAGATAGACGATGCGCAGCGGGCGCGAAAGCTCGGTCGGCGCGACGCCGACGGGGACAGCGCTCCCATCGGCGCGTGTTACGGCGCAGGAGGCAACCGAGCTCGCATCGGTATCCTTAAGCCCGTCGAGCTCCTTGACCAGCGGCGGAAAGGCCGTGTAGTTGGCGACGGCGTAGAAAGTGTCGCCAGCCTCCTCGTCTGCCACGGCGCCGATTGCCTGCTCGATATTCGAGATGATGGCGGCGTCGATGCCGGCGTACTTGAGGCGCACCTGCATGTCGTGCGCGCGCGTGCCGCCAGCAAAGGCGACAAGCCCCGTTGTGTCGGCGATGCGCTCAAAGTCGACGTCGTAAATCCACGATACATCGTGGCCGTCGGCATCGTTGTCGTTGAGGAAGAAAGCGCAGAGCCTGCCACCTGCTGTTTTAATGGACTGGATCTGGCGATCGAAGCCTACGGGATTCTTGGCCAGGTTTGCCTCGACGGTACGGCCGGCGATCTCCCAGCGGCCCATACGCCCGCCGGCGGGGATGTAGGCATCGAGCGTGGGCTGCAGATGCGCCGCGTCCACGCCCAGCTCGTGGGCGGCGAAGAAGGCTGCGGCTACGTTGTAAACCATATATAGGCCGTTGTAGCGTGTGGCGATGTGTACGGCAGCCGCGTCGGGCGCAGACCCAAAGACCAGGTCAAAGCCGTAGCCGTCGCAGCCGAGCTCCACGCCCGTCACGCGACGGACAAGCCCGGGGCGGGCCCAGCCGCACGAGGGGCAATGGTATGCGCCAAGCTGTCCGTACTGCACATAGTCGTACTCCAACGGCGCGTTGCACTGTGAGCAAAAACGCGAGTCGCTAATGCGGTCGGATTCGGTGTCGGTGGCGCCGTCGATGCCAAAGGCGATGCTTGCATTGGGAACGCGCGCGGCGATTGCGGCACACAGCGGGTCGTCTGCGTTGTAGATGAGCGTCGTTGCCGGTGAAAGCTCCAGCGCGTGGGCGATGACGTCCTGGGTGTGGTCGATCTCGCCGTAACGGTCCAGCTGGTCGCGGAACAGGTTGAGCAGCACAAAGTACGTCGGCTTGAGCTTGGGCAGAACGCGTACGGTGTAGAGCTCGTCGCACTCAAAAACGCCCACGCGTTTGTCGCTGCTGGTGTGCTTAAGGCCGCCGCGGGCCTCGAGCAGAGCGCCCACCACACCAGGCTCCATATTGTTGCCGGCACGGTTGCACACCACGGTAGCGCCGCTGGCAGCAACGGCGTCGGCGATGAGGTTGGAGGTTGTGGTCTTGCCGTTGGTGCCGGTGATCACCACGCTGCGGTCG
This sequence comes from uncultured Collinsella sp., assembly GCA_958420355.1. GTDB lineage: Bacteria > Actinomycetota > Coriobacteriia > Coriobacteriales > Coriobacteriaceae > Collinsella. The sequence continues at coordinate 71,291 of CATZJG010000001.1, forward strand.
ACTAGGCTTGCGAGGTCGCTTAGCAGCTCGGGGTCGATCTTCATGGCGATACGGCCGGGAAGCACGCCACCCTGGCGTTTGAAGACAGAGCGCAGTCCCCAGCGGGCGATATCGCTCGAGGTGCAGGCGAGAGATGAGCGGAGGTTCATGAAGCCGTTCCTAACATAGATGACATGGTCGGGGCGATCGCGTCGCTAAAAGCCGTAGCGGCGCGCAAATTCCTGGGCAAGCTGCGACACGTCTTCGCAGGCATTGGCCCAGGGGGCAAAGTCGGGGGTGTCCGAGATAATGCCGTCCGCTTCCCAAACGGCCTGGTGCGAAAGATCCCACGGATCGCGTGGCTCGGGTCGGCAGGGAAGATACGGCGTCTGGTACATGGGGTTCAGCAAGAAGAACGCGCCGCCCTCGCAACGGTTGGCGAACTCACGCAGCGCGCGCGTCGCCGGGCGCATCTTGTTTGTTTTGAACAGCAGAATCGTGCGGGCGAGCAGGTACCAAGGAGAGTTTTCGAGTGCGTCTGCCCCCATCTGCTCCTCGAGCTGGTGAGCCAGGGCAAAAAAACCGTCCTGGTCTTCCAAGCGGGCGAGGGCAAGCAACACGGTGCCGGCGGCCCGGGTGGGATAGCCCTCCGCCTTAAGGACACGGCGAGAATAGTTGGCGGCGGCGCGGTAACGAGCGCTCGCCATACACAGCTGCGAGATGGCCTCGAGCGTGTGGAGCCACCCGATAAGAGCCGGCTCGCTCACGGTAAGGTCTGCTGCGGTGACACCGTCGGCCAAAACATTATTGGCCCAGTAGTGCGGGGCCTCCATATCAAACCCGGGCACGCTCTGTTGCAGGTAGTCGGCCGTACTCGCCTCGAGCTTCATCAAGTCGCCCAGGCAGGCATCGACGGGCGTGTCCGCCAGGATGATGGCGAGCAACTGGGCATCGAGGACATGCGCATCGACGCGAACAATCTTGAGCAGCTCATCGCGCATGTCGTCGAACAAGCGGTTGCGCGTCTGCTCAAACTCCTCGTCGCTGCCCATGTCCTCGATGCGATGGAGCTCGTCGAGTAGGTGACGATGAACGCCGGCATAGGACAGCAGCGCCTGGGCATGCTCGGTCTGCACATACTTATGAGGGTTGACGCTCACGTCGTTATGGACAAGCTCGCGTGCTGCATCGGTGAGTTCGGGGTGCGACGCAAGGTAGGCGCGCTCCAGGTAGGCGGGGAGGTAGACGCTTGGATCCATTAGAGGTCTCCTCCCTTAAACGGCAGGCCCTGCTCGGCCGCCCGCAGGATGCGCTCGTCGATCTGGGAACGCACGATATCGTTGGTGGCGACCCAGGCGGCAAAGCTGGCGTTGTCGGGGGCGCCCAGGCCCTCCTGCAGTACCGGCGTCGCCTCGGACAGCGCGAGGACAAGCTCGTCGGTGGAGCCCGCACCCACGTTGACGCGGGCATAGACGCCATCGGGAAACTCGGTTTGGAAGTAGAGCGCCTCGGCTGCGTGTGGACACGAGCGCGCAAGGATGCGCAAGTATTGCTCGGCGCCCTCGTAGTCCAGCTCGCGCCAGGCAGCGCTCATCAGCGCGATGAGCGTCCATGGGTCCAAGTCGCGCTCCGCGTCCTTGGGACGACGGCGCAGCGGCGTGTTGGCGAGATAGGGGACGGAGTGGGCAGAGCGAAAGCGTTTGAGCTCCTCGGCGGGGTATTCGAGCTTTGCCATGGCGAGCATCGCGGTGTGGCGGACGCCGGCAGGATCGTTGGGGGCAAAGTCGAGGCTGCGGTTTGCGGCTTCGAGCGACATGCGGTAGCGGCCGCTAATGAGGGCGCGCGATGCCAAGGCGGCAAGCCAGCGCAGGTAGGGGCGGCGCATAAGGTCGCCAGCGGCCTCGCGCTCGTAGGGGTCCTGCGCCGAGGCGATCTTGAGCGCCAGGTCGTGCTCCACCTCGTCGCACTTGGACACCAGATACTGCACGTATTCCTCGTTGGATTCGGCGGTGAGGGCCGTCAACATGCGCTGGGCATCCCAGTTGGTCGGATCGAGTGCGGCGGCCTCGCGAAGCATGTTCTCGGCGGCGGTCTCTTCCTGCTCGGCTTGAGCATCGTCGGGGATAAAGGGGATGCGGTAGTCGACGGCCTCGACTACCTTGGCAATGAGGTGCCCGGCGCGGTCGCGATCGTGCACGATGAGCGGCGCGGGGTCGCGGGTGAATTGCTCCATCAGGCGCTCGACGGCGGCACCGTCGGTGAGCGGGATATTGTCGCGGCGCAAGGCCTCAAGAACGAGGCGATGGCAATCCTCTTGAATGGGATCGAATGCCATGGGGCCTCCTTTGCTGCGGTTAGGGTTCAAATGTCTCTATATAAGGTTCTAGTTTACCCGCATGTGGCACACCGGGGGTACCGCACTTGGACTTGCACCTTTGCACCACGAAGACGGATGTCGCACAAATGTCGGCACCTTGGACGGCCGAGTGGTATCACGGTGCCGCAAACGGTCGATTTTTGGCGGCGAACGGTGCATATTTTGGAGGGGCGCAGTCCTGCCCGGGGTATGTAGTCAACCTTGATAAAACGTTTGCCCAGCTTGGGACAATAACCGCAACGCAAGAGGTTCCAAGGATAGAAAAAACGTTTCATCATTGACGGCTTTAGGTGAATAACTGACCAACCAGAACGGTAAAATAGTGTTTGTCTGAGCGTTGAGACGTTTAGACATCGCGCATTGTCATCGCCGGCAACGCGCAAACGGTCCTAACGGAGCCAATCGGGTGCTCCGTTATATACGCAAGTCTAAGAGGGGCTTGTTTAGGAGGCACAGTATGGGACGTTTTACCAATCCTCGCGATCTGTACTTTGGTGAGGGCGCTCGCCACGAGGTGAAGAACCTCAAGGGCAAGAAGGCCATCATCGTTTCTGGCGGCAGCTCTATGCGCCGCGGCGGGTTCCTGCAGGACGTCGAGAACGACCTTAAGGAAGGCGGTTTCGAGGTCAAGCTGTTCGAGGGCGTCGAGTCCGATCCCTCCATCGAGACCGTCATGAAGGGCGCAGCCGCTATGCGCGACTTCGAGCCCGACTGGATTGTTGCTATCGGCGGCGGTTCGCCCATCGATGCCGCTAAGGCCATGTGGGTCTTCTACGAGTATCCCGAGGAGTCCTTCGATAACATCATTCAGCCGTTCAGCTTCCCTGAGCTGCGTCAGAAGGCTCATTTCTGCGCCATCTCCTCTACCTCCGGCACCGCTACCGAGGTCACCGCGTTCTCCGTCATTACCGACTACGCCAAGGGCATCAAGTACCCGCTGGCCGACTTCAACATCACCCCTGATGTCGCCATCGTTGACCCCGAGCTCACCTACACCATGCCCGCCAAGCTGTGCGCTCACACCGGCATGGATGCTCTGACCCACTGCATGGAGGCCTACGTTTCCACCTGCGCCTCTATGTTCACCGACGCCAACGCTCTGCACGGCATCCGCGAGATCGTCGAGTGGCTGCCCAAGTCCTATGCTGGCGACCATGAGGCCCGTCAGCACATGCACGAGGCTCAGTGCATCGCCGGTATCGCCTTCTCTTCGGGTCTGCTCGGCATCGTTCACTCCATGGCTCACAAGACCGGCGCTGCCTTCGAGAACGGCCACATCATCCATGGTGCCGCTAACGCCATGTACCTGGGCAAGGTCATCCAGTGGAACTCCAAGGACCCGCGTGCTGCCGAGCGTTACGCTTACGTGGCCAAGGAGATCCTGCACCTTCCCGGCGAGACCAACGAGGAGCTCATCGCTGCGCTCGTCCAGAAGATCCGCGACCTCAACGACCAGCTCAACATTCCGCAGTCCATCAAGGATTACGCGAATGGTGGCGTGAAGGTCGACGCCGAGAACCCGCAGATGGTTTCCGAGGAGGAGTTCCTCGCCAAGCTGCCCGAGATCGCCGCGAACGCCGAGACCGACGCCTGCACGCCCGAGAACCCGCGTGAGACCAAGGCTGCCGACTTCGAGAAGATCCTCAAGGCCTGCTACTACGACACCGACATCGATTTCTAATCGACTCTTGTTGTCGTAACGAGGGGCTCCGCACGTATTCGTACGGAGCCCCTTTCTTTTTACTTATTAGAGAATGGGATAGTTATGGCTGCAATTTTCAATAGCCCCAGCAAGTACATCCAGGGCCCGGACGAGCTGGCCAAGCTCGGCTCCTATGTCGAGCCGCTCGGCGCTAAGGCCCTCGTCATCGTGACGCCTTCGGGCAAGAAGCGCGTCGGTGCCAAGATCGAGGGCGGCTTTGCCGAGGCTAAGGCCGAGCTGCTGTTTGAGGACTTTAACGGCGAGTGCTCCAAGGGCGAGGTCGATCGCCTGGTCGCGCTCGCTCGCGACAACGGTTGCGACATCATCGTCGGCGTCGGTGGCGGCAAGATCCTCGACACCGCGAAGGCCGTCGCCTATTACCTGGAGTCCCCGGTTATCATTTGCCCCACCATTGCTTCGACCGATGCACCGTGCTCGGCACTTTCGGTGCTCTACACCGATGACGGCCAGTTCGACAAGTACCTCTTCCTTAAGGCAAACCCCAACATCGTCCTGATGGATACGACGGTTATCGCGGCGAGCCCGGTGCGCCTGACGGTTTCCGGTATGGGCGATGCGCTCGCAACCTACTTTGAGGCCCAGGCGACGCATGATGCCGACGGCGGCACCTGCGCTGGCGGCAAGGGCGGCATGGCTGGTCTGGCGCTCGCCAAGCTCTGCTACGAGACGCTTATGGCCGATGGCGTCAAGGCCAAGGTCGCGCTGGAGAAGGGTGCGCTGACGCCTGCCGTCGAGCATATCATCGAGGCCAATACGCTGCTTTCGGGCATTGGCTTTGAGAGCTCGGGCCTTGCTGCTGCTCATGCCATCCACAATGGCCTGACGATGCTGCCCGAGTGCCATGGCATGTATCACGGCGAGAAGGTCGCCTTTGGCACCATCGTCCAGCTGGTACTCGAGGATGCTCCGACCGAGAAGCTCGAGGAAGTCTTGGGCTTCTGCATTGAGCTGGGCCTGCCGGTCACGATGAAGGAACTTGGCGTTGCCGAACTTACGCGCGAGAAGGCCATGATTGTTGCCGAGGCCGCGTGCGCGCCCGATGACACCATGTGCAACATGCCGTTTGAGGTGACGCCCGAGATGGTCGCCAACGCCATCCTGGGTGCCGACGCACTGGGCCACTACTACCTTATGGATGAGTAGACTAAGGTAAGAAAGGGGCAAAGCCGACAGACGGCTTTGCCCCTTTTTGCTATGGTGCAAAGGGGTCAGGTTACTTTGCACCAATTGTTGTTGATGAAAGGGCGGATTCTCGTATGGCGCTTCCCATGGTTTATGGCGGTCCTGGCCGGTATGTTCAGGGGCCGGGCGAACTTTCGCGTCAGGGCAGGTATTTGTCATGGTTGGGTTGTGCTGCCTATGTCTTGTTTGACCAGGGCACCGAGGATCGGCTGTGCAGGCAGATCGTCGATGGATTTCTGGACGAAGACCTAAGCGAGCCGTTCTTTAAGATCTATGACGGTCCGTGTACGGAAGAGGCCGTTGTCGATATGGCTAAGGAAGCCCAGGCTGAGTATTGCGACATGGTGGTGGGTATTGGCGGTGGCAAGATGCTCGATATCGCCAAGGCTGTAGCGTTTTATGCCGAGTTGCCGTTATGCGTATGCCCCACGGCGGCTTCGATGGACGGTCCATGCAGCGCGATTTCGGTGCTGTATCACGAGGATGGGTCGTTCGACCGCTACCTGATGCTCGAGAAGAATCCAGACCTGGTCGTGGTCGATACCAACGTGGTCGCGGCGGCCCCACTGCGTATGACGGTCGCTGGTATGGGCGATGCACTGGCAACGTACTTCGAGGCGCGTTCGTGCGTCGCAGCGCACGGCACTAACGAGCACGGTGGTGCGCCGGGGCACTTGGCCCTGGTTGCGGCTCGTGCCTGCTACGACACGCTCATGGAGTGCGGTGTCGCTGCCAAGCGCGATCTCAAAAAGGGCCGTATATCGCCGGCGGTTGAGCGTCTGATCGAGTGCAATATTCTGCTTTCGGGCGTTGGCTTTGAGAGCGGCGGTTTGGCGCTGGCGCATGCGATCGCCAACGGCCTGACGATTTTGCCCGAGTGCAAGGCCATGCACGGCGAGGCCGTGGCATTTGGCCTGGTGGTGCAGCTGCGCCTGGAGCGTGCGCCCGAGCTTGATCAGGTGCTCGAGTTTTGCCAGCGCGTTGGTCTGCCGACGACGCTCGAGGAGCTGGGCCTTGGCGAGATTTCCGATGCCGATCTGCTGAGCGTTGCGGACGCAACTTTGAAGAACGAGCGTAACATGGCCAACGAGCAGGCCAAGGTGACCAAACAAAAGCTCGTGCAGCTCATGCGCGAGGCATAGCTTGGCGCTTGATTGACCTTGTGCAATCGAGGCGGCGATAGGCCATAGGCTATTTGCCGCAAAGATGCGCCGCATGTAATTTGCCCGAGGCGTGGGCCGATGGCGTATCATTATCTCTTGCTTGTTTGCACTGCTCAGGGAGGGGCCGCGCATGGCGCAGGAACACGATCTGTTTGATGACATCATCGAAATCAGTAAGGGCTTGGATTTTTTTAAAGACCCGCTTGGCGGTGTGACCGACGCGCTCGATCCGTCGGCTCCGCAGTGGAATCCTGCTGACTACAAGGAGCGCCCGCGCGGTAACACCATACCGTGTCTGGCTTGCAAGAACGAGAAGAGCGGCTGTACCGCGTGCATGGACGTGTGCCCGGTGAACGCCATTGAGATCGAGGAAGATGCTATCGAGATTCTCGACAGTTGCCGTAAGTGCGGTCTGTGCGCTGCTGCTTGCCCGACGGAGGCGATTATCTCTCCGCGCCTTGCACCCAAAAACGTCTACGACGACATCGTCTCGGCGGCTACGAGCCACGAGACCGCCTACGTTACCTGCACGCGTGCCCTTAAGCGCATGCCGCGCGAGAACGAGGTTGTTGTCGCCTGTGTGGGCGATATTACGGCCGAGACCTGGTTCTCGGTGCTGGCCGATTATCCCAACGTGAGCGTGTACCTGCCGCTGGGCGTGTGCGATAAGTGCCGTAACACCGGTGGCGAGGACATCCTGGGCGAGGCCATTGCTACCGCCGAGGAGTGGGCGGGCACGGGCATGGGTCTGGAGGTCGATCCCAAGAGCCTCAAGTGCCACAAGCGCCGCGAGTACGAGCGCAAGGAGTACATGGAAAAGATTGCCCGCACCACGGGCCTTACCGTGACCAAGCTCAACCCGGCAACGGCGGCGCTGGCCTCGGTGACGCAGAAGCTCAAAGCCCACCGCCACCAGATTACCCAGCTCGAGCGCACGCTCAACACCATGTGCGGTACCACGACGACCAAGCGTCGTCGTTCGCTCACGCACGGTCGCCAGCTGGTGCTCTCGACATTGCAAAACCACCCCGAGCTTGCCCAGAACATGCAGGTGAGCACGCCTGAGTGTGATTTTGACAAGTGCACGTCGTGTGGCGAGTGTGTCAATGTATGTCCCACGTTCGCCTGCGATTTGGTGGGAAGCGGCCGCTTTGCGTTGGAGTCCACGTATTGCTTGGGCTGCGGTGCCTGCGTCAAGGTGTGCCCCGAGCATGCGCTCAAGTTGGTTGAGCATGACGCGTCCAGTCTGGTCGTCGTCGATCCCGAGGCCGAGGAAAAGGCTGCCCAGAAGGCCAAAGCCCACGAAGAGGTCCAAAAGGCAAAAGCCGAAGCAAAGGCCAAGCTCGATAAGATGCTCGACCAGGTGGAAAAGCTCGCGGACTAGTCAGCGAGCTCTATCTCTGCTTCATTCGTGCCGCCGTGGTGTCCGGGTTCGCCCAGATGCTGCGGCGGCGCTATACTTATGCAGTTTGAAATGCTTGTACCAAAAGGAGCTGTCGTGTCCCTTTCCATCGGTATCGTGGGCCTGCCCAACGTGGGCAAGTCGACGCTGTTCACCGCGCTTACCAAAAAGACCGGCCTTGCCGCCAACTACCCGTTCGCCACGATCGACCCCAACGTGGGCATCGTCGACGTGCCCGATAGCCGCTTGCAAAAGCTCGCCGACATCGTTAACCCGGGTCGCATTGTGCCGGCGACGGTCGAGTTCGTCGACATCGCAGGCCTGGTGAAGGGCGCTAACGAGGGCGAGGGTCTGGGTAACCAGTTCCTGGCCAACATTCGCGAGACCGACGCCATCTGCGAGGTCGTGCGCTACTTTAAGGACCCCAACGTTATGCGCGAGGTGGGCCGCACCGGCGAGTTCGTCGACCCCGCCGGTGACGCCGACACCATCATGACCGAGCTTATCCTGGCCGACATGGGCACGCTCGAGAAGCAGCTGCCTAAGCTCGAGAAGGAGGCCAAGCGCGACAAGGAGCTCATGCCCAAGTTTGAGGTCGCCAAGCGCCTACTCGCCTGGCTCAACGAGGGTAAGCGCGCCGCGTCCATGGAGATGACCGACGAGGAGCGCGCCGCTGCCAAGGGCCTGTTCCTGCTCACCATGAAGCCCATCCTGTATGTGGCCAACGTGGACGAGGATATGCTCAACGAGGACCTGGCGCCCATCGATGGTGTCAAGCCGTTGCCCATCTGCGCCAAGATTGAGGCCGAGCTTTCCGAGCTCGATCCTGAGGATGCGGCCGACTACCTGGAGAGCTTGGGCCTGGAGCAGCCCGGTTTGGACGTGCTCGCGCAGGCCGCTTACAAGCTGCTCGGTCTGCAGTCGTTCTTTACGGCCGGCGAGATGGAGGTCAAGGCCTGGACGGTTCGCCAGGGCGCGACCGCCCCGCAGGCCGCTGGCGTCATCCACACCGACTTTGAGCGCGGCTTTATTAAGGCCGAGGTTATTGGCTACGACGACTACATCGAACTCGGCGGCGAGCAGGGCGCCAAGGCTGCCGGCAAGCTGCGCATCGAGGGCAAGGACTATGTCATGGCCGATGGCGACGTCGTGCACTTCCGCTTTAACGTGTAAGGACGACGCATATGTTTAAATATGGCAAAAAAGCCGGCTACATGGGTATTGCGCTGCTCGTACTTGCGGTGATTCCGCTGGTGGTCGCAGCGTGTGTTATCCCCAACATTGGTCCCGAGGTGGCAACGAAGTTTAATGCCGCCGGCGAGGTGACGCGCTGGGGCAAGAGCTACGAGCTGCTGGCACTGCCGGTGCTCAACCTACTGCTGAGCGTGGCGACGTACTTTACGGCAGGACGCCAGGCAAAAAACAATGATGACTCCGCCGCCATGGCGCGCATCGTGTGCGAGCGCTACCTGCGCAACGGTTGCATCACGGGTGTGTTCCTCAACGTGATCAACGTTTACTTTATGTACTCGGCGATTACCGGAACGGGCTTTGGCTTTGGTTTCTAGTTTGTTCTTTTAGGCAACGAGCCTGCACGCATATTCAATGGCTGCTGCGAGGCCGCCGCTCGATCGTGGTTTAAAGACCATGTCGGCGGCGGCCTCGTTTTCGTATCCGGCGCCGCGAAGGGCGAGTGCGATACCGGCTTCTAAAAGGAGCGGCAGGCCGTGTTGGCTGGTTGCGATTACGGCAGCCTGATTGAGCGAGCAGCTGTGCGCTTGGCATTGGATGGCAAGTTCACCTTGCGCCGGGCAAGGGACCAGAACGGCGGCGACGCGACTTGATAGCAATGCAAATGCTGTGCGCTCATCGGATGAAAGGCATTCGGCTTCAACGACGACGAGCTTGGGCGGTGCGCTGTTTGTGCGAAGCGTAGTTCGGTGCATGCGGACCGAAGAACCCGACATAGAAAACTCCTGTGTATTCGGCAAAACGTAAACTATAGTTTACGTTTATGTTCGGCCCCATTTCAAACTCGTCTGCATGGACGAACGTGCGAAACAGATTCTTGGCAGGCGGGTCGAAGAGACACGCAGAGACCTTGGCATCTCCAAGGTTGATTTTTGTGTGGCGACAGGAATCAGCCGACCCTACCTCGACCGAATCGAAGGCGGGACGGCAAATTTCACGCTCAAGGTTCTATTTAAGATCGCGCCCGCACTCGGCATGACGGTGTCAGAGCTTCTCGAGGGCATCGAATAGGGGATACCCGTCGAAAACTGAATTACGCCATCGGGATGCGGTCGTGGTTGACTTGGCTGTAGAACAGGCGCTGGATTTCGGCGGCATCGCGTGACTGGCCGAGTGCCCACATGGTCTTGGCCACGAGCGTTTCGGTGGTCATGTCGTCGCCGCGCAGAATGCCCGGATGATCGGCGTAAGCACGGCCGACCTCATAAACGCCCAGATCGAGGCCCTCTTCGGGGACCTGCGTGGTCATAACGACGGTGCGGCCCGAATCGACCCAGCGGAAAATTGCCTCTTGGAACGACTCGCCCGACTCGCCAAACTCGGGAATACCGCCAATGCCAAAGGTCTCCAGAATCACGGCGTCGTAGCTATTGGCAAGGGCGTCGAGGATGCCCGGGTTTACGCCGGGCGTAAGCTTGAGTACAAATACGCGCGGGTCGATGCTGTCGTAGAAACGCACCGGGTTTTCGCCCAGATGAGTGCCGTGGAGCCCGTTGCGCACGATACGGTCGTTGCGGATGTAGGCAATGGGCGGGTAGTTGACGCTAATGAACGCGTTAAAGCTCATGGTGCGCTGTTTGCGGGCGCGCGTGCCGGCAATGGCGACGCCGCCAAACACAATCGACACATCGTGCGAATGCTCGTCGAGCGCGTAGAGCAGGCTCTGATACAGGTTGAGCTTGGCGTCGGTAAAGGGGTTGCCCATGGGCTTTTGCGAGCCGGTGAGCACGATGGGCTTGGGGCTGTCCTGAATCAGATAGGAAAGCGCCGCCGCGGTGTAGCTCATGGTGTCGGTGCCGTGCAGGACCACAAAGCCGTCGTGGTCGGCATAGCCCTCGACGATGACGTCGCGGATACGCATCCAGTCACTGGGGCGCATATTGGTGCTGTCGATGTTCATGGGCTGCACCACGTCGAGCTCGCAGAGGCCCGAGATCTCGGGGACGCTCTGGGCGAGCTCCTCACCGGTCAGGGCGGGGGAGAGGCCGTTGCCGTCCTCGGTCGATGCGATGGTGCCGCCCGTGGCGATGAGAAGGATGCGCTTCATGCTGGTATTCCTATCGTATTTGCCGCCGCAGAGGCGGAGTCGTTCGGCAGTATTGTGGCACAGAGCGTTCAATGTTCAAACGTATTACATCATCTGTAACGTCTGGTAACACTTCAATTGCCGTCAAATAGGGGCCCAGGTCGTGCGTTTGCCGTGCGCTGATGGCTGCGAGGGGCGAGAAACCCCATATAACGTGTACACTATGAAAGTTATTCTCGTTTATTCGCGCGGGTGGGCACCGGCTCCCCGCCAACAAGAGGGGGAACCATGGATCAAAAGGCTTCCGCAAAGGTCCTCGTACTCGACTTTGGTGCGCAGTACGGTCAGCTCATTGCCCGTCGCGTCCGCGACCTCAACGTGTATTCCGAGATCGTCCCCTGCGACATCTCGGCCGACGAGATTCGCGAGATGAACGCCTCTGCGCTCATCCTTTCCGGCGGCCCGGCCTCTGTGTATGCCGAGGACGCTCCGTCTATCGACCCCGCCATCTTTGACCTGGGCCTTCCCGTCCTGGGCTTTTGCTACGGCCATCAGATCACGGCCGTGACGCTCGGCGGCAAGGTCGGCCACTCCGAGGTGGGCGAGTACGGCCGCGCCACCATCACGCGCACGGCCGGCGCCAAGCTCTTTAACTCCACGCCCATGGAGCAAACCGTGTGGATGAGCCATCGCGACGCCGTTTCCGAGGTGCCCGAGGGCTTTACCGTTACCGCCAGCACCGACGTGTGCCCGGTTGCCGCCATGGAGTGCGTCGAGCGCAAGATTTTCACCACGCAGTTCCACCCCGAGGTCAAGCATTCCGAGTATGGTCAGCAGCTGCTGAGCAACTTCCTGTTTGAGATCTGCGGCCTGGAGCCCAACTGGAGCATGGACAACCTGGTCGAGACCATGACGGCCGAGTTCCGCGAGAAGGTCGGCGACGACCGCGTGATTCTGGCCCTGTCCGGTGGCGTCGACTCCTCCGTCGTGGCCGCGCTGGGCGCCCGCGCCGTGGGCAAGCAGATGACCTGCGTGTTCATCAACCACGGCCTGCTGCGCAAGGGCGAGCCCGAGCAGGTGGAGGAGGTCTTCACCAAGCAGTTTGACGTCGACTTTATCCACGTCCACGCCGAGGACCGTTATGCCGAGCTTCTGGCCGGCGTGATCGAGCCCGAGGAGAAGCGCCGCATCATCGGTACGCAGTTCTGGAAAGAGTTCTTCGCGGTTGCTCAGCAGCTCGAGACCGATGGCAAGCCGGTCAAGTACCTGGCTCAGGGCACCATCTACCCCGACATCATCGAGTCCGGCGCTCGCAAGACGGGCGGCAAGACGGCCACCATCAAGAGCCATCACAACCTGATCCCGTTCCCCGATGGCGTGCACTTCGACCTTATTGAGCCGCTCGACCACTTCTTTAAGGACGAGGTCCGCGCACTTGGTCTGGCGCTTGGCCTGCCGGGTCACATCGTGTTCCGTCAGCCTTTCCCGGGCCCGGGTCTGGCCATCCGCATCATCGGTGCGGTCGACAAGGAGAAACTCGAGATCCTCAAGAACGCCGATGCTATTGTGCGCGAGGAGCTCGACGCCTACAACCAGCGTCTGTTTGAGCAGACCGGCGAGCGCAACTCCGAGCACAGCTGCTGGCAGTATTTCGCGGTCCTGCCCGACATCAAGTCCGTCGGCGTTATGGGCGACGAGCGCACCTACCAGCGTCCGATCATCCTGCGTGCCGTCGAGTCCAGCGATGCCATGACCGCCGACTGGGCCAAGCTGCCCTACGATGTTCTGGCCCGCATCTCCGGCCGTATCGTGGCCGAGGTTTCCGGCGCCAACCGCGTGTGCTACGACATCACGTCCAAGCCGCCCGCGACCATCGAGTGGGAGTAGGCTGACAGGGTTCTGACCTGCACTTTTGAGTGCCGCACTGTGCTCCTGAGTTTCGTTTCGTACGAGAGTTACGGCAAAACCACCAGCGACATTGGTGAGTAAACTCGATTATCGAGCCTCCGTTCCCATGTTGGAACGGAGGCTTTTTCTTTGCCTTTTTACTCTCTTTCACCTGCGATTTCGCGATTTACTCCCCGTGTTTCAAGATGGAAGCGTTTGGTTGCGAGCCACGCCGCTGTGAGGGCCTGAGTCGTCAGGCCCCGCACAGGGGGACCGCGATGGTGGCCACCGCGCCGCCCGAGGGGCTGTTGGCGAGCGAGACGGAGCCCCCGTGGGCGCTCGCGGCCTCGGAGGCGGCGTGGAGGCCGAGCCCGTAGTGGCGGCCTCCGTCGCGCGAGGAGCGGGAGGAGTCGTCTGTGAAGAGGCGCTCGCAGCCGCGTTCGAGGGCGGCGGGAGAGAAGCCCGGTCCGTCGTCGGACACCTCGATGACGAGGTGGCCGCCCTCGACGTCGCAGGAGACCGCCACGCGCGAGCGCGCGTGCTCGGCGGCGTTGGCCACGAGGTTCGCGGCGGCTCGCGCCAGGGCGGTTCGGTCGAGCGGGGCCTCGGGCGCGCCCGCGACAGCAGGGCCCGTGGCCGCGTCGAGCGTCACGCCTCGCGCCCGGGCGATCTGGGCGGCCTCGGCGAGGACCTGCTCGCAGAGCTCGGCCGGCCGCATGGGGGGCCTCTCCGCCCCGCCGGACCCGCGCGAGGCCTCGATGAGCAGGCGCACGTAGCCGTCGAGCCTTTCGACACTGCCGGCTATGTCGCGCGCGGCGGCCGCGAGGTCTGCGTCTTTCTCGCCTTCCAGCTCCTCCGCCACGAAGTCGGCGTTGGCGCGCAGCACGGTGAGCGGCGTCTTGAGGTCGTGGGCGAGCGACGCCACCTGCTCGCGCTGCCCCCGCTCCGCGGCCCAGCGGGCTTCGAGCGACTCGGCGAGGGAGGCCCGCATGGCGTCCATCGCGGCGAGGACGTCGTTCACCTCGCGCACGTTGGTGCTGCCGACCGCGAAGTCGAGCTCCCCCGCGCCGACGCGCCCCGCCGCCTCCGCGAGCGGCGCCATCTTGCGCGAGATCACGCGGCTCGCGCGGCGCGCCACGAGCGCGAGCGCGAGCGCGCTGCCCGCAGCGGCGCCGACGAGCATGAGGTTCTGCGGGTTGGGGAGCAGGCCGGCGAGGTCGCGCGAGACCCACTGCGGCAGGTACTCGCTGACGAGTGCGCAGGCCCCGCCGCCCTTGAGCGGGAACGCGGCGTAGGTGAGGCCCGAGCCCCCGCCCTCGATCTCCACTGTGCCCGGATCCGCGGCGAGTGCCGCACGGGCCATTTCCGTCGCATCCTCGAGCCGCGTGCCCTCGAGGTCTGTCATCAGCACGTGTCCGTCCTTGTTCAGGATGAGGTAGCGGTACGCCGTCGGCACGTCCTGCTGCCCGCAGACGCCGTCGCGTGCCAGGCCCTCCGCGACCTCGCGCGCATTGGCCGGCCCCCAGCTTGCCTCGTAGACGAAGCCCGCGTCGATCGCCGCGGAGAGCGCCATGAACGAGGCGAGCCACGCCGTGGCGACCGCCGCGAACGCGTAGGCGAAGTAGCGCGCGATGACGAAGGAGAGCGGCATGCCCCCGCGACCTCGCGCCCCGGTCCTCAGAGCTGCCACTTGTACCCCATCCCCCAGACGGTCGCGATCGGGTCGGCGCCGGCCTCGGAGAGTTTCCTCCGGGCGCGGCTGACCTGCATGGATATGGCCGCGTCGTCGGCGTCGCTCTCCCAGCCGAGCACCGCCTCGCGGATCTGCGCGCGGCTCATGACCTGCCCGGGGTGGCGGGCGAGGTACTCGCAGATGGCGTACTCGGTGGGCGTGAGCGGCACGGCCTCGCCGCCCACGGCGAGGCCGCGCGCCCCGAGGTCGATCCGCACCTCCCCGAAGGAGAGGGCGTGCGAGCGCGGCCGGCGCTCACGGCGTAGATGGGCCGCGACCTTGGCGCGCAGCTCCGCGGCCCCGAAGGGCTTGCGGACGTAGTCGTCGGCGCCCAGGCCGTAGCCGGCCACGGCGTCCTCCTCGGCCACGCGCGCGGTCAGGAAGACGATGGGCCCGTCGAAGTCCGGGCGGATCTGCCGCACGAGCTCGAAGCCGTCGAGCCCCGGCATCATGACGTCGCAGAGCACGAGGTCGAAGCGCGAGAGGTCCGTCCCCGGGACCGCCGTCGGGTCCGCTGCCTTGACGACCTCGTGGCCGTCGCGGCCGAGGACGCGCGCGAGCGCGTCGAGGATCGCCCGCTCATCATCCACTGCCAGTATCCTCGCCATGTTCGACCTCCTGAAACTCCCGTCGGCATTGTACTTGCGCCGCGCTCAGCGGTCCAGAGCCCCGCGCGCAGCCGCGGGCGCGGGCGCCCACATGGCGATCTCAGGGTTGGGCAGCACGCGGTCGGCGATCGAGCGCAGCGCCGACCCCCAGCCGGCGTCGAGCAGGGCATTCCCGCCCAGGACAAGCGCTGCGGAGAGGAGGACGAGCATGGCGGCGAGCGGCCTCCTACGCATCCGCCCTCCCGTCCTCGAAGCGGCAGAACCAGGCGAGAAGGACGGCGGCGGCTGCCAGGGTGAGCACGAGGCCAGCGAGCGCAGTCGTGAGGAGAGGGCCCGCCGCGCGTGCTGCGTCGATGAAGGCCTCCACCCCGAGCGACCCCAGGCGCGCGGGCCAGGCGAGCGGCACCCAGCTCAGGGGCGTCGCCAGGGCACCGGTGAGCTCGCCGGTCATGAGGCCGTGCGCAAGTCCGCCCACCGAGAAGAACGCGAGGAGCATTCCCGCCGCGCCGGCGCCGATGGCGGCGTTGCGGCCGAGGCGCAGGGCCACGCCGAGCCCCAGCGCGTAGAGGGGCAGGCTGCCCAGCACGATGCCCGCCCAGGCGGCCGCAAGCGGAGCGGGCCCGAGCGGCAGGCGCCCGGCGGCGGCGAGCACGGCCCCGAACACGCCGAGCGCCACGGCCAGCGCGCCCGCGCCGAGCGCCGCAAGGGCGAGCAGCTTCGCCGCGACGGCGCGCCCGCGCGAGGGGACCGCCGTGAGGTTGGCGAGGCGCCCGGCAGCGCGCTCCTCGTCCACGGCGAGCCCGCAGACGATGGCGGACATGAGCGGCATGAGGGCGCCGAGGAACTGGGCGTAGGCGTCCGCGCCCAGCGCCGGGTCCCATCGGGTAACGGAGAAGTACTCGCCGCAGGCAAGACCGGCTGCCAGGCCGCAGACGAGGTGCGCCGCCGTGAGCGGGGAGCGCGCCAGGCGCAGGGCCTCGGAGAGCAGGGCCCGCGGGAGAGTCATGCGCGGCGTCGGGTCGGAGAGTCGTGTCATGGCCATCACCTCTCCTCGGAGCGCGCGAACCAGGCCGCGCCCGCCGCCGTGAGCGCGGCGAACGCGAGCGCGCAGACCGCAAGGCCCGCCAGTGTGAGCATGCCGTCCGCCGCGAGCGCCCCGCCGAGCGCCATGTCCGCCGCGAGTGGCTCGCCGCTCGGCAGCACGGGGATGAAGCTCGTAGGGATGACCATGCTCGCCGACGGCGGAAAGAGCTGCGGCAGCGGCATCAGCGACCAGGCGAACCCACCCACGAGCTGGGTGGCGAGCGGGCAGAAGATGCCCGCGAGCATGCCGAGCCGCGCCGTGAGGAAGAGCCCTGCGGGGATCATCCACGCCGCGGTCACCGTGTTGACTAGCGCGCAGAGGAGCATCGTGAGCGTGCCCGCGGCCGTGAGGCCCTGCGAGGAGAACGCCGATCCCGCGAGGTAGATGCCGAAGACCACGAGGTTCGAGAGCGCGCAGAGCGCGAGGCACCAGAGCGCCTTGGCCCACCAGGCGCGCCTAAGCGGGAAGCCCAGGCCCAGAAGCCCCCGCATCCGCGTGCGAGCGTCCGCCCGCGCGACGCACGCCACCACGAGCGAGAGGGCCACGGGCAGGAAGAGCGCGTACCAGTAGTTCCACGCGCTGAAGATCTGCACGCCCCGGTAGGGCATCGCGCCGAGCAGCGGCATCGGCAGCGCCATGAGCACGGCCAGGCGAACCGGTGCCGCGTGGCGCGACTTCAGGGCCTCGGCGCGCAGGCACGCGAGCAGGCCGCCTTTCTCGCCCGTCATGCCGCCACCTCCCCGCGCGCTCGACGCCCCTCCCGGCAGACGCTCATGAAGAGTTCCTCGAGGTCCTGCCCGGACCGAAGCGCATCCTCGTAGGCGAGGCGCCCCCCGTAGATGATGCCGATGGTGTCAGCCATCTGCTGCACCTCGGAGAGGATGTGGCTCGAGACGATCACCGTCGTGCCCGCCGCCGCGAAGCCGCGGATCTGGTCGCGCAGCTCCTCGATGCCGATGGGGTCGAGGCCGTTGGTGGGCTCGTCGAGCACGAGCAGGCGTGGCCGGGCGATCAACGCCAGCGCGAGTCCCAGGCGCTGCCGCATGCCCATCGAGAAGCGCCCGGCGCGCTTCTTCCCGGTGTCCGCGAGGCCCACGGCGGCGAGCACCTCATCTACGCGGCTCTCGGGAAGGCCCAGCAGCGTGGTGCGCACGCGCAGGTTCTCGCGTGCGGTGAGGTTGGGGTAGAGCGGCGCCTCCTCGATGAGGCTGCCGATTGCGTAGAGGTCCTCGCGGCGCCAGGCGTGCCCGGCAAAGAGGATCTCCCCGGCCGTCGGCCGCAGCATCCCGCAGATCATCTTGAGCGTTGTCGACTTGCCGGCGCCGTTGGGACCGAGCAGCCCGTACACCTCGCCCTCGCGGATATGAAGGCTCACGTCGGCCACGGCATCCTGCGCCTGGTCGCCGCGGCCGAAGCGCTTGGTGAGCCCGTGCGTCTCGAGCATGTAACCCATGGGTTCGTCCTTTCTCTTCCGGGCGCGCGGGCCGAGTCGCCGTGCCCGCGCGCCTTACCTTTCGGGTTCACCATCCATGGTGGGGCGCGTTTCTAACGAAGCCGTAACGGTCGTTGGGCTCTTTTGGCGCCAGCCCTTCTCGACCCGTACGTCACTCATGGTATGTTTATCGCGATAATAAGGACGGAGGTGCCCGCGGCACGCAATAAGTACCCGGAGGAGACGGTCGAGAAGATTCTCGACGTTGCCGAGCGGCTCCTCGTGGAGCGCGGCTACGAGCACACCACGATGATCTGAAGAGCAATACGCTAAACCGAAAAAAGGTAATCGAAGCCGCGCCTGTGGACTTATCGAGGGTCGAGATTCCCGCCCCATCCATCGGCACCCAGCAGAAGGTCGTCGACATCCTCGACCGCTTCGACTCCCTAACGAAATCGCTCACCGACGGTATCCCCGCCGAAATCGAGGTACGCCGGGCGCAGTACGGGTACTACCGCGACCGCCTGCTCGACTTCCGAAACTAAGTGAGAATAAGTTATCGGTACGCTTTTTTATAAAATGTAAAAAAGTACCCCCATAACTGATAAAATGGACACTGAAAAAAGGGGTGCATCTTGCGTATATACCGACGTGAAAAGTATCTGAAGCAAATGCGTGGTTTCTACCACGATGACGGGATGATCAAGGTAATCACCGGTGTTCGCAGGTGTGGTAAATCCTGCCTCATGCAATCAATCGCAGACGAACTTGTGGAATCCGGTGTAGCGAGCGACCACATCATCTATATCGACCTTGACTCACGGGAGAACAGGAAGGTCAAGACGACCGATGAGCTCGAAAATCTGATTGACATGTCGACCCCAGCAGACACTGAGGGGACGAAGTACCTCTTCATCGATGAGATTCAGAACGTAGAGGAATTCGAGCTGCTTATCAACGGCTACCGGACAGATGGCGGTTGGTCCATCTTCATTACCGGTTCGAATTCATATCTGCTTTCTGGGCAGC
The DNA here is from genome assembly GCA_958420355.1 of uncultured Collinsella sp. Classification (GTDB taxonomy): domain Bacteria; phylum Actinomycetota; class Coriobacteriia; order Coriobacteriales; family Coriobacteriaceae; genus Collinsella. The sequence continues at coordinate 90,166 of CATZJG010000001.1, forward strand.
TTGTTACAAAGCTGACGGGTCGCTATATCGAGTTCGAGGTGTTCCCACTCGACTTTGCGGAATATATCGATATGAAGCGTTTTCTCGGCAAGCCTGTCAATGACGTTCTCGTGGGAGAGTTTACCGAGTACCTGACCCTTGGAGGATTTCCCAAAGCGTTGGAGTATGAGGGCGAGGATGAAAAGCGCACCTATATCAAGAGTGTTATTCATGAGATCTTTGAAAAGGACGTCAAACATTCGAACAAGATTAAGAATGTCTCGGTTTTCGATGCCGTCCAGACGTATCTCATCAACAACTTTGGTGCGCCGACGAACCTGAAGAACCTCCTTGCGTACTTCAATGATGTCGAGAAGATTCCCATCAAGCGCGAAACGCTCAATCGGTATATCCAGATTCTTGTTGACGCGAAGATCCTTTATCGCTGCTCGAGGTTCGATCTCAAGTCTCGGCGATCGCTTATCCGCGAAGAGAAGTACTACCTGGCTGATCCCGGCTTCTATTTCGCCATGAACACGGATGCGAGGATTAACTACGGGCCGGCGTTGGAGAACGTGCTCTACCTCTATCTTGCATCGCGCGGGTACGAGCTTTCTGTGGGCCGTATTGGGAAGCTCGAGTGTGACTTCATCGCTCGTAGGCGCAATGCTTACGCCTACATCCAGGTCTCTATGTCGATTGCCGACAGAGGCGTCGAGGAGCGCGAGTACAGGCCGTTCGGCCACATCAGGGATGGGTATCCGCGCTACTTGTTCACGCTTGATCCTCTATTGCAGGAGAGGGATGGCGTCAGGCACCTTAACATGGCGTCGTTTATGCAAGATGGCGGTGATCTTATTTGAGCGGCGGCCAGATTCTTTTGCTCCCTAGTGCGCAAACAGTGCGGGCATCAAATGGGGACCATTGCCTCACGTAGAATCGATAGATTGAGGACTTGTTTTGATGTTGACAAGCTTTTGGCCAGTGACTCCTATTGCCGAGTGGGAATAGCGGAAATAACAGCCTCTGGACCTTTTGGTTCGGAGGCTTTCTTTTTCGTTCTGTTCGGAAGGAGCTCCTTGCCAGAGTCCCATGGATAGCGAACGGCTTTATCGAGCGTGTGCGTTTTCGTAGGCGCCTTTGATTTCTTCCGGCAAATTGTCGGGAATCAGCGCCTTCACTCTATCCTCGTTGCCATCTTGGATCGCCTGCTCGTAGTACCAGCATTTGAACTTCAGCATATCCAGCGCACGGTTCATCTTCGCGATCTCCGACTCCATGTGGGCCTTCCGCTCCTCGAACATGGCCTTGCGCTGGGGGTATGTTGATGGACCCTCTGCACACCATTCCATGAACAGACGGATGTCCTTGATCTCCATTCCCGCCTTCTTCAGGCATTCTATGACCCGAAGCGCCTCGAGTTCCGTATCGCCGAATCGGCGAATGCCGGACGTCCGCTCCAGCCCCGGGAACAATCCCTGCTTGTCGTAATACCGCAGCGTTGAGGCGGGCAGACCAAACATCTCCGCCACCTGTCCGATTGTGTACATGGCCCCTCCGAATAAATCTCGAATTCATTCCTTGACCTAAAGTCAGGTTTAGGTATTACCTTCATTCTCGTCAATACAAATCGGTAGCGCAAGGGGTGGTCCGTAATGGGCAAAACGGTTTTCGCCGGCGGCGTGAACGGTGTGGGCGATATCGCCGGGCATCCTGCTCTGGAACAGGCGCAACGAATGGGCATGGAAATCTAGGCGGGCTACCTAGCCGCGCGGAGACAGATTAGTGTCCAGAACCATCGATAGGAGGAAATCGATCATGGCAATTAAACAGACGGCGGGCAGAGACGCCCTGGGGGATTTTGCCCCCAAATTCGCTCAGCTCAATGACGATGTGCTGTTCGGCGAGGTGTGGAGCCGAGAAGACGGGCTTTCCCTTCGAGACCGCAGCGTGGTGACGGTTGTGGCCCTGATGGCGCAGGGACTGACGGACTCCTCGTTCCAATATCATCTGATGTCCGCAAAGAACAACGGGGTGACCAGGGCTGAGATAGCGGAAATCCTTACGCATGCGGCGTTTTATGCGGGATGGCCCAAGGCGTGGGCGGCCTTCCGCATGGCGAAGGAGGTCTGGGCGGATAGCGATGCCGCCGACGCAAGAGCTAAGCATCAAAACGAGATGGCCTTTCCCATCGGTGCCCCCAACGACGCATTCGCGAAGTACTTTATCGGTCAAAGCTACCTCTCACCCCTTTCCACCGAGCAGGTCGGCATTTACAACGTTACGTTCGAGCCCAGTTGCCGCAACAACTGGCACACCCATCACGCCAAAAGCGGTGGCGGACAGATCCTCGTCTGCGTGGCTGGTCGAGGGTATTACCAGGAATGGGGCAAACCGGCACAGGAGCTGTGCCCCGGCGATGTAGTAAATATTCCCGCGGGCGTAAAGCACTGGCACGGTGCGGCGCCCGACAGCTGGTTCTCCCATCTCGCGGTGGAGGTTCCGGGCGAGGATGCCTCCAACGAGTGGTTGGAGCCCGTGGACGACGAGCAATACCTTAAAGCGACCGACAAGGAGGCTTAGGCATGGAGCAGTTGAAACTGACGCAGGAATGGGACAAGGTGTTCCCCAAAAACGACAAGGTTGAGCACAGCAAGGCGACCTTCCACAACCGATACGGCATCACGCTGGCTGCCGACGTGTACGTGCCTAAGAATGCGGAAGGCAAGCTGCCCGCCATCGCCGTCAGCGGCCCGTTTGGCGCGGTGAAGGAGCAGTCCTCCGGTCTGTACGCGCAGAAGATGGCGGAGCTGGGCTTTTTCGCAATTGCCTTCGACCCGTCCTATACCGGCGAGAGCGGCGGTACGCCCCGCTATGTAGCATCGCCGGACATCAACACCGAGGACTTCTGCGCAGCGGTGGATTTCCTCTCTGTGCAGGAAAGCGTTGACCCGGAGCGTATCGGCATCATCGGTATCTGCGGTTGGGGCGGCATGGCAGTCAATGCAGCAGCCATCGACACCCGTATAAAAGCTACCGCGGCTATGACCATGTACGATATGACCCGCGTGACCGCAAACGGCTATTTTGACGCCGAGGATTCCGAGCAGGCGCGCTTTGAAAAGCGGAAAGCGTTGAACGCGCAGCGCACCGAGGACTATAAAGACGGCAGCTATGCGCTGGCGGGTGGCGTGGTCGATCCGCTACCAGAGGATGCGCCGCAGTTTGTAGCGGACTATTACGCCTACTACAAAACTCCGCGAGGCTATCATCCCCGCAGCCTGAACTCCAACGGCGGCTGGAATGTGACGTCCTCGCTGTCGTTTTTGAATATGCGGATTTTGCAATACAGCAGCGAAATTCGCTCTGCGGTACTGCTGGTGCATGGCGAGAAGGCGCACTCCCGCTATTTCAGCGAAACCGCGTACGGCAAGCTGACTGGGGACAACAAGGAATTGCTCATTATCCCCGGTGCCAACCACACCGACCTTTACGATCAGATGGACATCATTCCGTTTGGAAAGCTGAAGGCATTCTTTGAGGAATATCTGAAATAAGGCGTGCCTTGATTCAATGCCAAGTCTCCAGCAACGATTCTTCTAAAGAGTGGGAGTAGCTGAAACGAGGCGATTGATTAACTCCATTCGTTTTGGTTACAAGAAAACATGCTGCGCGCCTGCAGCATGAAGGAGAGGGAATCCTATGAAAATCGTTGTATTGAGTGGTAGCCCGCGCAAGGGCGCCAATACCGACACCATGGTCGAGGCGTTTGCCGAGACCGCGCGCGAGGCCGGCCATACAGTCGAGGTCGTCCGCGTTGCCGGCAAGAAGATCGCCGGCTGCCTGGGGTGTCAGTACTGCTTTGCCCATGAGAGCGCCTGCGTGCAGAAGGACGACATGGCCGGTGTGGTCGAGGCACTGAAAGGCGCTGATATGGTTGTCTTCGCTTCGCCTATCTACTGGTTTGATATCACTGCGCAGGAGAAAGCCGCCATCGACCGCCTGTACGCCTTCGGTGCTACGGGCTTCCCATTCACCAAGACGGCCCTTTTGCTCGATAGCCACAGCGAAGGCGTCTATGATGCGGCGATCGCTATGTACAAGTCAACCTGCGCGTACTGCAAGTGGGAGGACCAGGGCATTGTCACTATCAGCGGTATGACCGAGCGCGACAGCATGGCATCGTCGCCCAAGTTGGAAGAGGTGCGAGAGCTCGCTCGCAAGCTCGCCTAAGGGCAAGAAGAACGCATGGCAATCGGTGTTGGTGGAAAATGCTTGCTATCCTTACCAAGAGGAATGCTGATTGCCATGCGTTGATGCTTCCGCGGACAATTCCGGCGTGCTAAAACGCCTTCTCGTTCAAGAATTCCCTGAACGCGGGAATGTCAAAGCCAACGAGACCACGCCCGCGCTCTCCAATGACGCCGTCCTCCAGGAGGCGGCGTTTGTATTGGCTTGCGTAGTTGCTGGCGACGCCCATGCGTTTGGCTATCTCCGAGACCCTGCTGGGGCCAGAATCGGGCAGCATCGCGAGCAAAAACTCAATGTCTTTATCGGAAAGCTCCCGATAGGTCGTTTCGAGAATTCGATCGCGCAGCTCCATGCGGGCAAGCAGAGAACCCTGCTGTACATCAGGTGCACTGATTTTGGGCGAGTTCTCCGAAACATCCCATGTGCGATATCCGACGAGCTGCATCATATAGGGAAATCCGTCGACGGCCTTCACGGCATCCTCGAGCGCTTCTGGCGTGATTGAGCGGCCTCCGGCCTCAACGGTTTTGCGGAATGCGTTTGCAATTTCAACGTCAGTGATTCGTCCCAACTGATGATATTGGGAACGCCTGAGGAACGAGACGGAATCGTTACGCAGCAACGCCGATACCTTGTAGGGCAGTCCTGCCATGAGTAGGGCAACTTTTTTACCTTCGCGTACAAAGTGCTGGTAAACAGAGGCAAATTCAAGCATTTCTTCGAGATCGACGGTGACTTCATCGATGGTGATGAGAAGTCCGATGTCATGTTTTTCGAGTTGCTTAAAGATGCCATTCATGCGCGTGCGCCAGTTGCCCTGAGCCTCTTGAGCATATGTCCAATCGATGCCCACTGGGCCAATTTGAACACCGTTTATGCGCGCGTGAGGCTGTGAGAGGTAGCTATCTGCGGCTTCTTTGGTTCGCTCGATAATATCTTCGAGCATGCCTGGCATGGCGGAGACATTTGCTGCGATCCAGCCGTGTTCAAGCGCCGTTTCTGAAAGGAGCGAGAGAAGCGCCGTTTTGCCCGTTCCCCTTGCGCCAGTAAAAATGGTTGACAGGTTGGGATCTCCCGGGCCGTTGATGAAGCCACGGTTGATGTCACGCAGGATATGCTCGCGACCCGCTAGAAAGGGAGGGACGCTTCCGAACGTCGGGGTAAAGGGGTTCTTGCTGTACTCCATGGTAGCTCCTTTGCAAGTTTTGCTAATTTTTGCAAGTTTTGCTATCTTTTGCAAGTTTTGCTAACGACTGACCAAAGGGCATCGAAGCAGTGGCGCTGACATTTTTTACGCAGAAAAATAAACAGAAATCAATTTATCTGCGTTAAAAAATAGTTGAGAAGAAAAACGACGAGTCCCGGGCGCAATGACGTTGCGTTCCGGGCCTCGTCGCTTTGCGAAGTATCTAACGATCTCGTTGCCGTCGTCCTAGTCAAACAAACTTGGCATGTCGTTTTCTTTCATAAGGGCACCGGCGGAGGGGAGGCTCTGTGCGGTGAACTTCTCGGCCGAGACACCGGCGCCAAGAATCTCCTCGGTTGTGCCGACGGTGGTGACCGAGCGGCCCTTCTTGGCCGTAAAGGCTTGGACGCCCTGCGTGTTGGTTGTCGTCTTGGTCTTGAGTAGCGACGTGTTGAAGTTCATCAGGCGATAGTCGCTCGAGACCAGCGCGATGTCGCGATCTTCCTTGAGCACCTGGGCATACAGCAGCTTGCTGCTGCCGTAGATGGCGTTCTTGAGGCGTTTGCGGTTGGTCTTGGTGACGTATCCAGAAAGCGCGACGCGCACCACGCGGCCGTTCTCAAAGACAAACAGCACGTCGGCCTTATAGTCCTCGGGGTCGATGACCCAGATGACGCTCTCGTCGGGCTCCATCTCAAGATCGGTGGGCAGATACGAGCCCAGCTGGGCCGACTTGGTATCCTCAAACGCCGCAACCTTGCACTTGTACACCTGGCTCTTGTTGGTAAAGACCAGCAGCTCGTGGGTGTTGGAGGACGGGAACTCGATAAAGGGTTTGTCGCCGTCCTTGTACTTGAGCGTGGTCGCCTTCTTGAGCACGCGGTCCGTCATCTTCTTAAGGTAGCCATCGCGCGAGAGCATGATGGTGACCGGGTACTCCTCGACCTCGGGCTCCAAGCTTACCTCGATAACCTCATGGGGCTCGATCCTGCCCGTGCGGCGCGGCATCACGTACTTCTTGTTGACTGCGGCCAGCTCGTCGCTGATGACCTTCTTGATGTTGTCTTCGCTCGAGAGAATCTCCTCAAGCTCGGCAATCTCGCCCTCAAGCTTTGCAATGTCCTTGGTGCGGTTGAGGATGTACTCCTCGTTGATGTTGCGGAGCTTAAGTTCGGCAACAAACTCGGCCTGAGTCTCGTCGATGTCGAAACCCTTCATAAGATTGGGCACGACCTCGGCTTCGAGCTTGGTGCCGCGGATGATGGCGATGGCCTTGTCGATGTCGAGCAGGATTGCCTCGAGGCCGTGCAACAGGTGCAGGCGCTCGGACTTTTTGCCCAGGTCAAAGTTAATGCGGCGACGCGTGGACTCAATACGCCACTTGACCCACTCGTGCAGAATCTGGCGCACGCCCATAACACGGGGATAGCCGTCGACGAGCACGTTGAAGTTGCACGAGAACGAATCCTGCAGCGTGGTCGAGCGATAGAGCTTGGCCATGAGCTTGTCGGGGTCGACGCCGCGCTTAAGGTCGATAGCGATACGCAGACCCGAGAGGTCGGTCTCGTCGCGGATGTCAGCGATCTCCTTGACCTTGCCCTCTTTGGAGAGCTTGACGATGCGTTCGATGATGACATCGGTCTTGGTGGTGTAGGGGATCTCGTAGACCTCGATGATGCGCTCTTCGGGAATCCAGCGCCAGCGGGAGCGGATCTGGAAGCTGCCAAGGCCGGTCTCGATTATCTTTTCCATCTCCTCGCGGCGGTAGATAATTTCGCCGCCGGTCGAGAAGTCGGGCATGGGCATGTACTCGAGCAGGTCGCAGTCGGGATCCTGCAGGTAGTGCATCGTGGCGGTGCAGACCTCGTTGAGGTTGAAGCCGCAGATGTCGGACGCCATGGCGACGCCGATGCCCTTGTTGGCCGAGACAAGGATGTTGGGGAACGTGGTGGGCAGCAGGCGCGGCTCCTTCATGGCACCGTCGTAGCTGTCGACGAAGTCGACCGGGTCCTTGTCGATGTCCTTGAAGATCTCGGCGCTGATGGGGGAGAGCTTGGCCTCGGTGTAACGCGAGGCGGCGTAGCTCAGGTCGCCCGAATAGTACTTGCCAAAGTTGCCCTTCGACTCCACGAAGGGGGCAAGCAACGCCTCGTTGCCGGTTGCCAGACGCACCATCGTCTCGTAGATCGCGGCATCGCCGTGCGGGTTGAGCTTCATGGTCTGGCCCACGATGTTGGCGCTCTTCTGGCGCTCGCCCTTGAGCAGACCCATCTTGTACATGGTGTAGAGCAGCTTGCGGTGCGAGGGCTTAAAGCCGTCGATCTCGGGGAACGCACGCGAGACGTTGACGCTCATGGCGTAGGGCATGTAGTTGACCTCGAGCGTCTGCGTGATCGGCTGGTCGGTGACCTCGGAGTGCAGGCCGATGACGTTTTCGGCGTTAACCTGCTTTTTCTTTGGTTGGTTCTTCGTCTTCTTCTTTGCCACGATATCCTCTTGAACTTCTTATAGGCCGTCGTTATCGATTTGCTGCTACTGCAGGTCCAGCTGGTCCAGGTATTCCTTGCCGTGCTCGGAGATATGGCGCTTGCGGCCTGCCTCGTCGTTGCCCAGCAACAGGTTGAACATGGTCTCCATCTTAGTGACGTCCTCGGGCTCCACCTTGATCAGGCGACGCGTCTCGGGGTTCATGGTGGTGAGCCACATCATGTCCGGATCGTTCTCACCAAGACCCTTGGAGCGGTTGATGGAACACTTCTGGTCGCCGATCTCTTTGAGGATGCCGTTCTTCTCGAGCTCGGTGTAGGCAAAGTAGGTCTTCTCTTTGCAGTTGATCTCGTAGAGCGGCGACTCGGCGATATAGACGTAGCCCTCGTCGATAAGCGTGGGCACCAGTCGATAGAGCATGGTGAGCACGAGCGTGCGGATGTGGTAACCGTCGACGTCGGCGTCCGTACAGATGATGACCTTGTTCCAGTTGAGGTTGTCCAGGTCAAAGGCGCCGAGGTTCTTGATGCGCTTGTCCTTGATCTCCACACCGCAGCCCAGTACGCGCATGAGGTCCATGATGATGTCGGACTTAAAGATGCGCGGATAGTCCTCCTTCAGGCAGTTGAGAATCTTGCCGCGGACGGGCATAACGCCCTGGAACTCGGCATCGCGCGAGGTGCGAATGGCGCCCGCTGCCGAGTCGCCCTCTACGATGTAGATCTCGCGACGGCTCTTGTCCTTGGAGCGGCAGTCGATGAACTTCTGCACGCGGTTGGCCATATCGGTCTTCTGCTGGAGGTTAGTCTTGATGCTCTGGCGCGTCTTCTCGGCGTTCTCGCGCGAGCGCTTGTTGATGAGCACCTGCTCCATGATCTTGTTGGCAGCGTCTTTGTTCTCGATTAAGTAGGTCGAGAGGCGTTCCTTAAAGAATGCCGTCATGGCCTGCTGGATAAAGCGGTTATTGATGGCCTTCTTGGTCTGGTTTTCGTAGGACGTCTGGGTGGAGAAGCAGTTGGTCACCAGCACCAGACAGTCCTGGACGTCCTGCCACTTAATGCCGCTCTCGTTTTTGTTGTACTTGCCCTGTTGCTTAATGTAAGCATCGATGGCACTGGTCAGAGCGCTGCGGGCGGCCTTCTCGGGCGAACCGCCGTTCTCGAGCCACGATGAGTTGTGGTAGTACTCCTGCATCATGAAGGTGCGCGAGAAGCACATGCACGCGGTAATCTTCACGTTGTAGTCGGGCAGGTCCTCGCGGTCGCGACCGCGACGGTCAGCCTCGATAAAGAAGGGCTCGGTGAGGTAGTCGGTACCGACCTTCTCGAGCACGTAGTCCTCGATGCCCTTGGGATAGCAAAAATCCTCTTCGGAAAACTCGCCATCGTCGCCCTCGATACGCAGGCGGAAGGTCACGTTGGCGTTGACCACGGCCTGGCGGCGCATTGTCTCGCGATACCAATCGTGGGGGATGCTGATGGAGGTAAAGACCTCAAGATCGGGACGCCACTTAATGGTGGTGCCGGTGCGATCCTCGCCGCTGGGCTCAATCTCGAGTGCCTTCTTTTTGGCGCCGACGACCTTGCCCTTCTTAAAGTGCAGGGAGTACTTGTTGCCGTCGCGCCAAACCGTGACGTCCATGTATTCGGAGGCGTACTGGGTTGCGCATGAGCCCAGGCCGTTGGTGCCGAGCGAGAAGTCGTAGTCGCCGCCCTGGTTATTGTTGTATTTGCCGCCGGCGTAGAGCTCGCAAAAGACGAGTTCCCAGTTAAAGCGCTTCTCGGAGGGGTTCCAGTCGAGCGGGCAGCCGCGGCCGTTGTCCTCTACCTGAATGGAACCATCGCGAAAGGCGGTAAGGGTGATGAGCTTGCCGTAGCCCTGGCGCGCCTCGTCAACGGCGTTGGACAGGATCTCGAAGGCGGCATGCGCGCAGCCGTCGAGCCCGTCCGAGCCAAAGATGACGGCGGGACGCAGGCGTACGCGCTCCTCGTCCTTGAGCTGGCGGATACTGTCGTTACCATAGTTTGCGGTGTTTTTTGCCATACTCGCTCTCTCGGTGCTCCCTTGCTGCGTTTAAGTCATATAGATAGTCAAGGTAGCATAGCCCAGCCCACAGACGATTCCAACCAACACGAAATCCATCGAACAATCGTTCGGAGTTCGATGGAGATTCGTTTACTCGGACAAAACCGAGTCGGTTCTGACCGAGTAAGTTTGAATAGCGAATTGAAATTGTTATGTCCGCATGGTGATGACAGACATGGTTTTCATAATGAAAAATATAGTTGACATTACCTGATGGATGCAATATATTTCTGTCATGTTGCAACGGATATCTGTCCATTACTACGAAAGGAACTCCATGCCGGGCAAAAAGAACCTACGCATGAAGGCGGCGCGCGCGGCGGTTGGCCTTTCGCAAGCTGACTTGGCCGAGACCGTGGGCGTTACGCGCCAGACCATCGGCCTGATCGAGGCGGGCGGCTACAACCCCACGCTCAATTTGTGCGTGGCAATCTGTAAAGCGCTACGCGTTACGTTGAACGACTTGTTTTGGGAAGACGAGAGCGACGTCGATCCTGACGCTCTTTAGGAGTTCGCTATGAAATTTGAAGATTTAAAACTCGTGCAAAAGTGGCGTGAATATGCCGGCCCAAAGGACGAGCGCCTGGAGGCTGAGAGCGCAAAGATCTACAAGATTGGTTTCGTGCTGCTTTCGTTTGGCATGTTGATGATCTTTTTCTACCAGTTTATAGCTCGACAGGTTGCGTGGGTTCACAGCGACGCCAGTGAAATGCCGCAAGGCTTTGCAACGCCGTTCGAGGCAGCCATGTATTTGTGGCTCGTTCTCGTGATGTTGATTTGCGCAGGACTGCAAACGCGGAAGGGCTATGTCGATACCAATCGTTTTGGGCAAACCGAGCATCTTCCTGTTGGATATTTCCTGCTTGTCAGCGGCCTTAGCGGCACCGCGTTCGCGCTTGTTATTGCCGCAATGCGCTGTATTGCTGAGGCGCAGATCGTACCGCTCGAAAGCGTCTTTTGGTTGGCGAACCTGGCCACGGGCGTGTTCTGCGGTGCGACGATTTTCGCGGCCACGTTTGCTGGCCTGTGCGCAACGTTTTTCACGGCGAAAAGACGCCGTGCCAAGCTCGAGGCAGAACTCGACTCCTCTGACGATAACTAATGCGCAATGGGCTGGCTCTGGGTATCCAGAACCAGCCCATTTGATGTTCGACGAGCCGAGTTGGCGTCTCTCACAAAAGTCACTAGGAGCTAGCGAGGCTTATCAGAATTGACCTCATCGGCGGTGTCGTTTTCGAGGGCCGTGCGGCGGGCGCTGTAGGCGATGAGGCCGGCGCCTGCCGCGGCGAGTGCTGCAGCGGCTGCCGTCAGGGGAGCGTTGACATCGCCCGTGCCCGCAAGCGCGCCCGCTTTTCCGGAGCGCTTGTTAGTGCCGTGGTCCTTGCCACTGCCGGAGCTGCTTCCGCCGGAGCCGCCGCCCTTGTCAGTACCGCCGCCACTCGAGCCGCCACCGCCGTCCGCCGTCATCGGTGCATCGTGAAGTCCTGTCGTATCCGCGCTGTCGTATACGCCGACCTGAACTTCTGAGCGCTCGCATGCCGCGTCGGGCACATGGAGCTCGTGCAGCACGGCACCCAGCGCCGAGTTTGCGCCCGGTCGAATTTCCTCGAGCGTTACGGGATCGAGCGCCACCAGATTACGCGCCTTCGCATACAGCGTTACGCGTTTGCCCACTTCGTCGCTCCAACTCTCGGGGATGGCGAAGCTCATGCGGAACTGTGCTGTGCAGCCCGGTGCTAGCATGGCGTTGCCGTTGTCGGCTACCAGCGGGTGCGTTGCAAAACGTGCGCCCAGCGTCTCGAGCGCGTACTTCACGTGTGCCATATTGTTGGCCGAAGCGTCCTCGGCAAGCTCTGGATCGTAGATCGAAGCCATGCGTGCGTTTACTCCAAATCCGATGGATGCGCTGGAGAACGGCTGGCTGGAGTCCTCTCGGTACAGATCGATCGTGCCAGCGGTCAGCAAGGTGTTGCCGTCGTTTCGCACCGTGACCATGAAGGATTCGCCTGCTGCTCCGGGCACCACCGCGCCCGAGGTGGCGACTGCGCCCGTCGGAGTGGCACACGCCACCAAGGGCACTTCGATGCCGTGTAGTTCTGCCTCGCTTTTCTCCGCGCTCACAATGTGCGTGGCGAGCGCGGAGAGCATGCTCCCCGACGTCAAAAATGTCGTTATCTGATCGACGGGATGGTCCAGCTCGCACATCACGAACGGCTCCGTAAACAGATCGCCTGCCAAGGTGCTGGCGAAGATGCGGAAGTGCTTGCCCATCACTGCTACCGGGTTGCCTTCTTCGTCGTAGGTTTGTCCCACCTTGCCATCGGTGTTCTCTACATAGAGCACGCACCTGCCGTTGTTGCTTACGCTAAACGATGCCGGGCCACAGCCTGCGGCACCCACGGGCTGCGTTGCAAATGCCGATGCGCCTCGCGTCCAAGTAATATGCTGCAGTTGCTCGTTGACGGTAGCCAAAAAGCCCGTGTGCTGCGGCCACGGCACCGCGTGGGGTACTGTGGCATCTGGCGACATAACGCCCCAGCCCGCAATGGACTGGCCGATCACGGCGTACGATGCGCAGCCACAACCGCCTGCAGTCTCGTATGCAACGGGAACCACCATTTTGCCGTTGATATTCTCGGGCGCGCCCAGCTCGATGCTCGACGGTGCCTGCGGAAAGCGGAGGACCTGACGGAACGTCAGACTGTCGCCCGAAACGTCCGACCACAGGGTAAAGCATTCCAGCGCAACCTCGGCCTCGCTGCCGAGCGCCTTCTCTGCGGTGGCTCCGTGGCGGTGGAGGTAAGCGCCCGACAGACGTCCGTCGACCAGCGCCTTGCCCACCGTGATGCGTGGGCACTGCAGACAGTGGTGGCCATCCTCCTGAAGGCGGCCGCGCGAGATGCTGCGCCACGACGTGTGCGACATCACGCGAATTCCGTCGTTGCTTATGCGCAGACGCACAACGGACAGTATGCCGGCTGTGCTTGCCGTATCGAAAAGGGTGTTGTCGCCGTCGGGGCGCTCGCCCGAGACCAACAGCACGTAGGCGTCCTGGTTTCCTCTTCCGTCCGTATATTCCACCACGTCGAAGTCGTAATCGTATATGCCGTCGCGCTCCACGTCGCCCTCGCCAAACCCAAGGGGAAAGTCCACGGGCGTGGGAGCGGACCACGTGCCGTTTGCCTTTGTGTGCACCACTAGGCGCGAGCGGCCATTGTCGCCGTAGCGCACCGAGGCGATACGGAACAGGCATTCTACGCCGGCAATCATTGCCAGCTTCATGTGAGCTTCGCTGAGCACGCCAGCAAACAGCACGTTGTCGCTCGAGGGCTTGATGCCGCCACGCTCGTCCTCCGACACGCCGGCAGAATCGGCGTTCGGGTCGGCAACGGTGTTCGTTGCCTGACCGATGTAGGTGTACTCATACATCGGCGCGGCGTTTTCGTCGTTCTCTATCAGTGCATGGACGAAATGCTCGATCTGTCCCGTGTCGTCGCTTTCTGCATCCGCCTCGAGCTCAATGCGCGTGACCGCTTGATCCCAATCGCGCACGACAGGCGCGGCGTTTACGGCAGTGGCCTTAACCTCGGCGCGTGCGAGCAGTTCGGCGTTGGTGACGATGGTGGCCGATGCGATAAATTGCGGCACGCCGCCCGCCTCAATGTTGCCGGCCGAGCCGAAGCAGGCATCCAGCGTATAAGGCGTATCTCCACCCAATGCGAGCTCAGAGCGCTGGAGCACATACTGGTCGCCATTGTTCACCGACATATTCCACGAATCGAGGAGTGTGGGCCACGACCCCGACCAAGCCTTGGTGGTCCACTTGAACATTACGAACTGGAGTATCACATCGACATCGACGTCTGCACCTACGCGCAGTCGCGGAAGCTGGTGTCCATCTGCCTTCTCGTACCCAATGAACAGCGTGAGGGATGCGGCGCCGCGCACGGCAGACGAAGCGACGCCTGCAACGCCGGCGCCAAAGGTGACGGCAAGCCCGATCTGGATGGTGAACGAGCCCGACGTGTTTGAATAGTCGAGCGAAATGTTTTTAAAAAACGCCGCGCCGCTGCCGTGCGTGTGGGCACCCACGGCGAGCGCCAGTTTTGCCAGCACCCAGGGGTTGACGTTTAGGAAAAATGGTACCGGTCCTAGGGTAAACTGCTCGGTCCAATTGAGGTCGGTTCTTACCTGGAAGAGGGCCTTAATATTGCCGTATGCGGGGTCGTTGTTGTTACCCCAGGTTTTGCCCACCCAATCGTAGGCGAGCGAGCCGTACAGCTGTGTGGCGATATCCATCGTGAACAGCGGCGTGCAATGGTGGCGAAGGAGCTTGGTGTTTCTTGGATCGGTGCCCGAACCGGCACTCATACTCTTGTACTGATTCCACTTCCCCTCCATCTCGTCGAGGTAGCGGTTTGCCTGCTTGGCGCCCGACTCGCGCGGCGATTTCTTCCAGTATTCCGGATCAGGGTTGCCCGAATCGTTCATATAGCTGGCTGGTTTGTATCCTCCGCCAAACAGCACGTATCCAGCAAACGAGAAATCGAAGAGGATTGGAAATGTGGGCATCCAACACGTGAACTTATTACCACCGATGCCGGGAAACGATGCGGGGAAATCAAACGGAGTGATCTCCTGGTCCATGGTGGTGGGAATGATGGTGGTCGAGCCTGATTCCGCCTTTGCGGCCGGCGCGGTGACAACGGCCATGGGGGAGGAGAGCGTGTAGGTTTTGCCCTGGTAGTCGAGCGCAAAGCGCAACTTGCAACCTTCCTCCAGAAGGCTTGACGCTGCATCGAGGAACTTGTCTTCGAGTGTGAACGTCGCCAGATTATCCGCGCCCGATGCGCTGGCCTTGACTTGGCCGATCTGCGTGACGGTTTCGGATGAGCTGCCCGCGGCGGGCGTCACTTTGTTGATGCGCAGCGTTGCCTGTCCACCCTGTGGCAGATGCGCCTGCACGGTAAAGGTGTGCGTATCGTCCTGCTCGTTTGCCGTGTCGTCCTTCGGCATTGCCATAAACGTGGCATCGGCGTACTGGATGTCCCATTCGTCGAACGTGAGCTGTCGAAAGTACGGCTCGCCATCGGAGAGCGGACGCGTGGGCGCGGTTATGGCGGTGCCGCCCTGGATACGCGCAAGGGGAATCTCGACATCACGGTAGCCCGCCATGCTAATGGAGATGCCGCCGTTAAAGTCGTACGCGTCGAGAAGCGTCGCCTCGTCCACGTAGCCTTCCGAAAGAGGGGCGACCTCAAAGATGGCCGTGCCCTCGTCGTCGGTAGTGGCGGAGAGCTGCTTGCCCGCGGCATAACGCGACACGAGCGTGACCTGGGCACCCGTGATGGGCGTATTCTTGTTGGCGACGTCGACCACGACCACACCAAACATGGTGCGCGAGAGAACGAGCACCCTGAAGGGGTCTTCTTCGTCGGCATAGGCTTCGGTGGGCGCGAACGGCAATATGAAGGCGTTTGCGCTTCCCGGCACGCGCGGCAACATAATGCTCGCCAGCGAGGATGCTCCGGCAACAAGTAACGAACGGCGATCAAGCATCTTTGGCTCCCATCCCGCAAACATCGGAGGAAATAATCCTATTTTGCGAGAAGGTGCTCCGTGGCGGTAGTGCCGTTCCATGGCCAAAATGTCCAATTTGAGTGCGCGAAATCGCCAGGCCCCCGGAGCGCTTTCGATACGCCGGGCAGTCTGGCCGCTAGCGCAACATGTGGGCAATCAGCTCGGCGCGAGTTCCGATGCCAAGCTTTGCGTATACGCCGGATAGGCGGTTTTTGACGGTGCCCGGCGATACTCCCATATGGCGTGCGATTTCGGCGTTGGTCCACCCACGACAGGCGAGCATGGCCATGGTGAATTCCGTGGTCGTTAGATCGTCGGCCACGTCCTCGCCCGAATCGGGGTTGTGGATGCGCCGCCAGCCGTAGCTGAATCGATACGTAATCTCGATGATGCGTGCGAAATCGTCAGGGTATTGCGATTTTAGGCATGCCTCGATGAGCCCCTGCAAAAGGCCGTGGTGCTCGCCAATGAGCTCGATAAGGCCGTCGGGGCGCGCAATGTTCCAAGCAGCTCCGAAGTGCGTTTTTGCGGCGTCGATGTCCTTGAGGCTCATGCATGCCATGGAAGCCGACAGGTGCAGGAACAGCTCCGAGATGGGATAACTTCCCTGTTTCATAATCAGGGCGTTTTCCGCCATGCCCAGGCTGCGGCCGTATTCGCCGCGCAGATACAAGGCGTGCGCCATCACGTAGCTGGCGAACAGGCGCAGGCCTTCGGGCAGATGCGCCGCAAGTGGATAAAACTCTTCGGCAGAATACGGGGAAGGCAAGTGCAGCAGGACGCTTGCGGCCGAGGCGAACAGGATATGCGTGGCGTGGATAGCGGATGATTCCTCGTCGGCCGGCGTATCGAGGATGCCAGCAAGGCACCGGCGGGCGTCGGCGATACGGTTGAGCGACAGACTGGCGTATCCGCAGATAAAGCATGCGGAATAGCGCAGTGCGGGATCGGTGGCGTCAAGATGGGGGCGCGCCGTCTTGGCAGCGAGGGCGGCCTGTCCGCGAAAGTACAGCGCTTCTGCCGTGGCAATGGCGCGCGAATTGGGGTCGGAAATGCCTGCAACCGCAGCGTCAATCTGCCCCGGCACAAAGGCGGTGCACATCAACGGCATGGGAACGCATGGGTAGCCATCGCAGTCCATCTTCCATCTCCCAACAGCTGGCAACAATAGCAGCAATTGTACTCCTGTTGCTCGGGACCCCTTTCGTTTTACTGTTCGGTTAACGCTGTGGATCGTTTTGGAAGGCTTACGAGCATGGTGGTCCCGTTCTTGGAACTTGTTTCGACCTCTACAGCGCCACCGTGAAGCGCTGCAATCTCCCAAACAAGCGCTAGCCCGAGTCCTGCGCCGCCGTATGCCCTGCTGCGGGATTTGTCTAGGCGAAAGAACGGTTGGAAGATGCTCTCACGGTACTGCTTGGGTATTCCCGGGCCCTGGTCCTCGACTCGCAGGAACACGTGGCTGTCGTTGTCGCAGATGGAGACGTTGACAGCCGAGCCGGGGCTGCTGTAACGGATGGCATTTTCGACTAGGTTAAACACCAGCCGATAGAGGAGCGTGTCGCTCCCGATTACTAAAGCGTCTCCAGCACAATTGAGGGCTATGCCCTTATTTTCGGCAAGTGGCGCAAGGTCGGTGAGGACCTCTTCGGACAAGGGACCAAGCTCCACATCGTCCTCGCAAGGAACGCTGCGGAGCTCACTCATCTCGAGCAATACCTTGGTCATTCGAGACATGCGCTCGGTTTGTTCTTGTAGCAGGCTGAGCAACTCGGCTGTTTCGGGTTGCAAACCGGAGTGCTCGGAGATGAATAGTTCAATCTGTGCTTGTATAAGGGCGAGCGGGGTGCGCAGCTCATGTGCGGCGTTGCCGGTAAACTGACGCTGTGCAGAGAACCCTTCGCCAAGACGAGCGATCATGTCGTTGAAAGAGGCGCTGCATCGTTGTAGCTCGGCGGGCACATCTTCACTGAGTCTGATTTCGCTTAGGTTGTCAGGCTGCACACGCTCAACCTGGGCTGCAAAAGCCCGTAGCGGTTTGAGCGCACGGCCGCTCACAAAGTATGCCAGCACGCCGCCAAGGAGTGTGACTCCAGCCGTGATGTACCAGGCTGTCGTGCCAAAAGACTCCTGTGCGTCGTTTACGACGATCGTGACCTTGTCATCGAGGGCCGCTTTCGTTGGGTCGAACGCCTGGGGCGAATCTTCGCCGGTTGCGTTAAAGGCCGAGATGTCACTGCCGATGGCATCCATGTAGCGCATGCCCGTATAACCGACCAGGCAGTTCGTCAGCACGCATGTCGCACACGTGAGCAGTGCCGTCATAATCGTTATGCGCCATTGCAGCGAAAGCCCTTTCATTCTCCACCCTCCATAACGTAGCCCTCTCCAATCCGATTGCGAATCGGGTCGTATCCCAAAGCGCTGCGCAACTTTTTTCGGAGCGACGAGATGTGAACGCGGGTTGCGTTGCTAAAGCTGTTCACGCTGCTATCCCAAACGTGCTCTATAAGCTCCTCTTGGCTTACCGGTCGCCCCTGATTAAGCATCAGGTATTCCAAGATTCCCGTTTCCTTGCGCGTAAGAGATAAAGCCTCGCTGTCCACGGAAGCGATGCGCGCCTTGGTGTCAAAGCGGAGCTTTCCGCAGGTTAAAACTATGTCGCTTTGTGTAAAGCGTCTGAGGGTAAGGCTGCGAATCCTTGCCGCAAGCTCGTCCAGATGAAACGGCTTGGTGAGGTAATCGTTGGCGCCGGCATCGAGTCCGGCGACTTTATCGGATACTTCGCCACGTGCGGACAGAATCAGTACCTTAGTCTCGCAGTCAGTTTTCCTAAGTTCCCTGAGTACGGTCATGCCGTCGATACGGGGAAGGTTGAGGTCGAGTACCACGAGGTCGAAGGCCTCAAAGTTCTGTAGGTCGAGCGCCTCCTGTCCGTCGTGACAGCAGTCGACGCTGTACGCCAAGTTTCGCAAGCTGCGCGCGATTGCGTCACACAGCGCCCGCTCGTCCTCGACGATCAAAATACGCATAACAGTCTCCTTGCACATTTCAAATCGCGCTTAACACGGATTTTATAGTCGATATGGTCCAATGGTCGCGTAACGAAAGGAGTGGTCGAGTTGTTCAAAGCGGTAAAACCCGTGGTACAGGTCGCTTTGTTGATCGTCGGAATTACCATGGTGTGCTTTGGCGCTATGCGTGGCGAGGCGGATGCCGTGCTGGCCAAAGCGATTAGGCTGTGCTTGGAGTGTATCGGAATTGGATAAAAGAGAAAACACTGCGTCGCATGTTTTGGCCCGATTTCGCGGATTCATTCAGGCGGCGGCGACGCTGGTTACCAATATTCACCTGCCAAACTTTGCCAAAGGAAGCATCTATCAGGGCGCGGGGAAAACAGTCTGCGTACCTGGACTTAATTGCTATTCGTGCCCCGCGGCATCGGGTGCGTGCCCCATCGGGTCGTTCCAGTCGGTGGTGGGTTCATCCAAGTTCAACTTTTCTTACTACGTCACCGGTACGCTCATTTTGCTCGGCGTGCTGCTGGGACGCTTTGTATGCGGCTTTCTGTGCCCGTTTGGCTGGCTGCAGGAGCTGCTGCACAAGATCCCCGGCAAAAAGCTTTCGACAAAAAGGCTCAAGGCGCTTACGTATATCAAATACGTTGTACTGCTATTTGCCGTGGTATTGCTGCCTGTGCTGGTGGTCAACGATCTGGGGATGGGAGATCCGTTCTTTTGCAAGTACATCTGTCCCCAGGGTGTGCTCGAGGGCGCCATTCCGCTGGCGGCTGCCAATGCCGGAATTCGATCTGCGCTGGGACATCTCTTTACTTGGAAACTTGCCGTTCTCATTGCCGTGGTAGTGCTGAGCGTTTTGTTCTACCGCCCCTTCTGCAAATGGATTTGTCCACTCGGCGCATTCTATGCGCTCATGAATAGGGTGTCCCTACTGGGGATTCGGGTTGACGCATGCAAATGTGTCTCGTGCGGCAAGTGCTCAAAGGTTTGTCAGATGGACGTTGATGTGGTCCGCGCGCCCAATCATGCCGAATGTATCCGGTGCGGAAAGTGCATCGGGGTCTGTCCCGTCGACGCCATCAGCTACCGCTATGGCCTGGATGTGTCGGCGGAAAAGCTCCCCTTGACCGCCGATAAAAAGTAAACAAGCTTCGACAAAACGGAGGAATGACCATGAAGCTTTCTAAGATTGCGGCCCTGTTTATGGTGCCGGTGCTGGCCTTGTGTCTTGTGGCGTGTTCGTCACCCGGTGGCAATGCGAGCGAATCTGCGGGCTCCGATCCTAAGATTGCAGAACTCACTGCGCAGAAGCCGACCAATGCCGACGAGGCCGCCGAGTTGTATGCAAAACTCATGCAAAAGGAGAACGATATCTTTTCGAGTGATAACGCGCTGTGGGAAAAGGTATTCAATGCGGCAAATAAAGACTCGGCAATGATTGAGGACGGCAGCAATTACGGCGATTTCCTGCTCAAGACCATCGACGGCGCCAAGGATGAGTTCACGGCGGATGAGCTTAAGACGCTCAAGGCCGGTGCACAGCAGATCAAGGAGATCGAGGACAAGCTCGAGAGCCTGGAGAAGGAGTTCCCCGGCTGTGGAAGCACGCCGAGCGCAGGCGAGAGCGTCGACGCTTCGACCGCTGGCATGACGGCTGGTGCCAATGCTTCGAGCGAGGCGACGAAGTTCCCCAGCTTTACGGGCAAAGACCTGGATGGCAACGACGTGAACAGCGACGAGCTGTTCTCTAAGAACAAGGTCACCGTCATGAACTTCTGGTTCACCACTTGCAAGCCGTGCGTGGGCGAGCTGGGCGACCTTGAGGACCTGAATAAGGAGCTTGCCAAGAAGGGCGGCCAGGTCGTGGGCGTCAATTCCTTTACGCTCGATGGCAACAAGGGCGAGATTGCAGATGCCAAGGACGTGCTGAGCAAGAAGGGCGTGACATATAAGAACATCTGGTTCAAGTCGGATAGCGAGGCCGGTAAGTTTACGTCAAATTTGTTCTCGTTCCCGACGACGTATGTCATCGATCAGAATGGCAACATCGTAGGGGATCCAATCGTGGGAGCCATCAGCTCCGCCGAGCAGCGCGCAGCACTCGACAAGCTTATCGACCAGGCGATTGCGAATAGCGAGCAGTAGAAAACACGTAAAGCATGGCGAAGATCGTGCGCCGCTGCGCGAAGTAGTCCGCTACCTTTCAAGATAAACTCCACCATATAGAGGTCCCGCTCGGGACCTCTTCTTTTGGGCGCCGTCCCGTCCGTTTTTTGGCACGCTTCGTTACATTCCTCACTGGCTCCGGCAAAAAATGGGGATAGAGTAGGACAAACGCGTCGAATACGAACGGCGGGGGAGAGCGGGCAAGTGCGCCCGCGTGGGAGAGGTTGCCGTCCATGTTGGAGCTCAAAGGTATTTGCAAAAGGTACGTTACGCAGTCGTTTACGCAGGTGGCGCTCGACAGCGTAAGCCTGTCTTTTCGCGATAACGAGTTCGTGGCCATTCTGGGACCTTCGGGGTCGGGTAAAACCACGATGCTCAACGTTATCGGTGGGCTTGATCATTTCGATTCCGGCGACCTGCTGATCGACGGTATTTCGACCAAGGATTTTCACGATCGCGATTGGGATGCCTATCGCAACAACCGCATCGGCTTTGTGTTCCAGAGCTATAACCTCATTCCGCATCAGACCATTTTGGAAAACGTGGAGCTGGCGCTCACGCTTACGGGCGTGGGGCATGCCGAGCGCCGCCAGCGTGCGCGCGAGGCGTTGGAGAAAGTTGGCCTGGGCGAGCACGTGAACAAGCGCCCGAGCCAGCTTTCGGGCGGACAGATGCAGCGCGTGGCCATTGCCCGCGCCCTGATCAACGATCCCGAGATTGTGCTGGCAGACGAGCCGACCGGCGCTTTGGATTCAACGACATCCGTACAGGTCATGGATTTGCTCAAGGACGTGGCGCGCGACCGCTTGGTTATTATGGTCACGCACAATCCCGAGCTGGCATACCAATATGCCACGCGCATTGTCAACCTGGCGGACGGCAAGATCACCGACGATTCCGATCCCTTTGATGTAGTAAAGGCCGCGCGTCGCGAGGCCAAGCCCACGCGCAAAACCTCGATGAGCTTTGTGACGGCGCTGGGGCTTTCTGCTCGAAACCTCATGACCAAGAAAGGCCGTACGGCCATGACTGCCTTTGCGGGCTCGATTGGCATTATCGGTATCGCGGCGATCCTGGCGCTCTCCAATGGCGTAAACGGCTACATCAAAAAGGTCGAGGAGGACACGCTCTCGAGCTACCCGCTCACCATCTCCAAGCAGGACTACGACCTGTCGTCCATGATGGGCGGGCAGGGGGCTACGGATGATGGCTCGTCTGAAAACGTGGATTCGTCCGACGACAGTGCCGGCGGCAAGGCTCAAGGAACCGATAAGATTCCCGTGGTCACGGCTGTAAAGGATATGTTTGCGAGCGTTAAGTCCAACGACATGACGAGCTTTAAGGCATGGCTCGATGCCGGTGGCGACGGTATCGACAAAGAGGTCAACGCTATCCAGTACGGCTACGGCGTGACGCCGGTTGTCTATCGTGCGGGTAAGGGTGACGAGAAGCCCGTTCGGCTTGTTCCCAACGCTATGACCGAGGCAATGAGCGGAGGCGCGAGCTCGGCGGCAACGGTGAGCATGGAATCCATGGGAACCTCGGTCTTTAACGAGATGATCGACGACCAGAGTCTGCTCGACAGCCAGTACGATGTTGTGGCGGGGCATTGGCCTACGTCTGCTAACGAAGCCGTGATGGTGCTTTCGAGCCGTGGCACGGTGGGCGACTACACGCTCTACAGCATCGGTGCGCTGGATATCAATGAGCTCAACGATCTGGTAAACAGCGCTATGACGGCTGACGGTGGGGTCGAAACGCCCGAGACCGGCACCGACTTTACCTACGACGATGCGCTGTCTACCACGTTTAAGGTGCTGTCGCCGGCTGATGCGTATCGCAAAAACGAAGAGACTGGCATGTGGACTGACATGTCTGACGATGCCGACTTTATGACGGCCAAGGTTGCCGACGGTATTGACGTGCGCATTGTGGGCGTGGTGCGACCTAACGAGACGGCCAACGCGAGCGCATTGACCCCGGGCATTGCCTATACGCATGCACTGACTCGTCAGCTTATGGAACGCGCCGCAAATTCGCAGATTGTGCAGGAGCAGCTTGCTCACCCCGAGATGGATGTCTTTACGGGCAAAACCTTCGACGAACTGCAAGGCGAGGCCAAACAAGGCGTGGATCTGAGCAGCATGTTCAGCGTGGACGAGGCGGCGCTCAAGAGCGCGTTCTCGTTTGATGCGTCTGCACTCTCGGGTGCGGCCGGCGGTATGGACCTTTCTGGCATCGATCTGTCGGGGCTGGACATTGACCTTTCGGGCGTTGGCAAGGACATCGACTTCAGCGACATCATGGCAAAAGCGCCAACCCCAGATTTCTCGGGTATCTTTGACGGTCTGGAACTCACGCCCGAGCAAATGCAGCAGGTGGGAGCACTAGCCAACCAGCTGTTTGAGGGCTTTTTGCAGTCTGATCAGTTTAAGGCGCTGTCGCCCGAAGATATTAAAGACGCGTCAAAGCTCGCTGCCGCATTCTCGACGTATCTTGAGCATGATGCCGCAGCCCAGCAATGCCTGGCTCAATTGAAGGCGCTCGGCGGCGATGCCCTGGCTGAGCGCCTGCAACAGGCGATGACCGACTATGTGCAAAAGCAGCTGGCTCCGTATCTGCAGCAGGCTATGGATCAGGTGATGAAGGCAATCAGCGAGCAGATAGCGTCGACGGTATCGTCCCAGCTCAAGGCGGGCGCAGCGGGGCTTATGGACCAGATGGCGACGCAGATGTCTTCGAGTTTTGCTAACCTGACGAGCGCCATGCACGTGGATGCGAGCGCCTTTGCTCGTGCCATCCATTTCAACATGGACGCCGAGGACCTGAGTTCGCTCATGATGAGCTATGCCAAGGCTTCGAAGCTCACCTACGACAACAATCTGACCACGTTGGGCTATGCGGATGAGGCAGACCCCATCTCGGTTAAGATTTTCCCGCGCGACTTTGAGGCCAAGGAGCGCGTACTCGATCACATCGATGCGTACAACAAGCAGGTCAAAGCCGCTGGCCACGATGATCGGGCAATTTCGTACACCGACTACATGGGCATCATCATGGGCTCGGTGACCGACATCGTGAACACCATCAGCTTGGTGCTCATCGCATTCGTGAGTATCAGCCTGGTGGTGAGCTCCATCATGATCGGCATCATCACCTACATCAGCGTATTGGAGCGCAAGAAGGAGATCGGCATCCTACGCGCAATCGGTGCGTCGAAGCGCAACGTGGCCAACGTATTCAATGCCGAGACCTTTATCGAGGGCCTCATCGCCGGCGTCTTTGCCATTGTCGTCGTGGTGCTCGTGAGTTTCCCGGTCAATGCCTGGGCGCTTGCGGCCAAAAAGGTCCCCAACCTGATGAGTCTGCCCGTGCAGGATGCGCTGGTGCTCATTGCAATTTCGGTGCTGCTGACGGTTGTTGCCGGCCTGCTGCCGGCCCGTAGCGCATCCAAGAAGGACCCCGTCGAAGCCCTGCGCTCCGAATAATGTGACAAAGGGACAGTCCCTTTGTCACGTTCGTTGATATGAGAGAAGAGTAGATGATTCTATCGTTGGCCCCTATGGAGGGGATTACCGGGCATGTGTTCCGTCGCGTGCATGCGGAGTGCTTCGGTGCGCTCGATTGCTATTACACGCCGTTTTTGCCGCCGCCGCGGGTGGGAAACCGCTTTGGCGGCAAGGCGTTTAAGGAGATCGATCCTGCCAATAACCAGGGGCTCAACGTAGTGCCTCAGCTGATGTCCAAGAACGCGGACGAGTTTGTGTGGGCGGCACAGGTGCTCGCCGACATGGGCTACCGCGAGGTCAATCTCAACTTGGGTTGCCCTTCGGGAACGGTTGTCGCCAAGGGCAAGGGCTCGGGTTTCTTGCGCAATCTCGACGAGCTCGAGGCGTTCTTAAGCGATGTGTGCGAGCGGTCGCCGTTGCCGGTATCGGTAAAGACCAGGCTGGGGTTGGAACGCGATGACGAGTATGAACGTGTGCTCGATCTGTATTGCCGCATGCCGTTGGCAGAGCTGATTGTGCACCCGCGCGTACAGAAGGACCGTTATACGGGCTCGCCGCGCAAGGAGTTCTATGGCGAGACGCTGGAGCGTGCGCCGTTTCCGGTGGCCTATAACGGCGACATTTTCGATCTTGAGGATATGGACGCGCTGGCGGAGGCCTATCCCGACACGCGCCATGTAATGCTAGGGCGTGGCCTGCTCGCGAACCCCGCGCTGGCTCGCATGGTTAAGGGCGGTCCTGCTGCCACGGCAGCCGAACTGCAGCGTTTCCACGACACGCTGTTTGCGGTCTATGCAGAAGAGATTGGCGGCAACGCGGTCTTTCGTATGAAGGAGTGGTGGTTCTACGCCAAGTGCGCTTTCGCCGACCCCGCTACCGTTCACAAGCTCGTACGTAAGACCAAAAAGGTCGACGAGTACCGTGCCGCCGTCGAGCGGGTCTTTCGCGAGCAGCCACTCGCACCCATAGCTCGCTTCCGCGGCTAGTTAGACATCGGGGACGTTCTTTAACGACTAGTCATTTAAGAACGTCCCCAACGACTACCCCCAATGCCTACTCATTTAAGTGCGTCCCCAATGAGTAGCAAAAAGTTGTACGCCAGCATCCAAAGATGTCGAAAAATGTCGACTTTGGATGCTGGTGTATATGTTTGGGTCGGCGGGGGAGTTGAGTCTAGGCAATCCTTGCGTCAAGGGTGATGAGCTCCCTGAGTCGCTCCGTGCGTGTTTGCCCATGGCGCTTTGCTTTTGCGTCAAACGCATCAAGAACAGACTCACCCACACGTGCCGATAAAACAACGCTTGGCTCATCGGAGATCGACGGCCTTCCCAGCTTGATGGTGCGACCCTTCGGCCACTCATCTTTTTCGTATGCCTCCGCGGCTTTCTCCAACTCTCCGGGAGCAAACCCCATCATCTTTTCGAGCTGCTTAGCGTCCATAGCGCCTCCTATCGATCGGCATAATGTCGAGCAGAGGTCAACGGATACTCTTTTTGTATACAGTTTTGTAGACAAAAATACAAACAGTTTATCAGGCTAATTAGCTTGTTTTGACCCGCGTGTTCGATAGGAAATGAGCATTGACGGTTTCGATACTCCTTTGCTTTTCAGCCTGGAATTTGGATGCTCATTGAACTTCCGGAGGGGAGCGCTTTATTAAGCTATCGAGATTCTGAGCAGGAGCTCTCACTGGTCTTCGATAATGGGACCAGCTTAATTCGCGACACAGTGTGTCGCGAATGGGAGTAGTCGTTAGGTGTCCTTCAATGGCTAGTCATATAAGAACGTCCAAGTGTCGGATTTTGTCATTTAGTGTCGTCCTCAGCGGCTATTCTGGAGGGTCGTGGTCAAAAAAGGGCAAATATGAGTACTGTTGCCATTATAGTTGCATTTATTTTGCTATAAATAGTAGCTCCTGATGAGACTTGTTCCCATTAGGAGCTACTTTTATTGAACATATGAGGAGAAATAGCGTCGTCTACGGACGTATGGAACGTTGAATAGTTCCTGAAGTGATCAAAATCGCTGCTACTAAACAGGTAGCAGTACTCATATTTGCCCTTTTTTGACCACAGCCCTCTCGGAAACCTTTCCAGAGGCGTCAAACAGCCATAATCCAAAGGTCGCCTCAAACAATTAGCCGGCTAAGAGCGTCCATGACTACCCAAAAGCTGTACGCCAGCATCCAAAGATGTCGAAAAATGTCGACTTTGGATGCTGGTGT
The DNA here is from genome assembly GCA_958420355.1 of uncultured Collinsella sp. Taxonomy (GTDB): domain Bacteria; phylum Actinomycetota; class Coriobacteriia; order Coriobacteriales; family Coriobacteriaceae; genus Collinsella. Next base: position 116,653 of record CATZJG010000001.1, read on the forward strand.
ACATGTTTGGGTCGTATGGGCTGGGGCCCTGGACGGACAGAGCGTGCGTACTAGAGCAGATTCTCCTGCAGCCATGCGATGATGTCGCTCGATTCGTAGAGTGGTTTGCCGTCGATGAACAGGCAGGGAACCTGGCGTTTTCCGCCGACGGCGATGAGTGTCTGCTCGGCTTCGGTATCGGTCGAGATATTGCGCTCGGGGATGGTCACACCGTTATCGGCAAGGAATCGTTTGACTTTTATGCAATACGGGCAGCCGGTCATAACGTACAGCGTGAGCTCATGATTAGTAGCCATGGGTCTCCAATCGGTTGAGGTTTCGATTGAAATACCCAAAGCAGCCGCGGTCTATGCGCGCGTCAACGACGACTCGATGGCCTGGACCAGAAACGCCGTGGCTCCGGTGCCGCAGGGCTTGTCGTAGTAGTCAACAAAGCGCTGGTCGGCAAGATAGCCGTGGGCGAGGCCCAGATACGCTTCGTTCTGGGGCTTGTGTCCCCAATTAAGGCCAATCCATCGACGGTGCATTGCGACAAGTTTGCGGGCCTCGTTACTCTCTGAGTCGCCAATGCCCATGGCAATCGAGAGCTGGCCCAAAATGGCGCGTTCAAGTTCCTTCATGTCGTTCCATGTCTGAGGATCCATATCCAGTAACGTTTCGTTTGCTGCATCGATAGCCTCATTGCCATAGCGAGCTCGAGCCTCGGCGCCGTAGCATTCCTCGTTTTCCTGCACGGTGCGCCAGCGCTCCAGTTGCGGCAGGACGGCGCCCATGAGCGAGACGGCTTCGTCGAGCGACATGCCGGTGTTTTGCGCCAGGCGCGGGGCACAGTCCTCGATCATCGCCTCCATGGTGGTGGCGTAGGTGTACTTGCCGTGGTCGTAGCACCACTTGCAGTAATGGTCGGTCGTGGCGCCTGTGGCATCGGTGCCGCAGTCGTCGGGCGTGAGTATCATGCCGCAGCTCTGGCAATAATGCTCGGGCATTTCGAGCAGGTGGGACAGTGGCTCGCCGGTTACGGCGGCAATGAGCTTCATCATGTCGATGCCCGGTGTGACCTCGCCACGCTCCCAACGGCTGACGGCTTGGCGTGTGACGAAGAGCTTGGCGGCGAGCTGCTCCTGGGTAAGGTGATGGGCGCGACGGACGGCGATGAGCTTTTCTGCAAAGGCCATAGCGGCTCCTTTCTGCTGGTTGATGGCTTAAGCATACGCGGCAGCAGGTGCCCTTCCAAGCAACCGTTGGTTGCACGACGGAGGACCGCGGCGAAGAATTGCGCGCAACGCCCCACGCCTCCATGCCGTACAATGACCGGCATGGAACCTATCGCACACATACATACCGACCTGCCGCAGAAGTTCGGCATTCCGCGCAACAGCTTTTTGGCGCCTCATCTGCAGGGACGCATCGTTTTTGAGCCGGAATTTGCCTCCAACGCAGCGGTTGAGGGTCTGGACTCCTTCTCTCACCTATGGCTGCTGTGGCGCTTCGAAAACGGTACGCCCGGCGGCACGGCTAAGGACATAGCTGCCGATGCCAAGTCGCAGGACAGGTCCGGCACCAACGTCAAGTGGTCGAAGACCGTGCGCCCGCCGCGTCTGGGCGGAGCCGAGCGCGTGGGAGTGTTTGCCACGCGCAGTCCGTTTCGCCCTAATCCCATTGGGCTTACCTGCGTCAAGCTAGATCGTGTCGAGCTCACCGACGATGGCCCCATCATCCATGTGCTGGGGGCCGACCTGCGCGACGGCACGCCCATCTACGACATTAAGCCCTACATTCCGTTTGCCGACTGTCACCCGGATGCGACGGGTGGCTGGATCGAGGGAGCTCCCTGGCAAGAGCTTGACGTCGAGTTCCCGCAAGCGCTTCAAGACATGGTCCCGCCCGCAAAGCTCCCCGGTCTGGTCGAGGTTCTTCGCCAAGATCCGCGCCGCGCAGGCAGCAAGTACGAGCCAAACCGCGTCTATCACCTGGCCTTTGCCGGGCTCGACATATCTTTTACGGTCGATAAAACCCAGCTAACCGTGGTCGCCGTCAACGACGCGCAAGACTAACCAGCCATTCGTCCGCACCCGTCAAATTAAGCGCCAAACCCCATGCCAAAATCGCCCGTGCTGGTGGACAATAACGCCTACCAAAACAATCACTTTGCACGGGAGCTCAGCATGAAATACGACTTTAGCTCGCTTATCGACCGCCACGGCATGGACTCAATCGCCGTTGACTCTTGGGGTGAAATCCCCGGTATGGCTCCGAACGCACCCGACGAGGGCTTCGACCGCATTCCCATGTGGGTGGCGGACATGAACTTCGCCACGGTGCCCACGGTCCAGGAGTACATCATCAAGCGCGCTCAGCACCCCATGTTTGGATACTTTAACCCGCGCACTGAGTACTTCGACCGCATCATCGAATGGCAGAGGCGCCGCAATGGCGTTGAGGGCTTGGCACCGGAGCATATCGGCTACGAAAACGGCGTGCTGGGCGGTGTCGTGTCGACGTTGCGCGCGTATGTCCAGCCGGGCGATGCGGTGCTGGTCCATAGCCCCACCTACATCGGCTTTACCAAATCCATTGAGGCCGCGGGCTACCGCATTGTCCACAGCCCGCTTAAGCTCGACGGCCAGGGCGTGTGGCGCATGGACTTTGAGGACATGGAGCACAAGCTCGCCCAAAACCACATTCATGCCGCGGTGTTCTGCTCGCCGCACAATCCCTGCGGCCGCGTATGGGAGCGTGACGAGATCGAGCGCGCCATGGACATCTATCGCCAGCACGATTGCGTGGTGATCTCGGACGAGATTTGGTCCGATATCATCCTGCCGGGGCACAAGCATATCCCGACGCAGTCGGTGAGCGAGGATGCCCGCATGCGTACGGTTGCCCTCTACGCGCCCAGCAAGACGTTCAACCTGGCGGGCCTGGTCGGCAGCTACCACATTGTCTACAACGAGACGCTGCGTGACCGCATGTGCGCCGTGTCCGACAAGACTCACTACAACGAGATGAATGTCCTCTCCATGCATGCGCTTATCGGTGCCTATCAGCCGCAGGGCTACGAGTGGGTGGACGAGCTCAACCAGGTGCTTGCCGGCAACATCGAGTACTTCTGCACGTATGCAGAAAAACACTGGAAGGGCGTCGCGTTTTCGCGTCCGCAGGGCACGTACATGGTGTTTCTGGACTGCACCGAGTGGTGCCGCGAGCATGGCCGCGATATTCAGTGGTTGCTCGACGAGGGGGCGCGCGTGGGCGTGGGGTATCAGGACGGCCGCCCGTTCCACGGGCCCTGCCACATTCGCGTGAATCTGGCGCTGCCGCTTTCGCGCGTAAAGGAAGCGTGCGACCGCCTAGACCGCTACGTTTTTGGGGCATAGGGGTCGCACGATTCGGGTACCGCGGCTTGCGCCCATGTCGTCAATGTGCGTGGGCGCATAGAGCGCAGAGGGTTGCGAGCGCGTTTTCCACGTTTGCTACTTTTCTTGAATTTGCTTGCCGCAAAGGTGCTCAATCGTAATTTCATACAGTTGGACGCCTCTGATACTTTGCTTGATTTCCTCTTCGACCTCTTCGGCAGAAGGATAGTACTTGAGGGCAAACTGTCGGACTTTGTCTTCGACAAACGCCGGGTCATCGTTCACGAGGCGGCAACGGCCAAAAACCACGGTGCTCTGAACATAGGGTGCCCAGTCGTCGTCTTTATACCAATCGTTGCCATAGACGGTAAAGCAGACTTTGTCGCTGCGTTTGAGCGCATCGACCTTATGCCCTGCCTTGGCTCCATGAAAGTAAATTTTGTCGTGCTCGGGGTCAAAGTAGTAGTTAACGGGAATGGCGTAAGGATAGCCGTCGTCTCCGTTGACGGCAAAAACGCCGCGCTTGCAATTGACGAGCAGCTCTCGTGCCTCTTGATCGGTGATAGCACGCTTCTTTCTGCGAAGAGGTCTAAACATCGTGGACTTCCTTTCTTTCCGCGTGCTGCGTGCACGACGGTGGGCGGTGTGTCTATATCAAGATACTAGTTCAGGCTGCGAGGCCGACGGGAACGCCCCGTTTTCCGCAGATTGAAACGTGCTCTTGTTTGTCGTGGGAGGATTGTTCCTCACAACCCGTCGTTTAGAAGCGTTCTTGATGACTAGTTCCGTTTGCGGGGGAGGCGTGGGACAATACCGAGCGAACGTGATTGGTTGTCCGTGGAAAGGGTCGCGATGAAAAAGCTCAGGACGCTTGCTGACGTTTTGCGCCAGGCGGGCTTTGTGCGCATTACGGAGCTGTTCCTCGTCTTCTATCTGCTGTGCTCGACGGCTGTCTGGCTGTCCGAGCCCACGACCCTCACGTTTGGCGATGGTCTCTGGTTTAGCTTTGAGACGGTCTCGACCATCGGCTTTGGCGATATCCCGGCCGAAACGCCGGTCGCTCGCGCTATTACCGTCGTCCTGAGCGTCATCAGCATCTTCTACATCGCCATGCTCACGGGTGTGGCGGTGAACTACTGCAATACGCTCATTAAGCTGCGCCAAAAGGACACCATGGCGCGCTTTATGGACGATCTTGAGCATTTGGAAGAGCTCGATCGCGACGAGCTCGCCGATCTTTCGCGTCGTGTGCGCGAATATCGCCGACGCCAACGCTAAAGCGGGCGCCGTGCGTCACGACGAGGGGGATTGCATATGAACATCACGGTATACCTGGGCGCCAGCGTTGGTAACGACCCAGCATTTCTGCCTGCGGTGCAAGAATTGGGCAACTGGATTGGCTCCAACGGGCACGCGCTGGTATACGGCGGGTCCAAATCGGGCCTGATGGGCGCGCTTGCCGATAGCGTGCTCGGGGCAGGCGGACACGTGACGGGCGTTGAGCCGAGCTTTTTTATCGAGGCGGAGTTCCAGCACGAGGGCATCGACGACCTTATCGTTACAAGTGACATGGCCGAGCGCAAAGCCAAGATGATCGAGCTCGGTGATGCGTTCATCGCATTTCCGGGCGGCACGGGCACGCTCGAGGAGATTGCCGAGGTCATGTCCGCGGTGTCGTTGGGACACCTGGTTGCTCCGTGCATCCTGTATAACTTGGATGGTTACTACAACGACCTCAAGGCGCTGCTTGAGCACATGATTGATAAGGGCTTATCGAGCCCGCGGCGCCAGCAAGGCATTTACTTTGCCGAGAATCTGTGCGAAATCGCATCAATTATCAACGGATAAGCCTTGAGCCTGTCCCGCCGTGCTTCTCGTTGACTCCGTTTGCGGCGCAGACGGTTGGCTTGTCTGGGCCACGCTCGCTCTACAATAAAACGTATCTATGTCGTTTTTGACCGCGGGAGGACCCGATGGATAACCTTGCCAAACCCACAAACCGCGCGCTGTTTTTGGTCAGCGTTGCCGTGACCGGCGCGTTCGCGGGTGCCGCGGTCTGGCTGTTCTTTTTTGCGATGGAGCACGGTATCGACTATCTGTGGACCGAGATTCCGCACGCGCTGGGCGTCGCTTCGCCTGAGCTCGCCAGCGGCCCGTTTGGCTTTCTGCCGTACCCGTTTTTTGTCTGCCTGCTGGGCGGCCTGTTAATCGGCCTGTACGAAAAGATGACAGGCACCAAGACCGATGACCTCAACCAGGTGATGGCTAAGGTTAAGCAAGACGGGCGCTACCCGTACGACAACCTGGGCAAGCTTTCGCTCGCGGCATTGCTGCCGCTGCTGTTTGGCGGAAGTATTGGACCGGAGGCCGGCCTGACCGGCGTTATCGCGGGTCTGTGCAGCTGGGTCGGCGACCGCATGCGTCGCTTTGGCGCCGAGTTTAGGGAGCTCACGCTGCTGGGCACCCAGGCTGCCCTGACTGCGCTCTTTACCGCGCCCGTCTTTGGCTTTGTGGCACCGCTTGCCGGTAGCGCCGACGGCCAGGGCGAAGATGTCGACGATGAGCCCGCGTCCGGCGAGATCACCATCAAGTTGCCCAAGGCGCAAAAGACGGTGGTCTACGGCATCGCGATTGCGGGCGGTCTGGGCACCTACCTGCTGCTTGGCCAGCTTGTGGGCGGCGGCATGGGCATGCCCAGGTTCGAGTCCGCCGAGGTGGGCAATCTGGAACTTGTCTGGCTCATTCCGCTGGCGTTGGTCGGCACCGTATGCGGTTGGCTGCACTTTGTCTCCGAGCATGCAAGCGAGGCACTGTCCCATGCAATAGGGGAGCGTCCTGTCGTCAAGGCCATGCTGGCCGGTCTGGCGCTCGCCATCTGTGGCACGGTCCTGCCCTACACCATGTTTGCCGGCGAGACCCAGGCCGACGTGCTCATGGAAACCTACCTGACCATCCCCGCCGGCGCGCTGATCGCGACCGGTCTTGTTAAGGCCATGCTGACGCCCGCCCTCATCAACCTTGGTTGGCGTGGCGGCCACTTCTTCCCGGTTATCTTCTCGGGTGTGAGCCTGGGCTACGGCCTTGCCATCCTCACCGGCGCCAATCCGGTCTTTTGCGTCGCCGTCTGCGCGGCATCGACGATGGGTGCGGTCATGCGTCAGCCGGTCATGGTCGTGGGCCTGCTGCTCATGTGCTTCCCACTCAAGGGTATCGTCTGCATGATTATCGCCGCCGTTATCGCCGCCGGCATTCCGCTGCCCAAGCCGCTGCGCAAGTAATACGGTGGCACACGCCGGGGACATGCCGTTTGCCACGGATTTGCGGGGAGGGGTGGCAATCGTGCCCTTCGTGGATTGAGGCTCGCGTCGCTACAGGTCGCGTGCTCGATAAACCTTGGTGCTGACGGTGCAGCTGATTGCGCATAGCGCGAGGGCAAGTACGGCGATGCCTGCACACAGACAGCTAAGAACGGCAGGATCGGGATTCGCCCCGGCAATCGACATAAGCCAGTTACTGATGGGGTTGGAGGAACTCAGCATTGCCATGGTGCCGCAGCCAAACAGGGCAAACAGGCCAAGGGATAGGCGCAGCGCCTCCATGTGTCCAAATCGGAAGAACAGCGGCTGTGTCAAGAATACCATCATGAGGGAGATGAGCATCGATGCCACCGAGGCGGTTGCGATTTCAAAGATTGTCTGGCATGTCGAAGGGATGCCCATGGGGTCGAAGAGCGGAAGGGCGAGGATGTTCAGAAGCGTAGCCGCGCATGCCATGACGACCGAGAAGACAACGATGCACAGGTAGCGTGCGCAAATAATGTCTTTGCGCGAGAAGGGTAACGTTGCTCGATAACGCTCCCAGCCGTTTTGGTTATCGTAGCCAGCTAGCGAGTTCATGATTATGATGGGCGACATGGCACTGACCGCACAGGCGCCGGCGCCCATGCCGGAATCGCCGTCTGTCGCGTTGGCAAGGGTCAATACGACGAATATGAACAGGCCGACGCCCGCGATGCTCGGGATGAGCGTGCGAACGATGGCGAGCTTGGACATAAAGGCGCGTTTCATTTCGAAGCCCCTTTCAGCATGAGGCGAAGATAGTCATCAATGGTTGCCCGATCGCAGGGAATCTCGGGGAAGGCCTCGAGCGTTTCGCGACGGTTGGGCACGAGCACGTCCACGCTATAGGCGTGGTGGGCGGCACGGGCGCCTTCGACGCAAGCCATAAGCTCGGCAGCCTGCGATTGGGTGCAGTGGGCGATGCCGGCACGGTCGGTAATGTCCTCGCGCGGCAGGTCAAACATAATCGAGCCATTATCGATGCAGATGACGCGATCGGCGGTGCGATCGAGGTCGGACGTAATGTGGCTCGAGAGCAGCACGCTGCGCTGGCCGTCGGCGACAAAGGCAAGCAGCTCATCAAGCAGTTCCTCGCGTGCCATGGGATCGAGGCCCGCGGTGGCTTCGTCCAAAACGAGCAGCTTGGCATTGTGGCTGAGTGCACAGGCAAGCTGCAGTTTCATGCCCATGCCGCGGGAAAGGTCCTTGACCTTTGTCTTGGAATCGAGGCCAAATCGGTTGATGAATCCGGCGAACGTTTCGCGGTCCCACGTGGGGTACGCCGGGCCTACGAGCGACTCGATCTGGCCTACCTTGAGCGTGGAGGGGAAGGGGCACGTGTCCAGGACAAGACCGACGCGGGAGCGTAGATGGCGTTGCTGCCCATCGGGCGCGTCGGCGCCGCAGCGCTGCCCAAACAGGCGCACCTCGCCGGCATCGAGTTTGATAAGCCCGAGCGCGGCGCGAATCGTCGTTGTTTTGCCAGCACCGTTGGCACCTACAAAGCCGACGATCTGGCCAGGCTCCACGGCAAGCGTGACGTCGCGCAGCGAAAAGCGGTCGCTTACAGTGCGTGAGATGCCTTTGAGTTCTAGCAAGTTTTGCATGGTATAGCCTTTCTTGCAGATGGCTACTGCATGGTTTCGGGGGCTACCAGGTCGAGCATCTCGTGCAGCTTGTCGCGCGTGACGCCCAAGGCTTCGGCTTGGCTTGCCGCTTTCGCAAGCAGCTCTTCGATATGGCAGAGCTGGTTTTCACGCAAGAGCTCCTGGTTGCCCTCGGCGACAAAGCAGCCCTTGCCCTGCACGGTGCAGATAAACCCGAGCTGCTCCAGGTCGGCGTAGGCGCGCTTGGTGGTGATGACGCTCACACCAAGGTCGCTCGCGAGTGCACGGATGCTGGGGAGTTTGGCTCCCGCAGCGAGCGTGCCCGAAAGGATCTGAGCTTTGACCTGCGAGGATATCTGCTCGTAGATGGGCTTGTCGCTCGAATTGGATAGGATGATGTCCACAGCGGCTCCTTAGCTGTTGGGCTACACGTGTATATAACCGGTAAGCACAGTATATATACACTATGCACAGTTATGCAAGAGCTAAATGTGGAATAGCCCATCGGCACCGCGCTTGCTCCAAAACAATCTCAATCTGTAACACCTGAGTCCGTTTTTGGTCGCCAGCTGTTACAGATTGAGATGTTATTTGCTCGCCTGTCTATTTGTCTCAATCTGTAACAGTAAGAGTCGATTTGCGCGGCTAGATGTTACAGAACGAGACATTGGCTGCCTGCCTTTCCGTTTATCTCGATTTGTAACAGCTAGACCCAATTTGGGCGGTCAGGTGTTACAGATTGAGATTGTGCCGGTGGGCAAGTTTGTTTGTCTCAATCTGTAACACCTGGGTCCGTTTTTGGTCTCCTGCTGTTACAGATTGAGACAGTCTGCTGCAGAATACTTTCGATAACTAGCCGTTCACGTTCTGACTGATGAATTTGTCCTGATAGGCGCCCTATGGCGGGATTTCGCGGCTACAATAGTGCGGTAATACCCTATATCAGGCGATTTTAGGCCCCTGACCAGCGCGAGCTTGTCAGGGGCTTTCTGTTTGGGCAACCGATTTGCAACCTTCGCGCTATTACTATCATTGTATGTGTGTACTTTATGGAGTAAAAAGGTCATCTGCCTGACTATTTGATAGCTGCTATTATCGGTGGTGTAAGAAGTCAGGCAGATGACCTTTTAGAAAGGAAGTACAGAAATGCCTACGAACGAATTTCCCTCCCGTCTGATTGATGCCGACCCTGTCCCTGAGGGGGTCGAGCCGTTCCAGCAGACTGACCTTGATGGGGTCGCAGTCGAACTGTTCCAGCTCGGGGACGTTATTGTGGCGCTCTGCGAGGATGACAGTCTTTTCAGTTTGGAGATAGCTGGCGTTGTGCTCGATGGGCAGGTGTTACCCGCAAATCTCTTGGGCACTGGTTCGACCGAGGAAGGTCGCGCATTCTGCTCCATCTATGTCCAACATACCCTCTATTCAGGGCGTAGTCCTCGTGACCTTGATTTTATTTGGGCTACTTGCATGGAGCCTGACGCCGAGTAGCGTTCTGTCGTGTCCCGCTTTGGCCTAGGGCGGGACACCTTTTACTGGGGGCGGTTCGCCCTAGAGTTTTCGATAGCTCCCCTGTTTTCAATGGGCGTAGTACGTCTGAACAACGCAGCCTGTTGGAAACTGGGGGGCTGTCGAAAACTCGGCTCTTGTTCGTTCCCCTGACCTGTCTCCGAACCTTTTAGAAAGGAAGTACAAAAATGTCCGGCACCAAGACCCATCTGACCGTCAATCTCGCCCGTATATGTCTCCCGCTTTTGCAGGATAATCGCCGCTCTTATATCATTGCGCACCCCTCTGTCAATCCTACTGACACGGCTGTTTTGGGCTACGCCGTCTATTTGATAAAGCAATTTAGGCAGCAGGGCGGCGATATTCTGTGGCCTGCCCTTCTCGCTCTCGACCCTGACCGTCTTAATCTGCCGCCGAACTTCCCTCACGATATTCGTTTCCGTCTTGCTATTTCCCGTTCAATCATCCCTCTGCTTGACCGCTTCTGTGAATCTGAACTCCGCCCCGTGTACAAGGGGAAGATTTATCGTAATCTCGTTGTTAGGGCTATTCTCACCGCCGCTTACTGCCTGACCCATGAGGGTTTTAAAGACGTTCTCATAGTCGCTGGTGATACCGTCCCCGCCGATGCGCCCGCCGCATATGACCCCTATATGCTCATGTTCCCCTATCGTTCCGACCCTCGCAATTCCGAGGGTTTCGACCCGTTGATATTCGACCAGTCTGACCTGTTCCCGAACGGTGCGGTAGATGCAGACGGTTTCGCTGACGCTTCGGAGCTGTTCTAATGCGCCGTCTGCATTATGACCCCGCCCCACTTGCGCATGTCGTTGATGATTTCGAGGGTGATACCTCGGAACGTCTGACGGGTTGCGAGCTGCCCGCCGTGGCAGACCCTGACCCTGACGATGAACCTTTGGTGTATCTCAATGCTTTCTCCGTGCGCCGCCGTCCCGCCTGCGACCCTCCCGCCCTTCGAGTGCTGTGCGCAACTCGAATACCTTCAGCGGCGAGATTGCCTACAGCTTCACGACCTCCAAGCCCAACCAGAACCACTAGAAAGGACTATCTATCATGGCTTACAAGCTCGATTTGAACGGTCACCGTTTCTTCCTCGCTGGCAACTCGGTTGCCTACGAGTACGACCGCGCCACTAATCAGCGCACCGATACCATCAGCGGTACCCGCTTCGATGTGGTTGACCTCGCCAACGGCTATGAGCATTTAAACGTGCTGGTCGAGGGCGCTCCCGCCCTGCTGTTCGACCCCGAGGACGAGATTCCCACGGGTACCGAGGTGGTCTTTACGAACCTCAACGCCCGCCCCTATGTCGGTCGTAACGGTCGTATCGCCGTCACCGCGTCCGCTGATGCCTGCCGACTGGCTAACCAGCCGCGCGGCAAGGAGTAACGACCCCCTGACCGCTGCTAATTCCAGCTACCGCCCCGCGTCTCAAAACGCCAATCCCGAGCGCGGGGCGGCTCTCTTTCAACTGAACCCGTTTACGATTAAGGAGCCGTTACTATGGCTTATTTTATCGCCCTCTTTAAGGGAATAGTTGCAACGCTCTCGAATGTCTGGTTTTTCCTCCCTGACTGGCTCGCTAGCCACCGTATGCCCTCGCTCGCTCGCGGTGTCCAGACTACCCAGCTGATTCTGCTGCTCGCCCTCGTCCTCTGGGTTCTGTCGGCTATGGCTGGCAACCCCGTCTCGTTCTACCACTAGGGGGCGGTTCCCGTGTGCAAGACGCTCCGCGCCCTGTTCTGCCTCGTCTTGGTTCTCTATGCCCTCGTCCTCGGCTGGCTCGTCTCCGAGACTGCCCGCATTAGCGCCGCCGTCCCGCCTGCGACCCTCCCGCCCTTCGAGTGCTGTGCGCCCTGGGTTCGGGGTAGCGCCGCCGTACCCGTCAACGCCCGCGAGTTCGATAGGTTCGAGTCCTCGGACGGCTCCGCTCTCTCGCTGCGCCTAGTCCCTTCTGACGGCAAGACCCCCGCCCTGCTTTTCGCGGTGTCCTCGCCCGATGCCGCGTCCCTCTCCGTCACCTCCGCTTCGGTCGGCGGTCGCCCCGCCCTCGGCTCCTTTGTCGGTCACGGTGTCGAGGTCGGTTCGGACGGCGAAGCCGTAGCCCTCTGGTGCGCCTACGAGGTCGCGCCCGCCCTGCGTGACGGTACGGCGCTCTCCCTCTCCGTCACTTCCGTTTACCCTGACGGCTCCCGTGCCGTCTTTACCCGCTTCGGGGGTGTCTCCCGTGCTGTATGACTTCCTGACATCTAACCGCTGGGTGTCGCGGTTCTTCCTGCCGCTCGCCGCCCGTCTCGATGCCCGTGACGATAGGCGTTTGGAGCGCGGCGTTCTGGTGAGCGCCCGCAAGCCCCTAGTTCCCGCCCTGCTCCCCGCCCTCCTGCTCGGCATAAGCTCCTTCCTGCCGTTCTTCATCGCCTATCTGCTGCTCTCGTTCGTGTGCAGGAGCTTTATCTTCCTGCCGCTGCTCGTCCCCGCCGCGCTCTCGATCGCCCTCGGCGCGTGGCTCCTTCTGGTGGCTGTCGGCTTCAATGTCAGGCTCTACCCCTGCGCTTGGGCTGTGATTCCCGTCTCGGCTTTCCTCAACGATGCCAAGCTCTACCGTGAGGAAGTCGTGGACACAAAGAGCGGCAAGACCGCCCGCGTCTCGGGTATGCGCGTCCGCGTCTACTCCCGCGGCTCGACCCTCACCGTTCGCGCCCTCGATGATGCCGAGTGGTGCAGGCAGACGGGGGAGTTGGACAAGCTCGGTCTGGGTGCCGCCTTGGGCTGTAGGCTCGAATCCAAGACGCATGGCATAGCTTCTTGGGACTACGTGTACCGCGTTGTCGAGGATACCCGTATTCAAGCCGTTCCCCGCCTGCTGTCCTCCGAGCCTACGGGTCGGCTCGATGCGATACCGCTGACGGGTGAGCTGTCGTGGAACTTCGCACACCTGCCCCATATGCTCATAGCTGGCGGGACTGGCGGCGGTAAGAGCACTTTCATTTATTACCTACTAGCCGAGTTTTTGCGTCTGGGCAACTCACGCGGCTTCGCGGGTGAGGTGTATATCTGCGACCCCAAGAACGCCGAGCTGGCTTCGCTCTCGCATGTCATAGGCTCCGACCGCGTGGGCGTTTCACCCGCCCAGATTGCCAAGGTCGTGCGCCTTTGCAGGGAGGAAATGGATAGGCGATACGAGTACATGCAGGACCCCGAGCGTTTTCGTTTCGGTGCCAACGCCTTTACCTACGGGCTTAACCCCGTGTTCCTGATATTCGATGAGGTCGCGGCGTTCAAGGCTGGCGCGGACAAAAAGACGTTCGCCGAGGTCTGGGACAACCTGACCCAGCTTGTTCTGAAAGCTCGCGCCGCTAACGTGTTCGTGATTCTGGCGATGCAGCAGCCCCGAGCCGATACCATATCGACCGACATACGCGACAACTTGGGCGCTCGCGTGTCCCTCGGCACGCTGTCCCGCGAGGGCTACCAGATGGCTTTCGGCTGCTCGGTCGATGCCGCGCCCATCGAGGAAAAGGGCACGGGCTATATCATGCTTGACGGCTGGGACGCTCCAAGACCTTTTAAGGCCCCGTTTGCGGACTACTCGAAGGTCGACTACCCGAAAGAGCTGAAACGGCTTTATATCGCCGCTCAGCGCCGTAACGGGGTATCTCCCGTGAACCCCGAGGGCGAAACCGCCGAGAAGCCCGCAGATATTCAAGACGCATAGGGTATAGCGCCACGGGGGCGGGGTCGGCGGCGCGGGACGCGCCAGCCGAGCGGAGCGACCCCGAACCCGTGGCGGGGAGGGCGAAGCCCGACCGTACTTTACTTGATATATATGTCAACATCTGTCCGCGGAAGTTCGCCCGTTTTGGGCGGTTCCCGCTGGTGAACCCAAGTTTTTTCGCGGATGTGCGGAAGGTGGTATATACCAGTTGGCGCTCGAATGGGTCAAGACCATCGAGACGCCCACAACGATTGAGGTTTGGGAGTATTCGGCTCCCGCTGGGCGCATGAACCCAGAAGCCCGCCGCGATGATGATTCAGAAGATGAAAGCGAACGCGAGCGCAACCGCGATGCAGCCGCCTACTACGATGCCGCGAAACGGCGGCAAAGGCACTACAGGGGCGTTCGATGGGAGATAGCCCGCCTTATCGACTGCAATTTCGATGATTCGACCAAGTTCCTCACGCTCACGTTCGCAGATAACGTAACCGATATTAAATATTGCAACCGCGAGTTTCGCAAGTTTATCAAGCGCCTTAACCGCCGAGTGTATGGAACGGATAAGACGAAAGTGCGCTATCTGGCTGTGTGGGAAGCCCAGAAACGCGGGGCTATCCATTACCACGTTGTCCTGTTCGGTCTGCCGTATATCAGGCTGTCCGAGCTGCGCGAGGTGTGGGGTCACGGTTTCGTCAAGATTAACCGCGTTGACGTTGACCAGCGTATGAACGTTGGTCGCTATATCTCCAAGTATTTCAGCAAAGACGTTGACGAGGGTTCCTACAAGCAGAAGAAGTTCTTCCGCAGTCAGAACCTTATTCAGCCCGTGGAAGAGCGTTTTACCACGCTCGAACCTCTTTCGTTCGAGGGCTATTCGGTGGCTTTCACGAAGGAATACGACCAATTGATACCAGACCTTTACAGTGAGGGCGGTGGATACGCCCCGCGAAAGGTTCGGTACACGAAGATAGGGAAGGACTGGTAGCCTATGGCTAGCTGTGTGATGGTCGATAAGACCGATTTAATCGCGTTGGGCTTCACGCCCTCCAAGTCTGCCGACATAATCCGAGCCGCCAAGCGGCTCATGGTGTCGCGCGGCTTCGGGTTCTACGGCTCCCGCAAGGTGGGGCGCGTCCCTGCCGCCGCCGTTGCCGATATTATCGGCGTTGACCCCGTGGGGGCGCACGATGCCGAAGGTGAGTAACGTCTACCGCGATAACCGCAACGGCTCATGGTATTTCGTGGCGAACCTCGGCACCGATGCCGAGGGTAAGCGCGTGCGCCATTGGGGGCGTGGCTACAAGACCCAGAAGGACGCGAAAGCCGCCTACGATGCTTATATGGCTGACTTCTCCAAGACTGCCGTAAAGGTTAACACGACAATGAGTTTCGGCGAGTTCAACCGTACCTATTTCGTTCCCGAGTTCAGGGCGAGGGTTCGCGAAAGCACGTTTCGGGAGCGTATGTGTATGGCGGGAAAGCATTTCGCGCGGTGGGATCGCTGTCGGCTGCGCGATATTGACGCGCCCGCGCTCAAGCGGTGGCAGAACGAGCTTGTGTCGGGGTACTCTCCCGCCTACGCGCGTTTGGTTTTCTGCCATTTC
This sequence comes from uncultured Collinsella sp., assembly GCA_958420355.1. Taxonomy (GTDB): domain Bacteria; phylum Actinomycetota; class Coriobacteriia; order Coriobacteriales; family Coriobacteriaceae; genus Collinsella. The sequence goes on from CATZJG010000001.1 coordinate 131,800, forward strand.
GCTATGGTTCTCGACCTTGCCGTGAAGCTCGGGCTGTTGCAGCGCAACCCCGCCCGAACCGTGGGCAACATCCCCAAGCCCCGCAGGGAAGTTGATTTCTGGACGAAAGACGAGTTCGACCGCGTTATTGCGAGCTTCGATACTTCCGACTATTACGGGCTTTTCGGCTTTATGTGCGTGTATCTGCTCTATATGACGGGTCTTAGGGTCGGTGAAGCCCAAGCCCTCAAATGGTCTGCTATCGACTTTGGCGCACGCACGCTGGCCGTGGGGTATTCCATGAGCTACCGAAATGCGCATGACTGGAAACTTACCCCGCCGAAAACGAAAGCTGGCAAGCGCGTTATCGCGCTCGACTCCGTCACGGTCGGGTGGTTGGAGCGCTGGCACGATGTGCAGGCGGCGAACATATCGAGCGAGTTTGTTTTGAGCTGGTGCGGCAACCCGCTGAACAAGCATACTGTCAAGCATATTATCGAGCGCCACGCCCGCGCCGCTGGCGTTCACCGTATCCGCGTCCACGCGCTGCGCCACTCGCACGCGGCGTACCTGATTAGTCTTGGAGTCAACGCCCTAGCTATCCGCGACAGGCTGGGACATGAGGACGTAAAGACCACGTTAGGCACCTACGGACACCTGTACGCGACCGCGAACAGGGATGTTGCTGATGCCCTTGATGCTGCCTGCGAGTGCGGCTCGGCTGTCGAGCACGGGCAACCTTTTTGCAACCCTTCCAAGGTTTCCGACCCGAATTGAACGAGCTGAAACAAGCCGAAAGGCGGTTAAACCCGCAGGTTGCGGGCTACCCGATTAGGCTTCATAATAGTGCGGTTACAACGACGTAATGCACTCAATGCAAGAAAGGATCCGCATGGCAAGCCTGTCGGATGAAATCTCGTCGCGCCGCACATTCGCGATCATCAGCCACCCGGACGCCGGTAAGACCACGCTTACCGAGAAGCTGCTGCTCTATACCGGCAGCATCCAGACCGCCGGCTCGGTCAAGGGCAAGAGCTCGGCCAAGCATGCCGTCTCGGACTGGATGGACATCGAGAAGGAGCGCGGTATTTCCGTTACCTCTTCGGTGTTGCAGTTCACCTACAACGGCGCCTGCGTCAACATCCTCGATACCCCCGGCCACCAGGACTTTTCGGAGGATACCTACCGTACCCTTATGGCCGCCGACGCCGCAGTCATGGTCATCGACGGCGCCAAGGGCGTCGAGGCCCAGACCAAAAAGCTCTTTAAGGTCTGCACGCTGCGTCACATTCCCATCTTCACCTTTGTGAACAAGCTCGACCACGAGGCTCGCGACCCGTTTGAGCTCATGGAAGAGATCGAGAATGTCCTGGGCATCAATACGTATCCTATGAATTGGCCGATCGGCAGCGGCCGCAACTTCCGCGGCGTGTTCGATCGTCAGACCCGTCGCGTTATCGCCTTTGAGGGCGACGGCCACGCCAACGCCACCAAGAAGGTCGCCGAGGTCGAGGCCGAGTTGGGCGATCCTTCTATGGATGAGCTTATTGGCGAGGAAAACCATAAGAACCTGATGGACGACATCGAGCTGCTCGATGGCGCCGGCGATGAGCTCGACTTGGATGCTGTGGCCTGCGGCAAGCTGAGCCCGGCGTTCTTTGGCTCGGCACTTACCAACTTTGGCGTTGAGCCCTTCCTGAAGGAGTTCCTGCGCCTGGCTCCGACGCCGCGCGCCTATACCGATACGCTCACCAGCGAGCCGGTCGATCCCTGCCGCGATGACTTTAGCGGTTTTGTGTTTAAGATCCAGGCAAACATGGACAAGAACCACCGTGACCGCATCGCCTTCGTGCGCATTTGCTCGGGCAAGTTCGAGCGCGGCATGGACGCCTTCCACGTGCAGGGCAACCGCAAGCTCAAGCTTGCCACGGGCACGTCGATGATGGCCGATGACCGCGCCATCGTGGATGAGGCGTACGCGGGCGATATCGTGGGCCTGTTCGACCCGGGTATCTTTAGCATCGGCGACACCGTGTGCTCCGGCAAGCGCCACGTGCAGTATCCGCAGATCCCGACGTTTGCCCCCGAGATGTTCGCTCGCATTACGCAGGTCGACACGCTCAAGCGCAAGCAGTTCGTCAAGGGCATGGAGGAGCTTGCCCAGGAGGGCGCCATCCAGATCTTCCGCGAGCTGGGTGCCGGCATGGAGAGCGTCATCGTGGGCGTGGTCGGCGTGCTGCAGTTTGAGGTGCTCGAGCGCCGCCTTAAGGCCGAATACCGTGTTGAGGTTCGTCGCCAGCCGCTGCCCTATACGGACATCCGCTGGATCCAGAACGACCCCGATACCATCGATATCCCGGCTCTTTCGCTCACGCGCGACACGCTGCGCGTCGAGGACATGCGCGGCGGTAAGCTGCTGCTGTTCACGAGCCCGTGGAACGTGGATTGGGCAACCGACCACAACCCCGACCTTATCCTGTCGGAGTTTGGCAACGTAGCCTTTTAACGCATCGGCGCGGTGGTCCTGCGGGGCTGTCGCGCCGTTTGCTTGCCTGATGCCGTGTGAGCGGCTATCATACCCACCGTCGTCTCAAGACCGGGGCGTCCGAGCAGTTCGGGTCCGATATCCTGCTCGTTAAACCTAAAACCAAAGGAGTACATAATGATCAAGAAGGTCATGGAGGACTACAAGGTCCTGTTGCGGAGCATTCCCGCGGCAACGGTTTCGCTGTTTTTCGTGAGCGTCATCATGATGAACCTGCTGGCCAACAAAGAACTCATCAGCCTACCGTATCTGGCGCTCGACTGTGGCTTTGTGGTGAGCTGGGTTTCGTTTTTGTGCCAGGACATGATTTGCAAGCGCTTTGGCGCCAAGGCATCCATCAAAATCTCTATCCTCGCGCTGCTGGTCAACCTGGCCGTGAGCCTGTGCTTTTGGGCATGCTCGCTCACGCCCGGCATGTGGGGCGCTTACTACGACACGGGTATGATCGAGGTCAATACTGCCCTTAACGCCACCATCGGTGGCACCTGGTACGTGGTGCTTGGCTCGTCGCTTGCCATGCTCGTTTCTGCCGTGGTTAACTCCACGCTCAACCAGTCGCTTGGCCGTATGCTCAAAAAGAATAACTTTGCGAGCTTTGCCTTCCGCTCCTATGTGTCTACGGGTGTTGGCCAGTTTATCGACAACCTGGTCTTTGCCATTGTAGTGAGCCACACGTTCTTTGGTTGGACCTGGGTGCAGGTCCTTATGTGCTCGCTGACGGGTGCTGTTGCCGAGCTGCTATGCGAGGTCTTCCTGAGCCCTGTGGGCTACAAGGTCGTGCGCGGCTGGGAGCGCGAGAATGTGGGCTCCGAGTACCTCGAGCGCCACGCAACCGCCTAAGGAGCAAGTATGCGGGTTTTGATCACGGGCGCTTCGGGCGGTATCGGAGCTGCATGCGTGCAGCGCTTTTTGGACGAGGGCCACGAGGTTGTGGGCTTTGATCTGCTGCCGGCGGCGGTCGAACACGAGCGCTACCGCCATCTGATCGTTGATGTCCGCGAGCCGGGCTCGTTTCCAGGCGACCTTGAACCCCAGGTGATCGTGAACGTTGCCGGTACGCAGGATTCGGCCGATGACATCGCCGCCAACCTGTATGGCACCATCAACGTGACCGAGCGCTACGCCTTTGCGGGGGAGGGGCTTGCCGCCAAGCCGGTGCCGGCTATCCAATCCGTGGTCAATGTGGGGTCGGCGAGCGGGCATACGGGATCGGAGTTTCCTGCCTATGCTGCCAGCAAGGGCGGCGTTATCGCGTACACCAAGAACCTTGCAAACCGCCTGGCGCCGCAGGCCATCGCCAACAGTGTGGACCCGGGCGGCGTTATCACGCCGCTCAACCGTTGCGTGATGGAAGACGAGCGCCTGTGGAATCAGATTATGGAGCTCACGCCGCTTAAACGCTGGGCCACCGCCCAAGAGATCGCCGAGTGGATCTACTTTGTGGGCGTGACCAACCGGTTTATGACCGGGCAGAGTTTGCTGATCGATGGCGGCGAGGCCGGCCGCACACAATTTATTTGGCCCGAATAGGAAACGCGTCCGATGGAAAGCCGTCGGGCGCGTTTTTGATGTCTCGATTTTTAGTCGAGGCAAGTCCAGTTGACGGGGGTCGAGCCGTGCTGTTCGAGTAGCCGATTGGCAGCGGAGAAGGGACGCGACCCCATAAAGGCGGGGAGTTCTGCCGTGGCACGGTTGGCCGAAAGCGGCGAGGGGTGCGTGGAGGCCAGGCAGAACTTGCCGGTTGCCTTGCCCGCGCCGGTCGCGGCGAGCTTGCCTTCGACCATCTGCTGGGCAAAGCGGCCCCATGCCAAAAAGACTACCGGTTGGGGCAGCCGACAGCAGCGTTCGATAACGTAGTCGGTCAGGGTGCTCCAGCCCAGTTTGGCGTGCGAGTTCGCGGCATGCTCGCGCACGGTGAGCGTGGTGTTGAGGAGTAGGACGCCCTGCTGTGCCCATGGGGTTAGGTCTCCCGTGGCGGGAATGGGGTAGTCCAGATCGGCATTGAGTTCCTTGTAGATGTTGCGCAGGCTCGGCGGCAACTTGGTTTGCGTCGCGGGGACCGAGAACGACAGCCCCATGGCCTGGTTGGGCCCGTGATAGGGGTCCTGACCCAAGATGACAACCTTGACCTGGTCGGCCGGCGTGTAGGCGAGGGCATTGAGGATGTCGTCTTGTGCCGGGTAGATAGTCTGCTCGGCACGCAAAAGGGCGATGTGCTCGAGCAGTTGGTTCGTAGTGTTACGTACCGGCTGTGGCGCATCGCCCAACCAAGTTGCTATGTTGCGGTCGCGGGTTGCGGTGTCCATGGGGCTCCTTTATGGCAGATGCTCTGTTGGAATCTATTGTAAAGGCGCACCGGTTGCCTTCATGCCGCGGCTGCATAAGGAGTGGGGTCTACGAGACGTGCTCGGGCGCTCCTGCCATGCGAGCCTGTTCATGTGCGCGGAGGCGCGGAAGCTCGACGGTTGCCACCATGACGCCGGTGAGGATGAGGGCGGCGCCAAAGAAGGCGATGGGGCTCAGAACCTCGCCGACCAGGAAGAACGAGAAGACAGCGGAGCAGACCGGCTCAAGCGAGAAGGCGAAGCCGGTGGTCTCGGCGGGTACGTGGGGCTGCACGAGCGTCTGGGTGATAAAGCCGTAGGCAGAGCAGATGAGTGCGAGGGCGACGACGACCACGATCTCGCTGGGCGCACTGGGAAGGGTGAAGCCGCCAAAGACGCATGCGGCGATGCCCGAGAACAAGCCGCCAAAGCCCAGCTGCCAAACGCCCAGAGCTAGCGGATCGACTTCTTCGACAAACCGCTTGGCGACAATGATGTGTCCGGCGTAGATAAAGGCGGAGAGCAGCATGATGAGCGCGCCCGGGTTCAGGCTGGTGAAGTCGGCGCCCGAGAGCAGCAACATACCGCAGGTGACGATGGCGGTGCCGACGAGCACTTTGCGCTCGGGGGCGCGTCGCAGTAGAGCGGCGTTTGCAAACGGCACGATCACGACCGTCAGGCTCTGCAAAAAGCCGGCAGTGGAGGCAGAGGTGAGGCTGGAGCCCAGGCACATGCAGGTGAGCTCGGTTGCCATGATGGCGCCGATGATAGCGGCGCGAACCATAAGGTCGCGGTTGATACGGAAAGCGCGCTTGTGGAAGAGCAAAAGGCAGGCCACAAAGGCGATGATGCAGCGCAGCGCAACGATGCTCGTGGCGTTCATGCTGTCCATGCCTATCTTCATGAGGGGGTACGAAAAGCCCCATGCGACGGGAACGGAAAATGAGAGCGCGATTGCTTTTTTGCGATCCATGGGACTCCTTTTGTTACAGAACGGTTTCGTAAAAAGGATTCTGCTCCCAGATGTGGATGTAGTAAAGCGAATGTATCTTCAGTATGATTAAGAAAAACTAATGTTGGTAGAAATAGCGCTGGCAAAACGTTTTACGGTTGCATTGATGTGGAGGCACGATGGCATCGCGGTATCAGATTGTGTGTATGGTGGTCGATTGCGGCAGCCTGAAACGCGCAGCGGACGAGCTGGGCTATACGCAAAGTGCGGTGAGCCAGGCCGTCAAGGCACTCGAGCGCGAGCTGGGCACCACGCTTATCGAGCGCGGCAAGCAGGGCGTGTCGCTTACGCGCGACGGCAAGCAGTATCTGCCGTACCTGCGCCAAATCGTAACTGCCGAGGCCGAGCTTGAGGGCAAGCGCCAGGAGCTGCTGGGGCTCTCCTCGACGGATATTCGCATTGCGACGTTTACCAACGTGAGTCGAACCGTGTTGCCGCGCGTAATCCGTGACTTTGGTGCGCTGCACCCGGGCGTACGCTTTACCCTCAAGCAGGGCGATTACACGCGCAACGCCCAGTGGGTGCACGATGGTGTGGTTGACTTTTGCTTTACGGCACGCGGATTTACCGCTGGTCTCGAGAAGCGCGTGGTCTATCACGACGAGTTGGTAGCATTGCTGCCGGCCGCGCATCCACTGACGGCAAAGGAAAAGGTGACACTCGCCGACTTAGCGTCCGAGCCGTTTGTGCTGCTGGATGAGGGCGAACAGAGCCTGGTGCTCGATGCGTTTGCGGCGCATGGCCTGTCGCCGCATGTGACGAGCGAGGTCACCGACGACTACACCATTATGGCGATGGTGGAAGAGGGCCTGGGCGTGAGCATGCTCTACCGTCGTACTGTGGAGGGCATGCGAGCCGATATTTGTGTGCGGCCCATCGTGCATGCCCCCTCGCGCGACGTGGTGGCCGCCTGGCGCAGCTGGGACACCATGCCTATCGCCACGAGGCACTTTATCGACTATATGAGCTCACATATTGTCAACTAATGACTGGCGTGGCGTTGAGTGCGGTGTTTAGCGGGCTGTCGCTTTGGCTTGGGTGGTGCGATAGGTACGTGCCGGGTGGCAGAGTAGCACCGCCACGACCATAAAGAACGCCGTGGTGCCCAGGCTGATGGGATAGACCATCATGATGTTCGCAAAGGTGCGGAAGTGCGGGAACACGCAGAACACCCAATAGAAGCGGATACCGCAGACGCAGATCATGGTGATGAGGGCGGGCGTGAGCGAGATACCAAAGCCGCGCAGGTAGCCTGACATGTTTTCGTAGAACATGCTAAAGGCGTACGCCGGGAAGATCGAGCACACGCGGATATAGCCGATCGAGACGATGTTGGGATCGCTGTTGAACAGCGACAAGATCTCGCGCCCCAGGCCGACAATAACGATAATTGTGGTGAGCGCGACGATGCCGCCTTCGACCAGGCAGACCTTGAGCGTTTTGGTGCAGCGGTCGATCTGACGAGCACCGTGGTTTTGTCCCACAAAGGTGGTGCAAGCTTGGCTAAAGCTGTTGAGCAGGTTGTAACACACGTACTCCAGGCTCATGGCGGCGCTCGATGCCGCCATGACCTCGGTGCCCAGGCTGTTGATGGCAGACTGGATGATGATGTTGGCGACGGCAAAGACAGCGCTTTGGATGCCGGCGGGCAGGCCGATCTTGACGATGCGCTTGAGGGCGACGGGGTCGATAGCCAGGTCGCGTGGGGTGACGCGGACGACGGAGTCGGTCTTGAGCAGGCGGATAAAGAGCGTTGCGGCGCTGACGGTGTAGGCGATGGCGGTGGCGATGGCGACGCCCGCGACGCCCCAGTGGAGTATGGGGACAAAGATGAGGTCCAGGCCAATGTTGAGGACGGTGGACACGGCAAGCGCCTGCAGCGGCATGCGGGTGATGCCGACGGAGCGGAAGATCGCGGCCTCAAAGTTGTAGAGCAAAATCGAGGGCATGCTCAGCAAAAAGACGCGTAGGTAGAGCGAAGCGAGCGGCATGGTCTCGGCGGGAACGTTGAGCGCGGCGAGCATGGGCTCGGCAAAGACCTCGCCCAGGGCGATGACGACAAAGCCCACGAGCGCCATTAAAATCGAGGTATGGACGGCGCGTTTGACCATGTTCTGATCGTTGCGGCCGATAGCGTTGGCGATGACCACGTTGGAGCCAAGCGACATGCCAATAAACAGGTTGAGCATAAGACTGGTAAGCGGAACATTGGAGCCGACCGCCGCCATGGCGAGGGTTCCCTGGTCACCCGAGAAGTTACCGATGATGACCGTGGCGATGAGGTTCGACAGCTGCTCCAAGATGCTCGTGGCGGCCACGGGGAAGGCGAACAGGGGAACATTGCGCCACAGCGATCCGGTGGTCATGTCAATGTGCTTAGATACGGTGTCAGCCATACGCTCTCAATCTCTAACATGCTCTTTTGTGCTTATTTGCGCAGACGATGATACTCCTAATCGACTAGTCATTGGGGACGTTCTAAAACGATTACTCATTCAAGAACGTCCCCAATGACTAGGTGGGGAAGGCGTGCGACAATGGTGGGCGTTGTGTTGTTCGCGCTAAGGAGTTGCCATGTTGTTGTGTCCCGTTTGCCATGAACCGTTGGTGGACGATGAGCGTGGGGCCGCATGCGCGGGCGGACACCGGTTTGACCGTGCGCGCGAGGGTTATCTATATCTACTGCGCTCGTCCAAGAGCGGCGACTCCATGGGCGATCCCAAGTCGCAGGCGCGCAGCCGTCGTGACTTTTTGAACCGTGGATACTACGCGCCGTTGCGCGATGCGATGGTCGAGCTAGTGCGCAAGCAGGTGTCTGGGCGCGCCACGTCTGCGAACGGCCCCATGACGCTGCTCGATATTTGCTGTGGCGAGGGCTATTACACCAGTGCCATGGGCGCGGTGCCGGGCGTAGATGCTTACGGTTTTGACCTGGGCAAGGAGATGGTGCGCCTGGCCGCCAAGCGCGGCGATGCGACCTACTTCGTGGCCAACATGAAGGACATCCCCGTGGCCGATGGCGCCTTCGATATGGTGACCGAGCTCTTTGCCCCCTTTAACGAGCGCGAGTTTGCCCGCGTGCTGGCGCCGGAGGGTTCGCTCTACACCGTGGTGCCGGGTGCTCGTCACCTCTTTGGGCTCAAGGAGGTACTCTACGACACGCCGTACCTTAACGATGAGAAGCTGCCGCAGGCCACCGAGCTTAAACTGGTCGGAACGCAGCGGGTGTCTGCGAATATTACGCTCCAGACCCAGGCCGACATTGAGGCGGTGTTCCAGATGACGCCGTACTACTATCGCACGCGCCCTGCCGACAAAGAGCGCCTGGCAAACTTGGACACCCTTCAAACCGACATCGACTTCATCATCGCTGAGTACCGCCACTAACCTACCAAAAAGGGACAGGTTTATTTTGGTAGGTTTTATCTGGGCAAACGTAAAGGGCCGACCGCGGAGATGCGCGATCGGCCCTTTTTAGTTGCTTGGCTGCAGAGGTTGTGAGAAGTGAGCGCTTACAGACGATCCTTGTTCTCGGCTTTGACAGCGTGTGCTTGCTGAATAAAGAACAGGTCGTAGACCACGATGACAAAGGCGACGATATTGACGGAGCTGCCGCCGAGCGCGGGAAGCGTGAGCACGGCCTGCGCAATCGTGGCGATTGCGGCAACGATGCCGAGCTTAAACGCACCATCCACCTGCGAAGGCTTGTTGGCGCCCTTAATGCCCGCAACACCTGCGGCAAGGTCGACAACTCCCTTGGCGACAAGCACGACCGCGGCGAGCATGGCGTTCGATCCGTAGGTGGACTCGAGCTTGCCGGTCGCGATACCGGCGATTCCAATGACGAGACTGGCGATGCCCAGAACAAAATAAATCAGGGCAAGGATTTTGAGTGTCTTGCGCGCGGCGCTCATGGCTGGTCCTTTCGATGCGGGCGCGGAGAATCTGTCGCACCCAGGTTGTGGCACATATCGTGAAGCACATTGTAGTTCAACGGGGCGATGCATGTGCCTGAAAGCGCTTTGAGCCCGCGCAGCCCAACCCAACCTTTCAAAAAGGAAAGCTGGGCGTAAGGCAAATCGATGGCAGCTCATGTGCGGCGCTGCGATGATGGGGCCATGGTAAGAGCTGGACCGAAGGAGGAGCCATGATGTACGGAACAGGGCAAGTGCGTGAGCCGCGGTCGTTGGGAAGGCGCATGGGTGATTCTGTGATCGCTGCCGTGTGCACGGGATTGATGGCGGTGCTTTGCATTGGGATGCTGTTGGCCATGTCGCATGTGGGACAATAGCGGACGGTTGGGTGCCGACATGAACGGCGCTCGCGTATTCGTTTTGCTTGCTAAGGAGTACTCATGGGCGTCGTCGATCCCTTTTCTGTTGCTCGTGCCGCGGGGCTTGAGCTGACCGGGAAGTCCGAGGGCCTCACGCTCACCGACGGCACGATGGAGCTTCGTGCCGATTTCGCCCGCATGCTTCCGCGGCTCAAACAGGGCCGTCTGCAGCAAGAGCTACTGGTGAAGGCTGCGCGCACAAAAGGCATCGAGCAACCATGGGCGATTGATGCCACGGCAGGCTTTGGCGAGGATTCGCTGCTGTTGGCGGCTGCGGGCTTTATCGTCGATCTGTATGAGCAGGATTGTGTGATTGCGGCGCTTCTCAAGGATGCCTTGGATCGCGCGGCAGATGATCCGGCGCTTGCAACTGCCGTGTCCCGCATGCGCTTGCATGCGGGCGAGGACAGCATTGCCGGCCTTCGCCATACAGCTGAGCTGATCGGGCAGGGCGAGCTCACCGCTCCTGACGTGGTGTATCTGGATCCCATGTTTCCCGGGCGCACCAAGAGCGCGGCGGTGAAAAAGAAGTTTCAACTCTTGCACCATCTGGAACAGCCGTGCGCCGATGAGGATTCGCTGGTCGAAGCTGCGCTTGCGGTGCGGCCGCGCAAGGTGGTTATCAAGCGGCCGGTGAAGGGGCCGTTGCTTGCCGGCGTTAAGCCGAGCTATCAGCTTGCGGGCAAGGCCGTCCGCTACGATGTTTTGGTGCCGCCGCGCCCGTAGCTTGCGTGCGATGGCTGGCACTCCGTCAGCACCGTGCCGATGCGGGGCCTATTTCCAGGGGTGCGACGTCAGATGCCATCCGCCGCAGTATTCGCATTTGTAGCAGGCCAAACCGCGCCGTCCGCGGTTTTCGCAGTCGGCCATAACTGCCTCGGCCTCGGCGCGCGTGTCGTAACGGTTTTTGCGCTCGCACGACTTGTAGCGCCAGGCTTCATCGCGCTCGGCGTCTAGTGCGTCGCGGCGCTCGTCTTCGCGTGCAAACAGGTCGCTCATATCGCCGCCCGTGGCAGCGCCCAAAAACTCGCTTTTGGCTTTTGACCAGGCGGCTCGCTTTTTGCTCCCCATCTGCTTCGCGTCCCTCTCCAAACGTTGGTATCATTGCTCAATCAAAGTGATACCAATAAACGTGAGGTCGCCGCGTGATGATCAGAAAAACCCTCGATACCGACATCCCCGCCGTCATGGCTATCTATGACGCGGCCCGTGCCTTTATGCGCGCGCATGGCAACGCCACGCAATGGCCGGCAGGAACGCCCTCGGCTGAGCAGCTCAAAAGCGATATCGCCGCCGGTGGTAGCTATGTGTGCGAAGTCGGCGGCCGCGTGGTGGCGACATTTGCCTTTTTACCGGGCCCGGACGAGTGCTATGACGTAATTGAGGACGGGCAATGGCGCAGCGACACTCCGTATGCCGTGCTGCACCGTGTAGCATCCGACGGCACCGTGCACGGTATCGCGGCTGCGATGTTTGCCTTTGCCAAGGAGCGTGCCGATCACCTGCGTATCGACACGCATCAGGACAACCTGCCCATGCAGGGTGCGAGCCTCAAGGCCGGATTTGAGCGCGCCGGCATCGTGTATGTGTCAGACGGCACGCCGCGTGTTGCGTTTGACTGGCTGCGCGAGGCATAAGAGCGGGGGCGCGCATCAACAATTCGTGCGAACGAAAATGGCCCCGGGTGGGGCTATTTTCGTTCGCTGCACTGTTTTGCAAACCGGCTTTCGTAAGGCGCGAACCTACGAAAATCGCCGCGCGGCAACGCAGGGCGATGAGCTCGGTCGGGGGATAGGGCCCGCTTCGCCCGCCGGCCCGTAAATTGTATCATCCAGTGTGGAATGAGGATGCCTGTTGCCGCGTGCGATGGGCTTGTCATAAGAGGAGAGCCATGTCGAAGCAAGCGGTCGTTGGAATCTTGGCGCATGTTGATGCCGGCAAGACCACGTTGGCCGAGGCCATGCTGTTCAACGCGGGTCGCATTCGCAAGCGCGGCCGCGTGGACGATGGCGATTCGCATCTGGATACGAACGAGATTGAGCGCGAGCGTGGCATCACGATTTTCTCGTCGCAGGCCGTGCTCGACCATGGCGATACCCATGTCATGCTCGTGGATGCACCGGGGCATGTCGATTTTTCTGCCGAGGCGGAGCGCACGCTGCGTGCCCTGGACTACGCGATTTTAGTCGTGGGTGCCAACGATGGCGTGCAGGGGCATACCGAAACTCTGTGGCGCCTGCTTGCACGCTATGACATCCCGACGTTCATCTTCATCAACAAGATCGATTTGGAGAATCTCGGCCGCGATGTTTTGCTGGCACAACTCGGGCAGCGTCTTTCCGAGGGCTGCCTGGATGCCAACGAACTGCTGGTGGGCGGCGCCGTTCAGGAGGACGCTGCTGCGTTGGACGAAGCGGCGCTCGAGGAGTTTCTTGAAGCGGGTGAGCTTTCTGTCGCAACGCTGTCGCGCATGGTTGCCGAGCGCAAATTGTTTCCCTGCTTTGCCGGCTCGGCGCTCAAGGACCAAGGCGTTGACGAGCTGCTGGATGGCATATGCGCGCTGATGCGTGAGCAGGCGTGGCTCCCGGAGTTTGCCGCGCGCGTCTATCGTGTCAGCCGCGGGGATCGTGGCGAGCGCTTGGCATGGGTTAAAGTGACCGGCGGCACGCTGCATGCCAAGCAGATGATTGCCGGACGTTCCGGTGCCGAGGCATGGGAGCAGAAGGTCGATCAGGTACGCATCTATAACGGCGAGAAGTATGAGCTTGCCCAAGAAGTTGCTGCTGGCGGTATTTGTGCCGTGACGGGTCTTGCGCACGTTCGCCCGGGGGATGCCCTGGGCGCGGAGCCTGCGGGCGATGCGCCTGTCATTGCGCCGGTCCTCACCTATACGGTGCTTCCGGGCGAACACGATGTCCATACGGTGTTCAAAGCGTTGACTGAGCTGGCGGATGAAGATCCCATGCTCGGCGTAAGCTGGAACACGCATCTTGAACAAATTCATCTGCAGCTCATGGGGGCGGTGCAGCTCGAGGTCGTGCAGCGGGTGTTGGCCGATCGCTTTGGCCTTTCGGTTGCGTTTGAGTCTGGCGGCATTCTCTATAAGGAGACTATTTCGCGGCCGGTCGAGGGCGTGGGCCACTTTGAGCCGTTGCGCCACTATGCCGAGGTGCACCTGCGCCTGGAGCCGTTGCCAGCGGGTTCGGGCGTGCAGTTTGGCACCGTGACCTCGACTGACGAGCTCGATCTTAACTGGCAGCGTCTGGCGCTCACCAACGCCATGGAGCGCGACCACCTGGGCGTGCTGACCGGCTCGCCCATCACCGATGTGCGCATTACGCTCACGGGCGGCCGTGCGCATGCCAAACACACCGAGGGCGGCGATTTTCGCCAAGCCACGTACCGCGCGATTCGCCAGGGTTTGATGCGGGCGCGCGAGGCCGGCGCGGCGGTGCTGTTGGAGCCGTGGTATCGCTTTGAGCTCGAGGTGCCGGGGGAGTGCGTAGGCCGGGCGCTCTCGGATGCCACGCGTATGGGTGCCGAGTACGAGCCGCCGACGATGGCGGGAGACCGGGCGAAGCTTGTGGGCCGCGTGCCGGCATCTGAGGTACAGGATTATGCGCTGGAGGTGGCTGCCTACACGAGCGGTCGCGGTCATCTGTACCTAGAGTTTGCCGGCTATGCGGCTTGTCATGATGCCGAGCGCGTAATCGAGGCTGCCGCCTATGAGCCCGAGGCCGATCTGCCCAACACGCCCGATTCGGTCTTTTGCTCTCACGGCGCCGGTTACACGGTCAAATGGTACGACGTACCTGCCGCAGCCCACGTAAAGGTCGATCCCGCCAGCTTCCGCTCCTGGCGAGCGGCGGACGCCGAGTTTTTCGGCCATAGGTGATAGAGGGTCAGTCTCTTTGCTGCATCCTGTTGGTATAACTCGGTATAAGTTGGTATAACTATTACCAGGGTTTGCCAATCCGAGGAGGCCGACATGAATCAAAATCCCTTTAAGCCCACGGCGGGCAAGCGGCCTCCGATACTCATCGGTCGCGAGTCGGTTATCGAAGATTTTGAAGAAGGACTCGACAACGGCGCCGGAGCGCCGGGCAGGCTCATGCTCATTACGGGAAACCGCGGCTGTGGCAAAACGGTTCTCCTGCGGGAGCTGCAGCGTTTAGCCAGCGAGCGCGGATGGGCGGTTGTCTCCGATTCCGCTTCGCTTGGCTTATGCGACCGATTGACCGACGCGCTTCGCTCGAATAAACCCGTTGTGACGTCAATGGAGTTTGGGCCGTCATTTGGCCGGATGTCGGTCGAGGCGGCGCGGGCAAAAGGCGAGACGTTGCGCGGGTTAGTCAACGAACGCCTCAAGAAACTCGGGCCGGGAAAGGGCATACTGTTTGCGATTGACGAGGCGCAGTCTGCGTCTATCGAGGAGCTGGCGGCTCTTGCCGTTCTCTATCAGCAAGTGCTCGGAGATCAGGATGCTACGGGATTGCCCGATAGCGACCAGCGCGGTCTTGCGCTGGTGTTCGCTGGATTGCCCAGTATGGTTGATGACTTGCTCGAAGAGCCGAGCGTGACGTTTTTGCGCCGTGCCCAGCAGCGTACGCTGGGGGCGATTTCTTTGCCCAAGGTGCGCGATTCATATATCCAGACGGTCAAAGACGCTGGTCTTTACGTTGACGCGGAGACGGCGGACCTTGCGGCACGCAAGAGCATGGGGCATCCCTATATGGTTCAGCTGGTGGGCTATTACATGTGGCGCTCTGCTGTCCGACGCAACTCGCAGGTCATTGAAAGGTGCGATGTCGAGGATGGCCATGCGGATGCCGTCTCCGAGTTCTACGAAGCGGTCGATGCGCCCCTGTATTATGGATTGCGCAGCCCGCAACGCCTCTTTATCGAGGCCATGGCGGTTGACGAGGGTAAACCGACGCGTATGGCGGATATCATTGAGCGCTGCGACCGTACTCAGAGTTGGGCGAGCAAATATCGCGCAAGCCTGATTCGCGAGCGCGTCATCGAGGCTGCCGGATACGGTTTCGTCCGGTTTATCGTGCCCATGCTGGGCGAGTACATTCGCGATCGAGTTTTATGGCATGAGTAGGGTGATAAAGGTGACGGAACAGAAGATGAGCCCGCAGGCTATCGAGGTGCGTGGCGCGCGTGTCCATAACCTTAAGGACATCGATATTGATATCCCGCTGGGAAAGCTCGTGGGTATTGCCGGCGTGTCGGGTTCGGGCAAGAGTTCGCTGGCACTGGGGGTTCTTTATGCCGAGGGCTCGCGTCGCTACTTGGAAGCACTTAGCACCTATACTCGACGTCGCCTGACGCAGGCCGAACACGCCCAGGTGGACGAGGTGCTGCACGTGCCGGCGGCGCTCGCGCTGCACCAGCGTCCGAGCGTGCCGGGCGTGCGCTCCACCTTTGGCACCATGACCGAGCTCAACAACAGCCTGCGTCTGCTCTTTAGCCGTTGCGCCCATCACGTGTGCCCGCATTGCGGGGCGCGTGTGGAGCCAAGCCTCAACGTAGCGGCTGGCCTGTCGCTCACGTGTCCGACGTGCGGCCGCGAGTTCTACGCTCCGAGCGCCGAGGACCTTGCCTTTAACAGTGGCGGTGCATGCCCCACCTGTGGCGGCACCGGTGTCATGCGCGAGGTGGACGAGGCGAGCCTGGTGCCCGACGAGTCAAAGACTATCAACGAGGGTGCGGTCCTTCCCTGGGGCACGCTCATGTGGGATCTGATGAAGCAGGTGGCAGGCGAGATGGGCGTGCGTACCGACGTGCCGTTTAACCAGCTCACGCCTCAAGAGCGCGACATCGTGTTTCATGGTCCGGCGGTTAAAAAGCACATTCTCTACGTTCCCAAAAACGGCGAGGGCGCCACGCCGCTCGACTTTACCTATTACAACGCCGTCTATACCGTTGAGAATGCGCTCGCCAAGGTTAAGGACGATAAGGGCCTCAAACGCGTTGCACGCTTTTTGCGCGAGGGGCCATGCCGCGACTGTGGCGGCACGCGTCTCTCCGAGGCTGCGCGCCAGCCCCAGGTGCGCGGTATCAATCTGGCGCAGGCCGCGGCCATGACGCTGGGCGAGGCGATTGAGTGGGTGCGCGGGGTGCCCGTATCCTTGCCGCCCGAGATGCGGCCCATGGCAACGGATATCTGCGATTCATTTTTGGGTGCGGCCCGCCGCCTGGTCGATCTGGGCCTCGATTACCTTTCACTCGACCGCGCTGGTGCCACGCTCTCCACGGGTGAGCGCCAGCGCGTGCAGCTTGCCCGCGTGGTGCGCAACCGGTCGACGGGTGTGCTTTATGTGCTGGACGAGCCTTCGATCGGCTTGCATCCTGCCAATGTCGACGGCTTGGTGGGCGTGATGCGCGATCTGGTGGATGACGGCAACACCGTGGTCGTTGTCGACCACGACACGCGCGTACTGGCGGAAGCCGACTATCTGGTCGAGATGGGCCCCGTTGCCGGAGCAGGCGGCGGCAACGTGATCGCTGCTGGTACGGTAGACGAGATCGAACAATCGCAGGGCAGTCGCATCGCGCCGTTTTTGCGCTCAGAGTCCAAGCGCTTGCGTCCGCAGGTGACTGATGAGGAAATGTTCGACCAGGGCCATATCCGCATGGCAACCGAGGCCATCCATACCGTCAAGCCGTTCGAAGTCGATATCCCGCGCGGCCGTCTCGTTGCGGTTACGGGTGTTTCGGGTTCGGGTAAGACGACGCTCGTGCTCGAGACGCTCATCCCGGCGCTTAAGGCGCAGGCAGCTGGCGAGCGTCTGCCGGGGCACGTGCGTTGGGTCGATGCCGAGGGCATTGCGCGTGCCAACCTGATTGATGCTACGCCCATCGGCGCCAACGTGCGCTCGACGGTAGCGACCTATGCCGACATCCATGATGAGCTGCGCCGCGCCTTCGCCCGTACGCCCGAAGCCAAGGCAGCCGGCTACAAGGCGGGCGCCTTTAGCTACAACACCGGCGCCTTGCGCTGCCCTACGTGCGATGGAACGGGCTCGATTTCGCTCGACGTGCAGTTTTTGCCCGACGTCGAGATCGTCTGCCCGGCATGCCGTGGTTCGCGCTACGCCGAGGCCGCCTCGCGTATCCATCGCGAGGGCAAGGACGGGAGTCTGCTTACGTTGCCGCAACTCATGGACATGAGCGTGGACGAGGCCCTCGATGCCACGGCGGGACTCAAGAAGGTTCAGACGCGCTTACAGACCTTGCACGACCTGGGCCTGGGTTATCTTACGCTCGGTGAGCCCACGCCGGCGCTCTCGGGTGGCGAGGCACAACGCCTTAAGCTCGCGAGCGAGATGGGTCGTGTGCAGGACGACGCCGTATTCGTGTTCGACGAGCCCACAATCGGACTACATCCGCTCGATGTTCAGGTGTTGCTGAGTGTGTTCGACGGCCTTGTTGCCAAAGGCGCCACGGTTATCGTGATTGAACACGATCTTGACCTTATCCGCAACGCCGATTACGTGATCGACATGGGCCCAGGCGGTGGCGATGCGGGCGGGCAAATCGTCTGCGCCGGTACGTCGGGTGACATCGCGGCCTGCCCCGCAAGCATCACCGGTCGCTACCTATAGACAATGAGGCAAAGGGATAGTCCCTTTGCCTCATTGATGCCTATTTCACGCATTGAGCTGCGAGATAGTCGCGGAAGAATGGCAATTCAAATGCGACGAGCCCTCGTCCTCGCTCCCCGATGATGCCGGCGTCTATCATGCGGCGTCGGTAGCGGGAGACCTGCTGCGGCGAACGCTTAAGGCGCTCGACAAGGTCAGCGGTGGTGGACTCTTCCTCGTCATCGAGCATGGCGATGAGGAATCGCTTGTCCTCTGCAGTGAGTTCCCGATAGGTTGCCGCGAGGATTCGGTCGTCCATCTCGTCGCGCGCGATTTTGATTCCTAGGTCAAAGTCGCGTGACGAGATTTCCTTCGAATCGCTTGTGAGATCCCAGGCACGGTAGCCTACGAGTTGCAATAGGAAGGGAAAACCAGAGATCGAGCGAACGGCTCTATCGATTCCCTCAGCATCTGCCAGGCGATCGTTTTCCTGGATTGTGCGAATCAAGGCCTCGCGCACGTCATAGTCGGCAATGCGACCTAGATGATATTGTTGGGCGCGGCGAAGGAACGAGACCGTCTTGTGGTTCAGTAGCGTCGATACGTTGTTGGGAAGTCCCGCCATGAGCAGGGCGACGCGTTTCCCATCGGTCACAAAGTGCTGATACGTCGCTGCGAGCTGAATCATCTCGTCGAGTGTCGGGTCTACCTCGTCAACCGTGACGAGCAGACCGGTGCCAGCCTCGTTGAGCTGGTCGATGATGTCGCTCATGCGATAACGCCAGGTTGAGGCATCGTGAACGCGATTGACCTCGATGCTGCCGAGCGGTGCAATTCCGAGACCGGTGACTTCGAATTTGTTGGACGAGATGAGATGGGCTGCGGCGCGTTTCGTCCCGAGCTCGATTTCCTCAAGCATTCCCGGGAGCGCGGTCGTCTTTACGACTATCCAGCCGTGGGATTCCGCCCTTGTCGCGAGCGACGACATGAGAGCGGTTTTACCGGTTCCACGCGCGCCTGAGAAGATCGAGGTCAATTCTGGGCGCCTGCGCTGACTCAAGAAGGCACGGTCCAAATCCCGAATAATCTGCTGCCTGCCAGCGAGATGGGCGGGAACCTCACCAAAACTGGGGGTAAATGGGTTCTCGAGATATTCCACAATGCCCTCCTTTAGCGTCTCGGGTTAATTTCATTTTATTCTAGTTAATCTCAATTAAAAACGATTAATTTCATTTCAAAGCATAAGGTTGGCGCCGTGCGTTATCGAAGCGGTGCTTGAATAGCTTACGTTGGAGCCCGAAAATGGGTTCAACCCATTCGCGAAATTTGCACGCCCTATTGTGAGTGGGCTCTCAGATGAGCTGAAGCTGCCATCGTGCGGCTGATAGGGGCAATCATGAAAAACAGAATCTATGGGTATGCTCGAGTTTCGTCAGCAGATCAGAACCTGGATCGCCAACTGGATGCGCTGGAGCGGTTTCCGGTCCAAACGAATTTGATCTATGCTGACAAAGCGAGTGGAAAGGACTTCAGGCGTCCTCAGTACCGGCGTCTTCTTCGTCGCCTGCGCGAAGGGGACGTTCTGGTGATTAAGAGTATCGATCGATTGGGTCGCGACTACCGTGAAGTTATCGATGAATGGCGTCGCCTAACGACGGACAAACGCGTTGCCATCGTGGTGCTCGATATGCCATTGCTTGATACGCGCGAACAACCCAATGGAATTACGGGGACTTTTATTGCCGATCTAGTGCTTCAGGTTTTGAGCTACGTGGCTCAGGTGGAGCGCGAAAACATAAAGCAGCGCCAGGCGGAGGGTATCGCGTCGGCGCGTCTGCGGGGTGTGAGATTTGGGAGACCGACGCTCGAACGTCCGGATAGCTACCGCGATGTCATCAAATCATTCGAAGGAGGTGAGGTTACGAGACAAGAGGCCGCAATGCTTTTGAACGTTAGCGCATCGACGTTTGATCGTTGGAGACGGGCGGACGCGAACGGATATGACCGTTCGCCGTCTGCCCGTCCTCTTTAGCTAGACATTTTGACGAGGGGAGTTTATTGCACAGGGCCCACTCCTTCCCTCGATGTTTATCCAGTTCACGCCCTTGAATCAAATAGTGCCACTGCGTCGCCAATTCGTCTGCTATTTGACGAAGGGGAGGTTAAACGACTACCAAGGGATATGTAATGAAGAAAAAGTTATTTACGGCAGTTCTGGCTTTTAGCGCGGCGGCGCTAATCGGCATTTCTCTACCACTCGGAATTACGGGTCGCGGTTGGAGTCCGACATGCGCATTTGCAGCGACTAAGAAAAGCGGAAAGAAGCCAAAGCCAGGTAAGAAGGATTCAGTAAAAATCGATCAACTAAACTGGAGTGTCTCAGAAGGCGTTGTTGATGGCGTCGAGATGATGACATTTGAATATGACAATAAATCGAGCTTCGATATTGCTCAGTTCACTATTCAGTTTGAGCCGAAAGGGGAGTTGACTGACGAACAGAAACTTCTGTTTACTGACGTTTTTGATGAGGAAGAGGCTACGCACGATTATTCAACGCTGAAAATGACGGCGGATAGCCAGCGAATCGTCGAGAAGCGAGAATCGGTTGATAGCGTTCCGTGCATTACCCATGGTGACTATGTCGCCAATGCCCAGCAGAATCAATATGACCTGATGGAGCCTTCAGTGGCGACTATTGCCTATCTAGGCGGCGATGGAAAGATATATCTCGAGTACTATAGTTTCAAGTCGAAAACCTATACGACTTCATCAAAGGGCGGTGTCAAGGCGTATGACTGGCCAACAAAAGCTCTTGCAAAATCCTTGCCGAAGCCTGACTGCCCTATCGTCTATACGTCGTTAGACGAAAAAGACTGCCTTTCGTTTGTCGCATTTGGCATCGATCATGATGGGTACGACAAATACATCAAAGCTTGCAAGAAAAAGGGATACAAGGACATCGAATATTCGTATGACAGCAGTTTTTGCGCAAAGGATAAAAAGGGACGGGAACTGATGATCGGATATAGCGACCGAGATCAGCGGATGGACGTCAGCGTTTCAGTTGATTAAGTTGGGCATATGATCGAATGATCAACGCGTTATGATGCCTATGTATGGATTGGGGTGCCGGCCTATGGTCTGTGCCCCAATCTTTCTAAAGTTACGTGCAGCAGAATAGGTATTAAATTAACGTATGAATGTGTATTCATATTATGTTGGATTTAAGTCCTTCCTTTCTGAATTGGTTGACATCAAAACCCAATATAAATGAATTGAGTCCGTAATTACCCTGAGGACAACTGGAGGACAAGGGCTAAATGAGCGTTTCCAATCCGTTTAAAACAATTGGCCAGAAGATAATTGTCGCCCTATTGGCGTTAGGCTTGATTGCAGCTTGTGGCGGCTGCGTGTACCTGTGGTTGACGCGCGATCAGACCGTTATAAGCGATGATTCGATTCGGGAAGAAATTAAGCCGGTAACGAAGTTGCTTACCTACGAATACGATTTTACTCAGGTTCTATATATTGACGATGCAGGGAATCCGTTTGGTTTTAACAACCCATTTACTACTAAGCGATATGTGGCGACCATCGATGGCAAGGCGGATATCGGCCTGAACGTAGACGATGAGAACCTGAAGGTAAAAGTCCATCGTTCGAAAAACAACGAGTCGGTAATAAAATCTGTTAATGTTACGCTTCCGCATTCCGAGATCGTGACGTTGTCAACGGATCCGAACTCGCTTAAAAAGTACGTTGAGGACAATGGTTTTCTTAATTGGAATCAGGTCAGTACGGACGATTTAAATAAATTGCTTCAGCAGGCTGATAAGGACCAGAGGCAAAAGGTTCAAGAAAGTGGCATGCTGGAAAAATCTGATGAACGTGCAGTAAAACTGGTGAAAAAGCAGGTGTCGACGTTCTGTGGTCCAGACGTAAGGGTCAATGTCGAATTCGAAGATTAATATCTACCTTTGAAATCAAATTACTGATTCAGCTGAATGCCCGCTATCGCGATGCCTTACGTTGCGATAGCGGGCATCTCTGATTTCGTTTGAAGGGTGTCAATGTGACAATTGTCCGATATGACAACGAGACTGTCCCTTTGTCACATTCCCGGAAAGCCTGCCTGGCGCAGAGCTTCGTAGAGGACGATGGCGGCGCTGTTGGAGAGGTTGAGTGCGCTGATGCGGTAGTCGTCCGGATTGATGAAGTTGCCGCAGATGTCCTGTTGAAGGATGGCCTCGTGGCTGTCCTGGGTATGCCCGAGCGATTCATCGTGGGCTTCCCAGGCCTCGGCGTTGTCGAGTGAGTCACAATCGCGCAGCATCGGGATGCGCTCGCAGCGCTCGGGCGCCGCGGCAAGCAGTGGCTCGGGAATGCCCGAGCTCTCGCTGCCAAAGACCAAGTAGTCACCGTCACGGTAGGTGCTTTGCGCATAGGTCCTGCGCGCCTTTTTGGTCAGCAGATGCAGACGCTCGTCGGTAGGGGAGAGGCCGTTACGCGCAAGGAAATCCTCCCAGCTGGCATAGGTCGTCACGTCCAAGTTTTGCCAGTAGCCCAGTCCGGCGCGACGCACCGTCTTGTCGTCGAGCGAAAACCCCAGCGGCTCCACCAGATGCAGGCGGGCGCCGGTAACCACGCAGGTGCGGCCGATATTGCCCGTATTGGCCGGAATCTCGGGCGCATACAGCACAATGTTGAACATGAATCTCCTTGGCTCAGAACGAAAAACCACCACGAAGGGCACCTTCGTGGTGGTTTGGCGGTTACGTAAGCGGAAAAATACCCGCTTGGATAAACCTAGGCGCGGTGCCAGTCGGTCAGGCAGGCATCGAGGGAGGCGATGAGCGCATCCTTGTCCATGTGACGGCCGATGATGCACAGGCTCGTCATACGGTCGCCCGTCTCGTCGTCCCAAATCTGCATGATCTCGGGGTTCTCGTCGATGATCTTCTGTTTCTCGCCCTCGGGCGCCGAGTCGACAAACAGGCCGTTCTCCATCAGGCGCATCTGGTGGCCGGCCTGCTCAAACATGTAGCACATGTCCGGATCGCCGGTCTGCCACAGCGGGCCTTTGACGCGAATGACCTCGTCGGGCCACTCCTGCTCAACAAAATCGGTGAACTTCTGCAGGTCAAACGGCTTACGGCGCGAGTACACAAAGGTCTCGATGTCGTACTCGAGCACCTCGGGGTCGTCGTGCTCCTCGGGATGCTCCATGGCCTCGATCCAAGCGGCGGAGTTGTAGGCGCGCATAAAGTCGAAGCGGTCGGTATCGAGCAGCTCCTCCATGGGGACCTCGCCGTTTTGGGCCTCGACGATCACGGCGTCTTTCTGCAGGCTGCGCACGATGGCCTTGAGCTCGGCGATCTGCTCAGGGCTCACGGTATCGGTCTTGTTGAGGATCAGCGTGGAGCAGAACTCGATCTGCTGGATGAGCAGGCTCTCGATGTCGTCCTCGTCGATATCCTCAGCCAGCAGGTCGCGACCGCCGTTGAACTCGTCGTACATGCGGGCACAGTCGACCACGGCCACGATGTTGTCGAGCGCGAGCTTAGGCTCGCCGCCCACCTTGGCCTCGTCGCAGAAGCTCGAGATGGTGTAGGCGATGGGGATAGGCTCGCAAATGCCCGAGGCCTCGATGATGATGTAATCGAAGTTGCCCGAATCGGCGATGCCCTGCAGCTGGTTAGCAAGGTCGTCCGAAAGCGTGCAGCAAATGCAGCCGTTGGTGAGCGGGATGAGGTCGTCGGTCTCGGAAAGGCCGCCGTCGGCGATGAGGCTGGCGTCCACATTGATCTCGCCAATATCGTTGACGATCACGGCGGCGCGGATACCGCCGTCGTTAGCGAGGATGTGGTTGAGCAGTGTGGTCTTGCCGGCACCGAGGTAGCCGGTAAGCATGATGATCTTTACGGGTTTGTTGGGCATGTGCCCTCCTTTGTTAGACATGGCTTACAGTTGAATCATATGCCAAACGCCTGCTCTTATACCCACGCGCCGGCAAATAACACAGGCTACTCCCAGGCTCCCCATACATCGGGGCAATAACCGACGGTGGCCTTTTTGCCGTTGCGCACGATGGGCTCGGCCAAGACCTGCTGATTCTCGAGTAGCTTGTCGAAGCGCTGGCTAGAGGTGAGGTGCTGGATGAGTGCGAGCGTTTCCTCGTCCTTGGCTTTGGGGTTGAGCAGCTTGTCGATACCGCCGACCGCCTGCATCACGCTCGTGAGCTCGCCCTTGCTCATCTCCTTTTCCTTAAGGTCGATAAACTGCACCTTAATGCGGCGCTCCTTAAAATAACGCTGTGCCTTCTTGGTGTCGAAGGACTTCTTGGTGCCAAAAATTTGCACGTTCATGTATTTGTTCCGCCGTTCTACCTGATGAAGTTGGTGCGCTCGCGATCGGCTTCGGGTGCTTCGATGCCGGCGGCCTGTCCTGCCTCGATACAATGCAGGAGCCAGGCCATGTTCTTGCCGATGTTGCGCATGGTGGCCAGGCCCTCGGCGTCCTGGGCGGCCTCGCCCGGCATGGCGCCAAACACGTTGTTCCAGTACGTGGAAGCAACCACGGGCATCTGGTTGATGGTGAAGTACTTATTGAGCACGTCGAAGGTGGTCGACGTGCCGCCGCGACGGGCAACGGCGACGGCAGCGCCCGGCTTGTGTGCAAAGGCTTTGCTGCCGGCATAGAATGCGCGATCGAGTGCCGAGAGAATGCGGCCGCTGGGGTGCGCGTAGTAGACAGGCGAGCCAAAGACAAAGCCATCTGCCTGCTCGGCTGCAGCGATGAGCTCGTTCACCACGTCGTCGTCAAAGGTGCAGCGTCCGCCAAGCTTGCCGCACTGACCGCAACCGATGCAGTCGCGAATGGGCTTGGCGCCCAGCTGAAACACCTCGGTATCAATGCCTTCGGCATCAAGTTGCTCTGCGATCTCGGCGAGTGCGCGGGCAGTGTTGCCGTTTGCCTTGGGGCTGCCATTGACCAAAAGAACCTTCATCACAAACTCCCTCTGCTGTCGGTGACTTCTGCGGAGGATTATCGCACGATGGGGGAGGCGGTGTGGGCGCGGTGCTAATCCAGTTTGGTGCCTGGCACCTGCACGGCTTTCCCGAGCAACGCTTTGAGCTCGTTCAAAATGGAAACGGGCTGACGGTCGACGCCGTCCAGATGGAGCGTGGCCACGCGAATGGGTGGCTGATATTCAAGCGAGCCGATGAGCACAGGAGAACCCAGGAACCGCTCGATTTCGTCTGCGAGCTCGTCGATTGCCTCGGGGCCGAGCTCATCGAAAAGCGCCACGAACATTGGTCCCGTCGAGCGGAACAGGCGACCCTTGCCGCGCGAGCAATCCATGAGACAGGCGGCGCTTTCGGCGAGCACACGGTCGCCCGCATCGAATCCAAAGCGGGCATTGACCTCGGCGATATCGTCAACCTTAATGGCAATAAAGCCTGCCTCGCGCGCCACGCGGCGCATCTCTCCAATAGCGTTGACCAGCGCGTGGGCATCGCCCAGGCCCGTTACCGAGTCGGTCGTATCTGCCAAGCTTCGGTTGATGATAATGCCAACATACATGCTGGGCTCGGTATCGGTGCCGTCCAAACGGTAGCCTGTGCAGTCGCAAAGCACGTATTTTCCGGTGGCGTCCATTACGCGATACTGCATGTAGTGGAAGTGCCACGTGCTGTTTATCACCATATCGAGCTCGGCGCGTACGTTGCCGCGGTCTTCGGGATGAACGCGGGCAAGCCACATGTCGAGTGAGTTAAAAGGGTGCTGGGAAGGCAGGTCAAAATCGCGCACGGCGTTGACCGACCATTGCGATTCGCCCGTATCGAGGTTAAGGATGAACGGATAGCGCGTCTCGGAGCTCATGGAGATCGCTTGGAACACCCGGTCGTTGCAGGGAAGCTGATCGACGATTGGGCGTTGCGGCGCGTCATTGTCTTTCGGTTGCTGCACACGATGCATAAGCTTAT
The DNA here is from genome assembly GCA_958420355.1 of uncultured Collinsella sp. Classification (GTDB taxonomy): domain Bacteria; phylum Actinomycetota; class Coriobacteriia; order Coriobacteriales; family Coriobacteriaceae; genus Collinsella. Next base: position 157,573 of record CATZJG010000001.1, read on the forward strand.
AGCGATACATCTTGCGATCGGCATCCATCGTCATCTGGCGACGCGTGTCGCCGACAAGTGGATCGACGCGCGAGCAGCCAAAGCTAAAGCTGCCGATCATGGGCGCCTTGCCGCCCGAGCTCGCCTCGATCAGTCCGGTACGTACCTGCTCCAAGCGCTGCTCGAGTTCGGTCTCGTTTGCGGAGGGCGAGATAAGTACAAACTCGTCTCCACCGATACGGAACAGCATCTCATTGTGCTCCATGGTTTCGGAGAGCGTGCGGCAGATGCTCAGAATATAGCGGTTGCCTTCGGCGTGGCCAAACCTATCATTGCAATGCTTGAGATGGTCGATGTCAATATAGGCGCAGGTGAAGGGGTCGCCTTTGCGCCAGAGTTGCTCGACGTGACGGTCAAATCCGTTGCGGTTGCCCAAGTTGGTGAGCGGATCGATATAGGCGTTGCGCTCAAGCAGCTGGCGCTCTTGTTGCAGGATGGCATGCGTCTTTTGCAGCTGCTCACCAACAGCGCGTAGCTCAGCAGGCAGTGCGGCAACATCGAGTTCGGCGGTCGATACGCCATTCGCAAGTCGCTGAAGATAGGTAATAATCGATTGCTCGCCCATGCGATACGACTTGTTCATGATGGATAACCTCCTTGGGCGGAACAACGGTTTGCATCATATCCCCAATTCGGTTTGAATTGGGGATATAAGTTAGCTAATGGAGACAAATAGCCCCTTCGACGGTGGCGTTTTGCGCGCGAGCGTATCAGTTGTTATTGCCACCATCGAGCAATGCCTCAAAATCCTTCGCCTGCATGGGGCGGTAGTAGAGGAAGCCCTGAGCGTAGCGGGCGCCCATGTGGCGCAGCATATTCGCCTGCTCATTTGTCTCGATGCCTTCGATTACGACGGGCAGATGGAGCGACTGCGCCATCTCGAGCATCGATGACACGATCTGCGCGCTGCGGCCTTGATCGCTGTCGACGGGCGCAATCTGCCAAATGTGCTTGTCGAGCGTCACCATAAAGCCGCTTTCCTCGAGTGCGGGGATATGGGTGCACATGCTGTGGACGGCTATTATTCGACAGGCGGTAGCGCGACGATGCGATGTTCGATGAAAATGCGACTGAGACGATATATGTTGACGGGTATACTTGTCCCGGTTTAAAACGCAGGAACGGAGATGGTCGCATGGCACAGCCGGATACGACGCACACGGTGGGGCTTGCGCTCGAGGGAGGCGGCTACCGCGGTATGTATACGGCGGGCGTGCTCGACGTTTGGATGGAGCACGGTTTGACCTGCGACCATATGGTGGGTGTCTCGGCGGGCGCGGCGTTTGGCTACAACTTTAAATCGCGCCAGATCGGCCGCGCCATTCGCTACAACAAGGCCTATTGTGCCGATAAGCGCTATGCGGGTGTGACCAGCTGGTTGCGAACCGGCGACATGTTCAATGCCGATTTTGCCTATCACGAGGTGCCTATCGAGCGCGATCCCATCGACTTGGAGGCGTATCGCGCCTGCCCCATGCGGTTTACGTGCGTGTGTACCGATATCGAGACGGGCAAGGCCGTCTATCACGACCTGCCCTATGGCGATGAGCGCGATATCGAGTGGATCCGGGCGTCGTCGGCAATTCCCGTGGCGACGCGTCCTGTCGCCATTGAGGGCCGCAAGTACCTGGATGGCGGCGTGGCCGATTCCATTCCCAGCGCTTGGCTGTTTGCGCAGGGGTATGACCGCAATATCGTGGTACTCACGCAGCCAGCGGGCTTTGTGAAGCAGCCCAACAGCGTGATGCCCATGCTGCGGCGCGTGTTCCGTCACTATCCGGAGTTTGTCGCAGCGCTTGAGCACCGGCATGAGGTCTACAATGCCACGCTCGATGACCTGGCACGTCGCGAGGCTGCCGGCGAGATCTTTGTGGTGCGGCCGAGCGAATCGGTGAAGGTGCCGTCGCTGTGTCGCGAGCCCGATGAACTTGAACGCATCTACCAGATTGGTCGCCGCGATGCGGAGGCGACCTTGCCGGCACTGGAGGCATATCTGGCAGAGTAGGGCAAACTGCCGCGTGCTCAGCGGAAAGCGCATCCCAGAATGGACGTCCAAACTGGGATGCGTTTTCCATTGCTGAAGTTATGGGGCCGCGGAGCAACTGCTCGGCTTATGCCTATGCCTGCTGCCAGGTGTCTACGAGCTCCTTGGCCGCGGCGTAGGGGTCATCGGCGCTGCAGACGGCACTCACCACAAAGAAGCCGTCGACGCCGGTAGCCTTGAGCTGCGGCAGGTCGGCCGTCTTGACGCCGCCGCCCACCACGATGGGCACGGGGCTTGCCGCGTGGAGTGCGTCCAGGTCCTCAAAGCTCTTGGTGATGATAGAGCCGTCGGCCGCGCGTCCGCAGTCGCGCTTGGTCTCGGTCTCGTGGAGCGGGCCGATGCCCAGGTAGTCGACCAGGCTCATGTCGGCGGTCTTGACGTACTCGAGCATCTCCTCGCAACGGGCCGAAAGGCCCACGATGGCATCGGGGCCCAGCAGCTTGCGACAGACCTCGACGGGAATATCGTTTTGGCCCACGTGCACGCCGTCGACAGCAATACCCTGCTCGCGTGCGGCAAGCACACAGTCCAGACGGTCGTCGATTAACAGGGCGACCTGACCGGTCTTGCCAGCATGTGCGATTGCCTGCGCGGCGTCGCCGGTCAGCGCGATGATCTCGCGGGCGCTTGCCACCTTGGAGCGCACTTGAATGCAAGTAAAGCCTGCGTCGAGCGCCTGGGCCACCACATCGCCCACGGGGCGCCCGAGGGTGTTTTCGGGGCCGAGTACCAGATAGGCCGAGATATCAAGGTTGTCGCGGATGCTCATCGTGCTTCCTCCTGCTTCTTGATCTGTGCTTCCATGCGCTCGAGCTTGCCGGTCATGGTGTCGGTAAATCCGGGCCGAATATCGGCTTTGAGCACGACTTCGGTGCGGATTCCCTTGCTCGCCAACACAAAGGTTGCGTCGCGCACGACCTGCATGACTTCGTCCCAGTCGCCCTCGATCTCGGTGAACATCGAGGTGGTGCGGTTGGGAAGGCCGCTCTCGCGAATGACGCGCACGACCTCGGCGACCTCGGCGGAGAGCTCATCGCCGGTGCCGCACGGGGCGATGGCCACGGCGACGAGCGTGTTCATGCCGGTATTGGTTGCGGGCTCGGACATGGCCTATGCCTCCTCGAGCTCGAGTCGGTTATCGGCAATGTCTTGGGCGGTCGCGCGGTAGAGTTCGTCGATAAAGGCGACCTTAAAGCTTGCCGGGGCGTCGGCGACAGCGGCGGCACGCGTGCCGGCCACGTTGTAGACGGCGGTGCCGCAGACGGCTGCCGTAAACGGGTCGGCGGCGCAGGCATACACGGCCAGCACGCCGCCCTGCGAGCAGCCGCAGCCGGTGATCTTGGACATGAGCGGGCTGCCGCCGTGAGACTTGGCCACCGTCGTGCCGTCGGTGATTAGGTCGACTTCGCCCGAGACCACAACGCCGCCACCGGTGTGGCGAGCGAGCGCCACGGCGGCATCGCGGGCGGCGTCGACCGTGTCGGTGGTATCGACACCACGCACGCGGCTCAGATCAGCCGCCTCGCCCTCAAGACCCCACAGGCCGGCGAGTGCGATAATCTCGGAGGCGTTGCCGCGCACGATGGCGGGCTTGTACTGCTTGAGCTCGTTTACCAGCTGGGTGCGCAGGCTGCCGATACCCAGGCCCACCGGATCGAGCACCCAGGGCTTGCCGGCGTCGTGTGCCGCCTTCGCCGCGCGGGGAATCGTCTGCTCGTAGATAGGGAAGAGCGTGCCCATGTTGAGATAGATGGCGCCGCCGCCGGCAACGAGCGCTTCGCCCTCGTCGGGCAGATAGACCATGGCGGCCGATCCGCCCACGGCGAGCTGTGCGTTGGCGACAAAGTCGATCGTCACCGTGTTGGTGATGGAGCCGGCCATCGGATTGGTGGCGCGAATTTCCTCTACGGCCTTGACCATATGTTGCTTAAGCTGTTCCGAATCAATCACTGCACATGCCTCCTTGGCATAGAAAAGGGGCGCTGTGCATAGACAGCGCCCCTGTAAAGGCGGCATGCTCCCTACGCCAGCATTAACTGACAGGTTCAAAGGATTGGGCCCCATGCCCTCTCAGCCTTGTGGTTTGCACCGCCGGCACTCCCGCATCGAATCTGTTGTTCCCTATACTAGCGCACCTGCCAAAAAGGGACAGGTTTATTTTGGCAGGTCGTTACAATAGGTAGGACCGATACGAATGGGGGCCTTATGATTAAACTTGTGCTGACCGATATGGACGATACACTGATTCCAGCCGGGCATGACGGCGCCAGCGACTACGCCATTGAGGGTGTTCATGCCATGCAGGCGGCGGGTCTGCACTTTGGGCCGGTTTCGGGTCGTCAGCCGTCCGCGATGGGCTGGATGTTCAAAAACCGTTCCGAGTGTTTTTCGACCGGTGCGTTCTGTAACGGCCAGGTGATGTTTGTCGACGGCGAAGTAGTCGCTTCGCGCGCAATCGACAACGATGCTCTGATGCGTTTGGCTGACTATCTGGAGCAAGAGACCGACGATATGTTTCTAAAAGTCTACAGCCTGGGCGATGACTTTTGGGGCAACGATGCCTATTGCGTGACGAGCAATCCCGAGCGTGTGCGTCGCGCTATGGAGTCGGGCGGCAATGCGTGGCTCAAAGGCGAAGAGGCCCCGTGTCGTCCCGTCGTCGATGGCGCGCCGGTGTTTAAGGCGAATATCTGGAGTGCCCGTTCGCGTGAGGAGCTCGCGGAGCTACGCGAGCGCGTTGCCGTTGAGGTGCCGGAACTCTCGCTTGTGTTTCCCAACAACCGAGTGCGCCTGTTCGACATCCTTCCGGATGGTTGGGACAAGGGCTGCGCTGCGCTGGAGCTGGCGCGCGCCTTGGGCCTGACGCCCGACGAGGTGGCCGTATTTGGCGATTCCGATAACGATCTGCCCATGATCGATGCCGTTCCCAACTCCGTTGCAGTCGCCAATGCCAATGAGGCCGTCACGGCTGCCGCGCGCTGGCATATCGGCGCCGCGGCAGATGATGCGGTCGCCGGGGCTCTGCATCAGATTGCCGCCTGCGCCGCGACGGGGGAGATGCCGCCGTTTATGCGTCAGGAGGGTGCAGCCGACGCGAATTTCGCGAACAGCTAAGGAGACAGCCATGAAGCTCCAGCAGCTCAGATATGTCGTCAAAGTTGCCGAATGCGGCAGCATTACCGAGGCCTCGCGCCGTCTCTTTGTGTCGCAGCCTTCGATTACCGCGTCGATTCGCGATCTCGAAAACGAGATGGGTGTGCACATCTTTGAGCGCACCAACAAGGGCGTCATTGTGTCCGAGGAAGGCGAGACCTTCTTGGGCTATGCGCGCCAGGTACTCGACCAGGCCGACCTGCTCGAGGGCAAGTACAAGGGCGCATCCGAGCAGGTGCCGCACTTTAGTGTGAGCTGCCAGCATTATTCCTTTGCCGTCAACGCGTTTGTCGACGTGATCCGCGAGTTCGATGCCGCGCGTTACGACTTTACCCTGCGCGAGGAGCAGACTCACGAGATTATCGAGGACGTCGCGCATATGAAAAGCGAGCTCGGCATCCTGTATCTGTCGGAGCATAATCGCGAGGTCATCGAGCGCATGCTGGTGGCCAACGAGCTCGTATTCGAAGGGCTCTTCTGCGCCACGCCGCATGTCTTCGTGTGTGCCGACCATCCGCTGGCGGACCGCTCCAGCGTGACGCTCGAGGATCTGGAAGACTACCCGTTCCTGTCCTACGAGCAGGGCAGCTACAACTCGTTTTACTATTCCGAGGAGCTGACCTCGACGTTCGAGCGTCGCAAAAATATCCGCGTGCGCGACCGTGCGACGTTGTTCAATTTGGTCATGGGCCTCAACGGCTACACGGTATGCTCGGGCGTGATCAGCCACGAGCTCAACGGCCCCGGCATTATCTCGATTCCGCTCGACGTGGACGAGTACATGGAGATTGGCATCATCACGCGCAAGAACACGACGCTCACGCGCTACGGTCGGGCCTATATCGACGCGATTCGTCAGCATATCTAGGCTGCTGTGCTCCGCACGGTTCAAGTCTCTTTATGACAGTCCAGACTGATATAGGAAGCATCTATATTAAACTGTTATAAACGTATATTTTACGATGGCCATATGAACGCTCATACTCTGTCCCAGTAAAGCAACCAATGCAAAGGGGGATATCTATGAGCACTTCGATTCAACCGAACGCGCCGTTTCGCGCCGATATTGTCGGCAGCTTTCTTCGTCCGCAGGCTGTAAAGGACGCCCGTGCCGCCTATGTCGCGGGTAAACTCGACGCTTCCGGCCTTAAGGCCGTCGAGGACGATGCCATTCGCGATTTGGTGGCAAAGCAGAAGGCCGCCGGCCTGCAGGTCATCACCGATGGTGAGTTTCGCCGCAGCTACTGGCACCTCGATTTTATGTGGGGCCTTAACGGCATTGAACGCCGTACCTCGCGTACGGGTTATATGTTCCACGACGAGGAGACCACAGCCGACACCGCCGTGGTAACCGGCCCCATTAGCGGCGAGAACCATCCGTTCGTCGAGCACTTTAAATTTGTCAAGGCGCTCGAGGGGGAGGGCCAGGTCGCGCGGCAAACCATTCCGGCGCCGATCCAGACGTTCTCCGAAGTCACGCTCGACCGCTGCGACGGCCAGCAGGAGAGCCTGCGCGCTGTCTATGAGACCGATGAGGAACTTGCCGACGCCATCGCAGCCGCTTATCGCACGGTGATCGCCGACCTGTACGCAGCAGGCTGCCGCAACATCCAGTTTGATGACTGCACCTGGGGCATCTACTGCGATACCGATTTTGTCGCCAAAACCGGCATGAGCCCGGTCGACCTGCAAAAGGTGAGCGAGCTGGGCGTGGCGCTCAACAACGCCGCCATCGAGGGCAAGCCCGACGACCTGGTCATTAACACGCACGTGTGCCGTGGTAACTACCATTCTACCTATGCCTTCGAGGGCGGCTATGACCCCATCGCGCCGTACCTGTTCGCAAACGAGGATGTCGATGCATTTTACCTGGAGTTCGATACGCCGCGCGCCGGCGGTTTTGAGCCGCTCAAGTACGTTGCCCCGGGCAAGAGGGTTGTGCTGGGCTTGGTAACCACCAAGGCGGCAGAGCTCGAGAACGAGGATGTTATCGTCGAGCGCATCCGTGAAGCCGCAAAGTACGTGCCGCTCAGAACCTGTATCTGTCGCCTCAGTGCGGCTTTGCCAGCTGCGAGATTGGCAACAAGCTGACCGAGGATGAGCAATGGGCAAAGATCGCGCTGGTCAAGCGCATTGCCGAGCGCGTTTGGAAATAGCGCTAGTGTTTGCAGGTGGCGGCGCGTGCGAGGCATAGTGTATCGCGTACAATGGTTCGGATCGTATCGTTCGGGCAGGTTATCCGATATGCCTGATCGCCCTTCCATTCGAAAGGACATCCATGTCCCAGTCCTCGACGCCCGCCGTCAGCGATGCCATCTACGACGCATCGTCGCTCGGCCGCCCGCGCATGTTCCTGCTCGGCCTACAGCACCTGTTTGCCATGTTTGGCGCCACCGTGCTGGTGCCCGTGCTCACCGGCCTCTCGGTATCGGCAACGCTTTTGTTTGCCGGCTTGGGCACGCTGCTGTTCCACTTCCTGTCGCGCGGTAAGGTGCCGGCATTTTTGGGCTCATCGTTTGCCTTTATTGCCGGTTATGCCGCAATCGCGCCCAACGGCGAGACCGAGCTTTTGCCCTACGCCTGCCTGGGCGTAGCTTGTGCCGGTCTGCTCTATCCGGTGCTGGCGGCGCTCTTCCGCGCGTTTGGCGCCAAGCGTGTCATGCGTTTCTTTCCGCCGGTGGTGACTGGCCCCATCGTCATTTCCATCGGCTTGATCCTGGCAAGCTCCGCTATTGCTAACTGCCAGACCAACTGGCTTGTGGCTGTCATTGGCGTTGCCGTTATCGTCATCTGCAACATCTGGGGCCGTGGCATGGTCAAGATCGTGCCGATTTTGCTGGGCGTTGTGGTGAGCTATGCCGTTGCGGCTGCGCTCGGCGAGGTTGATTTCTCGGGCGTTGCCGCCGCTCCGTGGGTCGGTCTGCCCATCGTGTGGGACAACACCGTGTTTGCACTCTTTGGGCCGCAGTTCGATAGCGGTCTTGCCACGACGGCCATCATTACCATCATGCCGCTGGCCTTCGCGACCATGATCGAGCATATCGGTGATATCTCGGCTATCGGCTCCACTTGCGAGCGTAACTACATCGCCGACCCCGGCCTGCACCGCACGCTGCTCGGTGATGGTCTTGCCACGATTCTGGCTTCGCTCTTTGGCGCTCCGGCCAACACCACGTATGGCGAGAACACCGGCGTGCTTGCCCTAACGCGCGTGTTCGACCCGCGCGTGATTCGCATTGCCGCGTGCTGCGCCATCGTGCTTTCGTTCTGCCCTAAGTTCGCGGCTGTCATTGCGGCCATGCCGGCGTGTGTAATCGGCGGCGTGTCGCTCGTGCTCTATGGCATGATCAGCGCTGTGGGCGTCCGCAACCTCATCGAGAACCAGGTCGATTTCCAGAACAACCGTAACGTGCTGGTGGCCGCTCTGGTGCTCGTGCTTTCGCTCGGCATTGCTTACAGCACTGCCGGTGCCATCGTGCTGGAGCTGGGCGGCGTGACGATTTCGCTTTCCGGCCTTGCCGTGGGCTCGCTGGTGGGCATCGTGCTCAACGCGATTCTTCCCGGTAACGACTTTGAGTTCGATGTCTCTGAGCTTGAGGAGGCAGCTGAGTAGCAGCTGCGTTCAGCTAGAACAAGATATGGTGCCCATGCGTATATGCGTGTGGGCACCATTTTTAATGTGTCAGTATCCAGTGGATGCCGCGGGCCATGCGTAAGTCGGTTTGGGCAAAGTGATTGCCGGGGTTGAGCTCCAGCGTTGTTGGAATGCCGCGCTCGACGAGCAACGCTTCTATCGCGCGTGTGTCGTCGAGTACATGCCGCATCATGCGGTTGGGCGTCTTGGTTTCCTTTTTGCCGAGTGACAGGTAGACGGCTTGCGGGCTGCCGGCAAAAGGGGCCGTGCTGGCACGGTCGACAAAGTCGGGAAACCATAGCGACCCCGATGCGCTCGCGGCGCGGTCAAAGGCGTCGGTTTGCCAGAGGGACCAGAGTGCGAAGAGGCCCGCGAGCGAGTAACCGGCAATGCCGCGCCAGGTGGGCGGCTGAGGAAACGACGACTCGACCTGGGGGATTATCTGATTCAGCAGCTCATCAAGAAAATCGGCAGCTTGGCCGCCGAAAGGCTCGGCATCGCGTACGGTCCCGTCGCATGCCCAGGGGCTCAGCTCGCGATTCCAATCGAGCCCGCCAATGGTGACGAGGGCGAATGGCGGACAGTCGAGCTCTCGGCAACACTTATAAACCTCGCTGCCGTCGCCCACGACCACAGGAAGGTAGATGACAGGCGCGCTTTCCGTATGATTCGAATAAACGGTTATCTGCTTTTGATGCGCTTCCATGACGGGCTTCTCTCAGTGTTGTGATATCGGCAGCCCCAATTGTCGCACGCCAGCGTATGCCGGTTGGGCTAGACCAAAGACAATCTCGTGCATCCCCTGCGGACGCATATGGAAAACGCCACCGCCGGAGGGGAGCTCGGCGGTGGCGTTGTTAAACGGTGCTGGGGCTCGGGGCCTTCGCGGGAGCTGCCATGTGCGCAGAGGCGTCTAAGAACGCTTACGGCTCGCCATGGTGCCTGCGGCGATAGCGGCTGTTCCCGCAAGGACGGTTGCCACGATGGCCGCACCCGAGGTGTCGCCGGTTGCCGCGAGCACGCCGGTAGTCTTGGCTTTCGTGGTTGAAGCCGCAACGGCCTTGGTCGGCTTTGAGCCCTCAGGCTTGGGGTTCTGCTTGGACTCCGCGGGCTTGCTTTCTGCGGGCTTGGTCTCGTCGGGCTTGGGGTCTTCCGGCTTGGCTACCTCGGGAGGTGCGATGGTCGTACTTTTGGCGACTGCTTTGATATAGAGGGAGTCGACCGTGGCGTCGCCCGTGCCGATGGCTTGGCCTGCCTCGTAGATGCCGTCACGGAGCTTGCGATAGTCAATGACCTTGCCGCCTTCGGGCGTCTGGATGGCGGCGTTCTCAATCTTGATGGTGCCGATTGTCTTGCCGTCAGCGCTCATGGCACGGGCAAAGATTGCCGCTGTATCTCCTTCGGCCGTTACCTTGCTGCGGATGATCGAGATGACTGCGGGTGTGACGCCCTCGCTGGTCTGGGCGATGATGCCGATGTTCTCGCCTTGGGGTTCGCGCCTCGTCTCGCCATCTTGGTTTTCGCTGTAGGGGATGGGGCCGTTGCCGTTCTCGACATAGCGGGCTATGGCCTTGACAACGGAGTCGCTGATGTAGATGTGGCCGCCCTTCTCGTTGGGTCGATCGTTTCTGGTGGAGAATGCAGCCGAAACCTCGCCTTCCGCAAACGCGTCCACGGTGGAGCCGTTCTTGACGACGATGTCGTCCTGGTAGGTGAAGAGGGCGTTGGCGCCACCGTATCTGCCTTTACTTGCACGGACCGTCACGTTTGCATGATCGAGGGTGATGCCCTTGTGGGCATAGACGCCATATTCAACACCGTTTACGTTGAGGGAGGCGTTTGTGGCTGCGAGGCTGCCCTTGGCCTCGACGGCAGCGTCTTTCTCGGAGCTTGCCTTGACCTGGCTGCCGTCCGAGATGTTGATATTGCCGCTGCTCCAAAGGGCCTCACCATCGGCTGAGCTTGCCTCGACCGTCCCGCCACCCTTGATGGTGAGGTTCTTGTCGGCTCCAATACCCTTGTCCTTGGTAGCCCTGGCGGTGATGGCTCCGCTGTCGTCAATCGTGATATTGCCGTTTGCCCTGATGCCATCCGATGCACCCGTGGCGTTGACGTTGCCCGAACCTTTGATAGCGAGATCACCTCCGGCATTGATGGCATCAAACCCAGTGCTCGTGGCGTTGACGGATCCGGCTCCGTCGATGTTGATATTACCCGTGGAGAGGATAGCGTCCTCAGTAGATGTCACGCTGAGCGTGCCGCCCTCGTCGCCTTGGATATTGAGCTCGGCATTCTCGTTAGTGCCATGAGAAACGTTGATGCTTTCGATCCATTCGGCAGTGACGATGTTGGTTCCCGAGTAATTCACGTTGAGCTTGCCTGCGGCCTGGATCTCGCCGCCGTTATAGTTGTTGAGCTTCAAGTCGTCGGCGCCGTCCCACGACCAGGTACCGGCCTCGTCGCTCGCCGCGGTGTTGTACTTGTTGCCGCCGACCTTGACCCATTCCGCTGCGAGCGAGACGCTCGGCATGAGCAGCGAGCTCACCGTGAGCGCGCAGGCCAGGCCGCAGACGATGCGGCGCGTCACGCGGCGCCAGCTGCCGTGCGCGAGTCCTATGCGACGGCGAACGTCGGGTTCGGCAACATGGGTTCCGGCGGTAGTGTCATTGCGTTTGGGGGTCGTGAACAAGGCTGCCATGGTTGCTCCCGTTCTCATAGGGCCTATACGACTAGATTCAGCGTATCTGCTGGATGTTGCCGGCGGTAGTGCCGTTTGGAGGGCAAAATGGCCAAAATGGGGGAGAAATAGGCCGCACGCCGGCGCAGGGACCGGCGCTAAAAGAAAAGCGCGGGGCCGCATGGCGACTCCGCGCTTTATTGTTCAGCTTTTGCAGCCTTGCCCTTACGCTACGAAGAAGTAGACGAGGAAGGCAAGGGCCGCGATCCACCCGTCCCGTGCGAAAAAGTGTTTACGAGCGCTTGCGGCTCACCACGGCGCCCGCGGCGATGGCGGCTGTTCCCGCAAGGGCGGCTGCCACGATGGCTGCGCTCGAGGCGTCGCCGGTTGCTGCGAGTTTGCCGGCGATCTTGGCTCCCGTGGCTGCAACTGCAACGGTCTTGGTCGTCTTCGTGCCCTCGGACTTGGAACCCTCGGGCTTGGTCTCGCCTGGCTTCTCCTCGGGTTTGATCTCCTCGGGAGGCGCGATGACCGTGCTCTTGGCGACAGCTTCGTTATAGGGGGAGTCGATCACAGCGTCGCCCGTGCCGATGGTTTGACCCACCACGTAGAAGATGCCGTCATCGAGTTCTTCCTTGTTGCGATAGCCAATGATCTTGCCGCCTGTGGGCGTCTGTATGGGAGCGCCTTCGATCTCGATGGTGCCGATTGTCTCGCCGTCCGCGCTCACGGCAAGGGCGAAGATTGCCGCCGTGTCTCCCTCAGCTGTGACCTTACTGCGGACAATCGAGATGGTCGCGGGCGTGATGCCCTCCTTGGTCCGGGCAAAGATGCCGATGTTCATGCCCCTATGCTCGGGAATGACCGCGCCACTTTGGTCGTTGCTGTAGTGATCGGGGCCGTCGCTACCGGACTCGACATAGCGGGCTATAGCCTTGACAACGGAGTCACTAATGTAGATGTGACCACCCGCTTCGTTGGGGTAGTAGTTTCTGGTGAAGATTGCGGTCGAGAACTGGCCTTCTGCGAACGCATCCACGATCGAGCCGTTCTTGATGACGATGTCGTCCTCGTCGGTGAAGAGGGCGCTGGCTTCATCGTTCCCTGCACTTGCACGGACCGTTACGGTTGCGCCATCGAACGTGATGCCCTTGTAGACATAGATGCCATACCCAACGCCACTTGCGTTGAGGGAAGCGTTCGTGACCGTGAGGCTGTTTTTACCGTCGATGGTGGCGTCTTCCTCGGAGCTTGCCTTGACCTGGCTGCCACCCGAGATCTCGATGTTGCCGTCGGCCCAAATCGCATTGTCTTTGATAGAGCTTGCCTCTACCTTGCCGCCGCCCTTTATGATGAGGTTCTCGTTAGCATCGATACCCTGATCCTCGGTGGCCTTGGCGGTGACGGTTCCGCTGTTGTCGATCGTGATGTTGCCGTCGGCCCTGATGCCATCCGAATCGCCCGTGGCGTTAACGTTTCCCGAGCCCTTGATGGTGACATCGCCCCCGGCATCGATGGCATCGTGCTCGGTGCTCGTGGCGTTGACAGTGCCAGCGCCGTCGATGTTGATGCTGCCGACGGAAGTGATGGCGTCACGAGAAGATGTCACGTTGAGCGTGCTGGACGCGTCGCCCTGAATATTAAGCTCGGCGTTCTCGTTCGCGCCATCCTTAACCTTGATGCCGCGGCCGTCGCCGTTAGTGACGATGTTGTCGCCCTCGTAGCTCACGTTGAGCTTGCCCGCTGCCTCGATCGCGCCGCCGTTATAGCCGTTGAGCTTCATGTCATCGGCGCCGTCCCAGCTCCAGGCGCCGGCGGCGTCTCCCGCGGGCCCCGCGGCCGCTTCGTGGCGGACGCCGCCGACGTCCACCCACTCGGCCGCGAGCGAGACGCTCGGCATGAGCAGCGAGCTCACCGTGAGCGCGCAGGCCAGGCCGCAGACGATGCGGCGCGTCACGCGGCGCCAGCTGCCGTGTGCGAGCAGCGTGCGACGGCACACGTCGGGCTCGACAAAATGGGCTCCAGAGGTTTTGTCATTGCGCTTGGGGGTCGTGAACAAGGCGGCCATGGTTACTCCCATCCTCATAGGGCCTATGCGATTAAGCCCAGCATATCTGCAGGATGTAGCCGGCGGTAGTGCCGTTTGGAGGGCAAAATGTCCAAAACTTGGGAAGCAAAACATCGCGCGTCTGTGCGTTGCCTGGCTTTAAAAGAAAAGCGCGGAGCCGCTCGATGCGACTCCGCGCTTTGGTGTTCTGTTTTAGCAGACTATGCCGTTACGCTACGAAGAAGTAGACGAGGAAGGCGAGAGCTGCGATCCACATGAGCGGCTTGATCTTGGAGGCCTCGCCCTTAAAGAGCGCGACGATCACGTAGGCGATAAAGCCTAGGCCAATGCCGGCAGAGATGGAGTAGGTGAAGGGCACGCCGGCGACAATCATGAACGCCGGGAAACCCTGCGACACGTCGGACCAGTCGATCTCGGAGGCCTCGCTCATCATGAGGTAGCCGACGTAGACCAGGGCACCGCAGGTGGCGGCGCTGGAAACGATGGTGACGATGGGGGAGAAGAACGCGGCGAGAATGAACAGCACGCCGGTGGTGACGGAGGTGAGGCCCGTGCGGCCACCGTCGGCAGCGCCAGAGGTGGACTCGACGAAGGTGGTGATGGAGGAGACGCCCATGAAACCGCCCACAGCGGCGGCGGCGGAGTCGACGATCAGGATCTCCTTGATATTCTCGACGTTGCCGTCGTCGGTGAGGAACTCGCCCTGCTTGGCCACGGCCATCGCGGTGCCCATGGTGTCGAAGAAGTCACTCATGAGCAGCGAGAACGAGATGACGAGGAGCGCGGGGTCGGTAAGGACCTTGACGATGGCGGGCACGCCGCCGGCGTCGGCGATGGGGCCGCCGATGCTCGAGAAGTCGAGCGGGGCGATGATACCGGTCGGAGCATGGGTCACACCTAGGGGGATACCGGCGATGACGGCGACGACGATGCCGATGAGCAGCGAGCCGGGGACGTTGCGGCAGGCGAGGGCGACTGTCACCAGGATGGAGATAATGCCGACGATGAAGGTGGGGGAGGTGATGTCGCCCAGACCGACGAGTGTACCGGCGCCAGCGGTGATAATGCCGGCATCGCACAGGCCAATCATGGCGATGAACAGGCCCAGGCCCACCGAGATGGCGTGACGCAGGACAACCGGGATGGCATCCATGATGGCCTCGCGCAGGCCACAAAGCACGAGCAGCAAGATGACGACGCCCTCAAGGAAGATGACGCTCATGGCCACGTGCCAGTCACCGCCGCAGACGGTGGTGGTGATTCCAGCGATCATCGCGTTGACGCCTAAGCCCGACGCGCAGGCGAGCGGGCGGTTGGCGAAGATGCCCATGCAGATGGTCATGATGCCGGCGCCCAGGCAGGTGGCGCAGGCGAGCGCTCCCGCATCGATGCCAGCGCCCGAGAGCACCGCGGGGTTGACGGCGATGATGTAGGCCATCGCCAGGAATGTTGTCAGTCCAGCGCGAAGTTCGGTCCCGATCGTGGACTTGCGCTCACTGACGTGAAATAGTTCGTCCATGCATACCCTTTCCTTGTTCGGCCCCGAGTTTAGGCCGATTGACACGAACTCACCCACTATAGCCCCTTTACGACGCTGTTGTTCCTCGCATGTTGATGTTCGGCGCTTTGTAGCAGACGGACGGTATTTTTCGCATGAAAATGTGAGGGTACCGTATACTTAAGCGGTTACAACGACCCCTATGGAGGAACGTATGATTAAAGAGCTTTGCCACGACGAGGCTATCCTGTCCCAGCGTTGCGAGGTTGCGACCGTCGAGGACGAGTCGGTCGCACAGGACCTGATCGATACCATCAAGTCGCTCGACGATGCCGGCTGCCTTGCCGCTAACCAGATTGGCGTTACCAAGAAGGTCTGCGTCTACCTGGACGACGCCGGCGAGCCCCACGTGCTCTACAACCCCCGTCTGGTGTTTGGCCTGGGTGCCAGCAAGATGGAGGAGAGCTGCCTGACGCACGAGGAGGTCACCAAGTCCACGCGCTATATCAAGTGCAAGGTCGCTTATGACGTGATCGTCGACGGCAAGATGCGCGAGCGCAAGCAGGACTTTGTGGGCTTCGAGGCGCAGATGATTCAACACATGATTGACCACTGTCTAGGAAAGTTGGTCTAAGGGGACCAAAGCACCGCACTTCGTCTCTTTTGGTCCGGACGTGACATTGTTGTCATGTCCGGGCTTTTGTGTTTAGCGCCTTTTTGTTTGGAGACAATGAAATTAGCAAGAACGTAAAGCTAGGAGGCGCTATGTGTACGAGTATTCGATTTACCGATAATTCTGGCCACATGTATCTGGGCCGCAATCTCGACTGGAGCTTTGACTACGGCCAACAGGTTCGCGTGATGCCGCGCGGGTTTCACATTCCGTATTCGTTTATCGACGACGCGACAGCGGCGCACGCGGTGATCGGTATGTGCATCGATTACAAGAACTACCCTATGTTCTTCGATTGCGGCAACGATGCGGGCCTCGCCGTGGCGGGTCTCAATTTCCCGGGTTATGCCGAGTATGCCGAGGACCCTGTCGACGGCAAGACCAATATCGCAGCCTATGAGTTTCCCCTGTGGGTGGCAGCGACGTTCTCGACGGTCGATGCGGTCGAGGCCGCGCTGCGCGACACGGTGATTGTTGCCAAATCTGCCGGAGAGGGGCTGGGCGTGTCGCTGCTCCATTGGATTATCGGCGACAGCCAGCGCAGTATCGTGGTCGAGATGATGGCTGACGGCCTGCATGTATACGACGATCCGGTCGACACCCTTGCCAACCAGCCGACCTTCCCGTGGCACATGGAAAACCTCCGCACCTATATCACCGCCACAAGCGATTTTCCGCAGACGGCGACATGGCGTGGCGCCGAGCTCAAGCCCTATGGCGCGGGTGCCGGCATGCGCGGTATTCCGGGTGACTGCTATTCGCCGAGCCGTTTTGTAAAGGCGGCGTACCTCAATGCCAATTACCCGCAAAAGGAGAGCGAGACCGAAAACGTCGTCCGCATGTTCCGCTCGCTCGAGGGCGTGGTGATGATCGAGGGGGCGTCCAGGATGGGCGATGGCAAGTTCGAGAAGACTATCTACACCGGATGCTTTAGCGCGCGCACGGGCAATTATTACTACGCGATGTATGGGGATCCGTCGATTCGCTACGTGAGCCTGATGGATGCCGAGGGCGCGAGCCCCGATAGGCTCGTGGTTCCCGAGCCGCGCCGTTCGTAGCTCACCGGTCCGTTGCGACATAAAACGGCTCCGCACCTTTTATGAGATGCGGAGCCGTTGTCGTCAATGGCTGGTGGCGTGTTAGAAGTTGGCGTCGTTGAGCTGGGTGCTCTCGAGTCCGTCGAGTTGCTGTTGCTCGGGCGTATCGGCGACGCTCTCGAGCAGCTCGGTGGGATCGACGTTCATGTCCCTACCGGCCTCGTTGCCGTTGACCAAGTCGTCCGAGAAGATGTCGACTTCCATTTCCTCGGCCTCTTCAATCTGAACCTCGAGCGGCACCTGGGTGCGCACGAGCTTAACGGCCGGGCGCATGCGGGCAAACAGCGGCACGTACTCGATGATGATGGCAGAGTTCTCGAGACCGTACCAGCGCGCCGGGCTTCCGCAAGCGCGGCGGACGGCGTACTTGATGGCCATCACGCGGTGGTCATTGCGGTTGATGTCCGTTTCGGGGGCAAGCATCTTGCGCAGCATGCAAAAACGGAAGTCGCCCACGTTGCCGCGCGTCTCGTAGATGGAGTAGGTGTGGTGCTGCGGCGGCAACTCACCCGAGGCCATCAGGTCGCCAACGATCTGGCGCAGGTAGGCGTTGATGCGCTGATTGACCTTAAAGCCCAGGTCCAAGCGCACGCGGAACAAAAAGTCCGTGCCAAAGGTCTCGACGGAATACTCGTGCGTATAGGGCTCGTCGGTAACGTGCACGTTGATGAACCAATATGCCTTGGCGCGCTTGGGGTGCTTGTCCAGGATGGAATAGAGCACGTCTCGGTCGAGCGTGAGCGGGTCGGGGCTGTTGGTGAGAAATACCAGATTGTCAGCGAGCACGGGATAGGTCTCGTCATTGCGCAGGCGATTGAGCTGATCGATGTACTTGGAGACGGGCAGCAGAATCGTCTGCGTGCGCTCGATGGCGGTGCCGCGGCGCCACACGTACATAAGGCTAAACAGCAGCGCGGCCAGGAAGATCATGACGTAGCCGCCGTCAAAGAACATGGTGAGGCACGAAGCGAAGAAGCACAGCTCAATGGCACCAAAGAGCAGGGCGAAGACGCAGGCACCCAGCTTGTGCTTGAGGATGCCGGCGATGTAGCTTGTCAAAAGCGTCGTGGTCATGAGCATGGTCACGGTAATGGCGAGGCCGTAGGCGCTCTCCATGCGCTCGGAGTTCTGGAACAGCAGCACGATGAAAATGCAGCCGACCCACATGATGTTGTTGACGAGCGGAATATAGAGCTGGCCCTTGGTGTCGCTGGGGTAGTGGATGCGCAGGTGCGGCATAAGGTTGAGACGCGTGGCCTCGGATACTAGCGAGAACGAGCCGGTGATGAGCGCCTGTGAGGCGATGATGGCCGCCACGGCCGAAAGCACGATGGCAAAGGGGCGCAGGGGCTCGGGAAGCATCATGTAGAACGGGTTGACGATGTCCATCGCGAGCATCTGGGGATTGGAGTTGTTGGCGAGCAGCCAAGCGCCCTGACCCAGATAGTTAAGGATAAGCGCCGCCTTCACGAACGGCCAGGATGCGTAAATGTTAGCCTTGCCCACGTGACCCATGTCCGAATAGAGCGCCTCGGCGCCGGTCGTCGACAGGAAGACAAAGCCGAGCACCATGATGCCCGAATGGTTGATGGGCGAGAACAGGAACATGATGCCGCGGATGGGGTTGAGTGCGCGTAGGATGGACAGGTTGCCGAGCATGTTGAATAGACCGGCGCCTGCCAGGAACAGGAACCACAGCGTCATGAGCGGACCGAACAGCTTGCCGATTGACGAGGTGCCAGCGCGCTGCATGGCAAACAGGCCACAGATAATGATGATGGTAATAATGATGACGTTAGTTTGCCCGTCACCCAACAGCGCGTGGCCCCACTCGATGGTGCGCAGACCCTCGATGGCCGTGGTAACCGTGACGGCGGGGGTGAGGATGCCGTCGGCGAGCAGTGCCGCACCGCCGATCATGGCGGGGAGAATCAGCCACGGTGCCACCTTGCGTACCAGGCTAAACAGGGCGAAGATGCCGCCTTCGTTGTGGTTGTCGGCCTTCATGGCGATTACCACGTACTTGACCGTGGTCACGAGCGTCATGGTCCAGATGACGAGCGAAAGCGCGCCCAGGATCATGTCCTCGCTGACGGTACCGATGCCGCCGTTGTTGGCGACGATTGATTTCATGGTGTACATGGGGCTCGTGCCGATGTCGCCATAGACGACGCCGAGCGTTACGAGCAGCATGCCAGCGGAGAGGGGGATGGCTCCGTGCCCGCCTTGACCACGCTGGTCTTGGGGGTTTGCCTCCAGTTTGTTGTGTGCCACGTGGACTCCCTTAGACATCCGGTTGTCTGTCTAGGACAGATAATCTTTATGCCGTCTTTATACATACAAGAGCAGTTTGGCACATCAGGTTATTTTAGACAATAATCCCCAGCTGGGGATTATTTATGTACGTAGGTAGCATTTCAAAACAGGGGCTTTTAAGCACGTGCTGTCTGGGCTATGCCAGCCTTGGCGCTTGCGCGTTTGCCGGCGAGTTCGCAAAAAATCGCGCCGCCGATGATAAGCGCGGCGCCCATCAGGCGGACCGGTGTTATGGTTTCGCCCAAAAGGACGGCCGAGAACACGACGGCCGAAAGCGGCTCAAGGTAGCCGACGACGGCGACGGTCTGCACGGGCAGTTTGGCGACGGCGCTAAAGTAGAGCAGGCAACCGAGTCCGGTGTTGACGACGCCGAGCATGACGACGGCGCGCCAATCAATACTGGCGGCGACGCCGGCGGACAGGAATGAGGGGGCGCCCTGCGTGAGGAGCGTAAGGACCAGCGCGGTCAAAAAGGCGGCGCTCACCTGGAGCGCGGAGTTCTCGAGGCCCTCGATGTGCGGCGCACCCTTGCTGGCGATGACCATCAATGCATAGCAGAAGGCCGAGGCGATGCCGCACACGATGCCCGCGATGGGCATATTGCCGCCGAGGCCTTGGGCCGCGATGAGGAAGGCGCCGCAGGCGACAGCTATGAAGCCGGCGATTTTGCCACCGGTCATTTTTTCGCCAAAGATGAGCGGGGAGAGCGCCATAACGATGATGGGGCCGCAGTAGTACAGCAGCGAGGATATGCCGACGCCGATCGTCTGGTAGGCGCGGAACAGAAAAATCCAGCTGGCGCCCAGCGTGGCTCCCGAGAGGAGAAGGGCTGCGGCTTCGCGGGGGCGAGATGGCGCCTGCAACTTATGGCGTTGAGTGATGGCGAGGACGGTGACAAGCGAGAGGGCGCCCAAAAACGTGCGCAGGAGCACGATATCGGAGCTCGGCAGCGCGATGGCAGCGGCGATGATGCCGTTTGAGCCAAACAATAGCAATGCTGCTAAGTACGTAAACAGTCCGTTGTTCATGCGCTGACATCCCCTCTATATCCGAACATGTTCACTATGGGTGAACTGGCTTTAGAAGAAAAGCGAATATAATGCATGGCAAACATGACAAAAACTCATGCAAGGGTGGGGACGTGCCGTGGAGACCAATATCCAAAAGATGCAAGTGCTGCTTGAGACGGTGCGTGCCGGCAGCTTTACGCGTGCTGCAGAGCGGCTGAGCTATTCGCAGTCGGGCGTGAGCCGTATGGTGGGCGACCTTGAGGCAGACTGGGGTTTTAAGGTGCTTGATCGCAGCCGCGAGGGCGTGGTGCTTTCTGCCGACGGGCGGCAGGTCATGCCGGCAGTCGAGGCGTTATGCGAAGAGTTTGGCCGCCTGCAGCGACGCGTGGACGAGATGCGAGGGCTCATGCGTGGCAAGATCTGTATCGGTACGTTTTCGAGTGTGGCGACCCATGTACTGCCGCCGGTGATCGCGCGGTTTCGCGCCGATCATCCGGACGTCGATTATGAGTTGCTGATGGGCGATTACTCCGAGATTGAGCAATGGGTGGCGGAAGGCCGCTGCGACCTGGGCTTTATTCCGCGCGAGCCACGCGGCGCCGGCATGGCGTCGCGGCCGTTGGTACAAGACGAGCTGATGGCCGTGGTGCCAGCGGGCTCCTCGCTTGCCACCGCGGAGGTCGTTTCCCTTGCCGATTTGGCCAACGAGCAGTTTATTCTGCTGGAACGCGGTAGCGACGACGAGATTACGCCGCTGTTCCGTCGGGCGGGGCTGACGGTGCGCTCCAAGCTGTCGACCTGGGATGACTATGCGATTATGGCCATGGTCGAGGACGGCCTGGGCGTGAGCATTCTTCCCGCGCTCATCTTGCGCCGCTGCCAGTTCGATGTTGCCGTGCGCCCGCTCGAGGGACATCCTCATCGGCAGATCAACGCCATATACCGCACCGCCGACGTTTCGCTCGCGGCGGCTCGTTTCCTCGAATATCTCTAAAAGCGCGTGCCCGTTGTCCACCTCGGGACGATTCTCGGGGTTCGGTACATTTTCTTGTGAAATTGAACTTCCAGATAATGCGCCGCGCTATACTGCTTGCTAAATTGAACCTTGGTTCAATTCGTGTTCTATAAATTGAACTTTGCCGGCAAGGAGGTTCCTGTGGCCCAAGAGACGTTTAGCGATCGCCTGCGACAGACCATGTCCGATCGAGACGTTCGCCAGTCGGACGTAATCCGCGCATCGGAGATGCTCGGCAAAAAACTCGGCAAGAGTCAGATGAGCCAATATGTGAGTGGCAAGACGATTCCGCGGCGCGATGTGGCAGAGCTGCTCGCCCGCATTTTGGAGGTCGATGTTTCCTGGCTGCTTGCCGGTGACGCCGATCAAGGCGAGACATCATCGCCTCGCAACGATTCCAAGCCCGAACCCCATCCCTCAGCTCAAATTCCAAGGAGCACCACCATGCGTACTTTTTCTAAATCCACCAAGCTTGATAACGTCCTGTATGACGTGCGCGGTCCCGTCGTCGACGAGGCTGCCCGCATGGAGGACGAGGGCGAGCGCATCCTCAAGCTCAATATCGGCAATCCGGCGCCCTTCGGTTTCCGCACGCCCGATGAGGTCATCAAGGACATGCGCCAGCAGCTGCCCGACTGCGAAGGCTATTCCAACTCGCGTGGCCTGTTCTCCGCGCGCAAGGCGATCATGCAGTATTCGCAGATCAAGGGCCTGCCCAACGTTCAGATGGAGCATATCTACACGGGCAACGGCGTGTCCGAGCTCATTCAGCTTTCGATGAACGCGCTGCTCGACAATGGCGACGAGATTCTGATCCCCAGCCCCGACTATCCGCTCTGGACGGCGTGCGCAACCCTTGCTGGCGGTCATCCTGTGCACTATCTGTGCGATGAGCAGGCCGATTGGTATCCAGACCTGGAGGATATGGAGTCCAAGATCACGAGCGCGACCAAGGCCCTCGTCATCATCAACCCCAACAACCCCACGGGCTCTGTCTATCCGCGCGAGGTGCTCGAGGGCATTGCCGAGATCGCGCGCAGGCACCAGCTCATGATTTTTGCCGACGAGATCTACGACCGCCTGTGCATGGACGGCTACGAGCACGTCTCCATTGCCTCGCTCGCCCCCGACCTGCCTTGCATTACGTTTAGCGGCCTGTCCAAGTCGCATATGATCGCGGGCTATCGCATTGGCTGGATGGTGCTTTCGGGCAACCAGCGCTGCATGAGTGACTTCATCATGGGCGTCAACATGCTCTCTAACATGCGCCTGTGCTCCAACGTGCCGGCTCAGTCGATCGTTCAGACGGCACTCGGTGGCCATCAGTCCGTCAACGACTACATCCGTCCTGGCGGCCGTGTCTACGAGCAGCGCAACTTTGTGTATGAGGCGCTCAACAAGATTGACGGCATCTCGGTGGTTAAGCCGCGCGCGGCGTTCTACATCTTCCCCAAGATGGATGTTAAAAAGTTCAACATCACCGATGACGAGCAGTTTGCCCTCGACCTGCTGCACGAGAAGAAGATCCTCATCACGCGCGGCGGCGGCTTTAACTGGGCCGAGCCCGACCACTTCCGCATCGTGTACCTGCCGCGCATGGAAGTGCTCAAAGAGTCCCTCGAAGACCTCGCCGACTTCTTCGATCACTACCGCCAGAATTAATAGTTCCGCCGTTCTACCGAACGGCGGACCGCTTGACGCTGCGCGAGCCGCATTCACACCAATCTGACGTTCAACTTCAAGGGCGCGACCAGAAGGTCAGCGCCCTCTCATTTCACGTCACCTTGGCGCAAATGCGGCTCGCTCGCTGTCGTGTGCTCAGCCTGCGGCGTTACCATGGTCCATTAGGGACGGAGGAAAACAGATTATTTTCCTTGGTTCGCGGAACTAGATCACGACGCCGTTGCAGTGGTCGATTTCGTGTTGGATGATCTCGGCGGTGTAGCCCGAGAAGTTTTTGATGCGGTGGACGAAGTTCTCGTCCAAATACTCAACCTTAATGCGGCGATAGCGGGTACAGGGACGCTCGCCGATCAGCGAGAGGCATCCTTCGCTCGTCTGATAGGCATTGACCTGCTCAAGAATTTGCGGGTTGTACATGAGCAGCGACTTGCCGCCGTCTTTTACGCAGATGATGCGTTTGCGCACGCCGATCATGTTGGCGGCGAGGCCCACGCACTCGTGCTCATGCTCGTGGAGCGTATCCAGGAGGTCTTGCCCGATCACGGCGTCGTCGGGTCCCGCGTCTTCGGAAGGCAGGCGCAAAAAGAACTCGGATTTCATGATGGGCTTAATCATGGCGGGCTCCTCATGTCTTATGCTTTCGTGGACTTTTAATAATAGCGCGGAAGGAAAGCTGCGCGTCCGCGTTACAATCTTTCGACGTTGGACCATGTTGTCAGATTTGTCGTGTACGGCGTCTGGCGTAAGTCTAGGGCTCATTTTCGCCCTGGACCGTTCCTCTGGGGCGATGCGATTGTCGTTCTAAGAGGAAGGAATTTCATGGGGACCAAATCCCAAAAGCGAACTCAATCACCGTCGACAGCCTCGGCGATTCTCGTCGTTATGTATATTGCAGCCTTTGTTGCCGCGTTTAACGAGAACATCATTAACGTGGCGCTGCACGACATTATGGCAGCCTTTTCGGTGAGTGCCACCACGGCACAGTGGCTCGTCTCGGGCTACATGATCGTGACGTCGATTTTTACGGCCATCATGGCCTTCCTGTCCGGCCGTTTCTCGACGCGCAAACTGCTGTTTTTCGCATGCGGATGCATGGTCGCCGGCGAAGTCCTGTGCCTGGTCGCTCCGTCGTTTAGCGTTTTGCTGCCAAGTCGTATTTTGCAGGCTGCGGGATCGGGCATCTTGTTCCCGCTCATGATGAACGTGGTGTTGTCTTGCGCGCCGCGCGAGAAGCTCGGTCTGTATCTGAGCCTGGGCGGTGCCTGCATTACGCTGGGGCCGGCGTTTGGACCTGTGATCAGCGGTCTTATGTGCACGTTGTTTGGCTGGAGGGCGGTGTTCGTAGTGCCGCTGGTGGGCGGCATTGTGGTCGCTGCGGCGGGCGTAAAGCTTGTTCAGAATGTCGGAGAGCGCTCGAACGCCACGCTTGATATTCTGTCGGTTGTTTTGCTCGCTGCCGGCATTACGGCATTTGTGTATTCCGTAGGCGAGTTCTCGACCAATCTGATTGCCGGCATCGTGACGCTTTTTGCCGCCGTTGTGCTGCTCGGCCTGTTTGCGGCCCGCCAGCTTAAGCTCGAGCATCCGGTGCTTAACGTGCGTCCCATGGCGAGCGTTCGTTTTTGGCCTGCGTGCTTGCTTGTGGTGGTGTCGATGATGACGACGTTCTCGATGAGCGTTTTGTTGCCGCTCTATTTTGAGGGCGCATACGGCATGACCGCGCTTGTTGCGGGCCTGCTCATTTTGCCGGCAATTGCCTGCAACGCTGTGACCTCGATTGTGGGCGGACGCGTGATGGACGCCCGTGGCGCATGGCCGCTGCTGCCGGTCGGCTTTGCCCTGATTGCCGTGGGACAGACTGCCATCTCGATGACGGCGGCAAGCATGAACATCGGCGTCGTCGTGGCGCTGACCGTTGTGGTGTATGCCGGAGTCGGTTTGGTGTTGAGCCCCTCGCAAACGGCCGGCTTGGAGACGCTGCCTGCCGCTGAACATCCTCACGGAACGGCATTGCTCAACACGTGGAACATGATTGCCGCATCGTTTGGCCCGTCGCTGTTTATCGGTCTGCTCTCGAGTTCTGCTGCGACTGCCGGCGCCGCTGGCGCTGCGACGGACGTTGCCCAGGCGATTGGATTTGCAGCTGCCGTGCGTGTGGCGGCTGTAATTGCCGTGGTCGGGTTCGCGGTGTCGCTGGTGTACGCTCGTCGCGAGTCGCACATGTCGCATTAATGTGTGCACATAGATTCTGCAGCTAGATTGGATGGCGACACCATAAACTAATGGACGTTTTGCCGAGAGGCATGAATGTTTAAAGCGCAAAGAGTGCGCGACGGGCCCCGCGAATGGGGCGATGATGCCCGAGAGGGCCAAGAAGGAGTCTCATGTCCGAGAACGAAGAGATCATGAACGAGACCGAGAACGAGACCATGGCTGCCGAGGTCGAGGCAGTCGAGACCGTGGAGACCGAAGCTGCCGAGGTTGAGGCTGCTGACGAGGTTTCCGCCGAGGAGGAGGCCGAGGTTGTCGAGGCCGCCGTTGATTACGATGACGAAGAGCTGATGGACAAGATGCAGAAGGCCGCCCGCCTGCTGCGTAGCCGTCGCTTTGCTATTTCCAAAGAGGAGGAGGCCAAGGCCGAGCGCATGGCGAACATCGAGCGCGCCATCAAGCTCCTTGACCTCAAGCCCAAGATGGAGCAGAAGGAAATGTCCGACCTGCTGGGCATGCGCCTTCGTGAGCTCGATGGCCTGATGGCCGAGGCCGAGGCTGCCGATCTGGTTGGCCGCATCGACGACGCCGAGGGCGATATGCGCAAGATCGTTGTCTTCGCTGCCGAGGATGCCGCTGAGGGCCTGGTCGAGCTTGCCAACAAGAAGGAGAAGCTCCTGCCTGAGCTTTCTTATGAGGAGGCCACCGAGCTGATGGCCGCTCTCGATAAGGTCATCGCTCCGCTCGTCGCCATGGGCCTGGACGAGGACCGCGGTCCTCGCGGCGGTCGTGACGATCGCGGTGGCCGTGGCGGCGACCGTGGCGGTCGCGGCGGCTTTGGCGATCGCGGTGGCCGTGGCGGTGACCGCGGTGGCCGCGGTGGCGATCGTGGCGGCCGTGGCGGCTTTGGTGACCGTGGCAGCGACCGTGGCGGTCGCGGCGGCTTTGGCGGCAACCGTGGTGGCTATGGCGATCGCGGTGGCAACCGTGGCGGCTTCGGCGGCAACCGCGGTAACGACCGCGGCGGTCGCGGTGGCGATCGTGGCGGCCGCAACGGCGGCGGCTTCCGCGGCAACCGCTTCTAGTTGGGTTACGCGGTTTTACCAAACCGCGTAACTAGTTGACGCTGCGCGCCCACCAGAGCGACAACTTGTCATTCAAAGAGGACGGCATGACCAGAAGGTCTATGCCGTCCTCTTTTCATGCCAATTTGTTCGCTCTGGTGGGCGCTCGCTGTCGGTGCCAAAACATCGACATTGCCATGATCCAGACCTGCTAAAAGATAGTCGTTGGGGACGTTCTTGTTTGACTAGTCGTTTAAGAACACCCAACGACTACATAGCATGAGAGTGGATAATCTCCCGGTTTGAGCCTGCATCCAAGCTTAAAGTGGGAGATTATCCACTCTCATTTCGTTTGTTGATTTCGATGCCTACATTTGTAGGAACAGTTCGTGGAGGCGGGTGTCTTCGTCGAGTTCGGGGTGGAAGGTTACGCCGAGCTGGTTGTCTTGGCGGGCGGCGACGATGCGGCCATCGACTTCGGCCAGGGCCTCGGCATCGCCGTGCACCTCAACGATGCGGGGCGCGCGGATAAACGTCAGCGGCACTTCACCGTCGATGCCGGCTACCTGCCCCTTGGTTCGAAAGCTGCCGAGCTGCCTGCCGTAGGCATTGCGCTCAACGAGCACATCCATGGTTGCCAAACGCGGCGTGCCCTTATCGTCATGGGCGGCAAGATCGTGAGCCAGTAGAATCAGGCCGGCGCAGGTGCCCAGGACGGGCATGCCTTCAGCGATACGGGCACGAAGCTCCTCGAGCATGCCCAACTCATCAAGCAGCTTCCCCTGAACGGTGGACTCGCCGCCGGGAAGTACCAGACGGTCAAAGTCCTGCTTCAAATCGGCCGCCTGCCTCAGCTCAATACAGTGTGCGCCAAGCCCGGATAGTCTTGCCTCGTGCTCGGCAAAAGCGCCTTGGACCGCCAGCACGGCGACCGTTTGGTCTGCATAATCGCTCATGTGCGATCCTTTCTGCCGGACTAGCGTCCGCGCTCCTCCATGATGATTTCGATCTCGTCGGCGTTGATGCCCACCATGGCCTCGCCCAGGTCCTCCGAAAGCTCGGCGATGAGCTTGGCATCGGTGAAGTTTGCCACGGCCTTGACGATGGCGGCGGCGCGCTTGGCGGGGTCGCCGCTCTTAAAGATGCCCGAGCCGACAAAGACGCCCTCGGCGCCCAGTTGCATCATCAGCGCGGCGTCGGCAGGGGTCGCTACGCCGCCGGCGGCAAAGTTCACAACGGGAAGCTTGCCCGTGGCATGGACCTCGCGCACCAGCTCGACCGGAACCTGCAGTTGCTTGGCTGCCTCAAAGAGCTCATCATCGCGCAGGGCAACAACGTCACGGATCTGCTTTTGGATCTTGCGCATGTGGCGTACAGCCTGGACGACGTCGCCCGTACCCGGCTCACCCTTGGTGCGAATCATAGTGGCGCCCTCGGCAACACGGCGCAACGCCTCGCCCAGATCGCGGGCGCCGCAGACAAACGGCACGTCAAACTGGGTCTTGTCGATGTGATAGACGTCATCGGCGGGGGAGAGAACCTCGGACTCATCGATGTAGTCGATCTCGATGGCCTGCAGGACCTGCGCCTCGACGATGTGACCGATGCGGCACTTGGCCATGACGGGGATGGAGACGGCCTCCTGGATGCCCTTGATCATCTTGGGGTCGCTCATGCGCGAGACGCCGCCTGCGGCACGGATGTCGGCCGGGATGTGCTCGAGAGCCATGACGGCGCAGGCGCCTGCCTCCTCGGCGATGCGTGCCTGCTCGGGCGTGGTAACGTCCATGATGACGCCGCCCTTGAGCATCTGCGCGAGCTCGCGATTGAGTTTGACGCGGTCGGCCTTGCTGTTCTGTTCTGCCATGGTTGCTCCCTTGGTTGGCATGTGCATTGCTTGACGGAATATCCTATCGGGGAGCTGGGTATGGCGAAATACTCAGTTTTCGAGATAATAACAAGGTCAGACTAATACCAGATTGAATGGCTTAATAAGGTCAGGTGATAGGCTCATGCTTGACTACAATTTGGAAAAACGCGGCGAAGCATCGCTCTATGAGTATGTTTACCAGCAAATTCGAGATGATATCGTAGCTGGACGCATTGCGGCGGGGGAGCATCTTCCGTCTAAGCGCGCCTTTGCCAGTCATCTGGGAATCAGTGTCATTACCATCGAGAATGCATATAGCCAGTTACTTGCCGAGGGCTATATTTGCTCAATGCCGCGTCGTGGCTACTACGCTTGCAAGCTTCCGGATGCACCGGTTTTGGCTTCGGCTGCGGAGGGCATCGACCGGGATGCCGTCTCTGTGGACTCCGGCGTGCATGATGCCAGCGGACAGGTCGAGCGATTCGATGCGCTTTCTCCTTCCGCTTTGGAGGCGGCGCGGCTTTGGCAAAGCGCACTGCGGGCGACGCTGGCATCCGAAGACGAGCGCGAGATCTTTTCGCCCGCACCGGCACAGGGCACCGTTCGGCTACGATGCGCAATTGCTCATCATCTGCGCGGGACGAGGGGTATGAATGTCGACCCCAATAACATTGTTATCGGCGCGGGCGCTCAGCTGCTCGATACCATGTTGGTTCAGTTGCTTGGCGCTGACAAGGTGTATGCCGTTGAGGACCCGGGCTATTTACGTCTGACGCGCATTTATCAGGCTATGGGCTGCAAAGTTCGACATATCCCGTTGGATGATGAGGGGGTGGACTTGAGCGCTCTGCAGAAAACCGGGACCGATGTACTTCACCTGATGCCGTCTCACCAATATCCAACCGGCCTTGTGACGAGCATTGCGCGTCGCTATGCGCTTCTGAGCTGGGCCGCCGAGCGACCAGGTCGGTATCTCATCGAAGATGACTTTGATTGTGAGTTTCGCCTTGCCGGGAAGCCGATTCCCGCGCTCGCGTCGATCGATGCCGCCCGGTCGGTTATATACACCAACACGTTTTCGAAGAGCCTTTCATCGGCGTTGCGTTTGGCGTACATGGTGTTGCCCGATGAGTTAATGGAGCGGTTTAGGCGCAACCTTGGTTTCTACGCCTCGTCGGTGAGCTCTGTTGATCAGGTCGCTTTGGCGCGTTTGCTGGAATCGGGTGATTACGAGCGACATGTGAACCGCGTGCGCGTTCGTGCTCGCGAGGCGCGTGATGGCCTGATGGCGCTTGTGCGGAAGGTATTTCCGGCAGGAGAGGTCTCGATCGAGCATGCAGACGCGGGCCTTTACAGTATCGTGGTTGCGGAGCGTGGAACGGGCAGAAGCACTTTTGCACGGGCCCTCACGCGCTCGAGCATCCCTTTTATCGATATCGGTGACTGTTTTTGGTGTGCCGATGGCGCATCTGTCCCTGAAAACACAACTCAAATTCTTGTTCAGTATGACGATCTGAGTCCAAAAGTACTAACAACCTTGGAATTGCAGCTAATGGGGGGCACTCTGCAACCTAAGTGAGTAGACTTTTAGCACTTTGGCGACCAGGCAGTTTTGTAGCAAGCTATCTACCTGCGGTTTTGAAAAGCAGGATGACCGGCCTGCTCGGGATGTTCAAAAAAGTCTACTCACTTGCCGCGCAAAGCTTCTACATGAGAAAAAATGGGGTTTTCAACAGGGTTTCGTCCAGCTCTCGGCAAGCTTTTGGCCAGTTGGGGAGGGCTGTTGAAAACTTGGCAGTCCGTTCGGCGCCATTTTTGCTGCGTTCGCGCCAATGCGTGACTGATTGGGTTGAAATTCGTGTTTTCCTGTGCCTATGAAGGATCTACTTTGTGACATATCAGCTTTTAGGTACTGGCGTTTGCCTCCTCAAGTCCGCGCTTTGTGTCCGCCGCTTCCACGACCGGAAGAAGACCGGCGGCGATATGATCTCGCCCGCAACCCGACGGCTGCGGTCGCGCTCGGTTTTCCGTTGTATACATTGGTTCGGACGAGAAACAAACGGACTTGTCCTGCCAGCATTAGGCAGCGGCTGTTTCTTGGTGAGCTCCCCAGGGAATCCGTGCTGGAAACGGAGCATGGGTTTTTGATTACGTCTCCTCTACTGACGGCATTCATCATGTCGCGGCACCTGACGGATCTCCAGCTTCTTTTGGTATTGGCGGAGATGTGTGGCTTGTTTGCGGTGTGCGCTCTGCCGGCGGCACTTGAGGCGGAGCTTTCGCGTGCAATTGATTCGGGCGCGATTTCGACAACGTTCGGTTGGGTGCGCTGCCCGTCCGAGGACGGCACCGCCTCAAATTTATGGCGTCGAGACGCTTTGGTTTTGGGCGGAGACCTTGACCGTTTTTGTTCAGATGTTTGCGGGATGCGTTACGGCAATAGATTTATGGCGGTATCGCAACTCGTTCCATTGGGTGCCGCGTCGCCTTTTGAGGTCGAGGCGTATTTGCTACTTGCACTGCCGCGATCCCTGGGAGGCGAAGGTTTTTGCGACATAGAGCTTAATGTTGAAGTGATGCTAGGCACAAGTGCTCGAGCGATTGTGGGAAAGTCCCGTATATATATCGACCTACTTCTTTCTTCACCGGACGGTAGGCGACAGGTGGCCATTGAATGTCAGGGAAAGGCCTCGCACGGACGCGCAGGGGATGGCTTGCGTGACGCTGACCGCATGACGGCCCTTCAGGCCATGGGCTACGATGTGCTTCTCCTGACACACAGACAGATATCGGATGAGGATAGATTCCGCGCGATCGTTAAGGCCATATGCAGGATGCTCGATGCTGAATATCGTGATAAAAGCTCGGATGAGCAAAGGGCTGAGATATTACTCCGGTCTGAACTATTCATTGACTGGACAAAATTGGGAGTAATCGACGGAAAGATGCCCGTTAGACACAAAACGGCTCAATCGTGGACGGCTGCGGTTCTAAGTGAGTAGACTTTTGGCACTTTGGCGACCAAGCCGTTTTGCAACAAGTCATTTACCTGCGGCTTTATAAAGCAATATGGGTGGTGTGCTCGGCAAGTTCCAAAAAGTCTACTCACTTAGTTTTTGACGAGAAGCCGATGCCGAAGGCGGTCCTATTTCAGGGCGTTAACAAGTTCGTGAGGCACGAAAAAGGCCCGAACCAATACGGTCCGGGCCTCATCGAGCTTGAGGTTATGTCTCAGGCGGTTGGCTTAGCCAAAGTAGCGCTTGAGCAGGCCGGCGAAAGCCTTGCCGTGGCGGGCCTCGTCGCGAGCCATCTCGTGCACGGTGTCGTGGATGGCATCGAGGCCGGCGGCCTTGGCACGCTTGGCAAGATCGGTCTTGCCGGCGGTGGCGCCGTTCTCGGCCTCAACGCGCATCTCGAGGTTCTTCTTGGTGGAGTCGGTCACGACCTCGCCCAGGAGCTCAGCGAACTTGGCGGCATGCTCGGCCTCCTCGTGGGCAGCCTTCTCCCAGTACAGGCCGATCTCGGGATAGCCCTCGCGATGAGCGACGCGAGCCATGGCCAGGTACATACCGACCTCGGAGCACTCGCCCTCAAAGTTGGCGCGCAGGTCGGCAACGATGTCCTCGGAGACGCCCTCCATCTTGGCGACGCCCACGACGTGCTCGGCAGCCCACTCGAGCTGACCCTCCTCCTGCTTCAGGAAGCGAGAACCGGGAACGCCGCACTGGGGGCACTTGAAGTCCTCGGGCAGCTGGTCGCCGTCGAACTCTTCCACATAACCGCAAACGGGGCAAACAAACTTCATGATTCGATCCTTTCGATCGATGGCGATTGCGCGCTCGTCCGGTCCCGTAAGGGCCCTCTCCGGACGTGCGTCTTGACGAGTTCTATTATCCATAAATGCAACCAAATGTGAAGCCTATTAGGAATGATTTTTAATAAAACAATTTTGAGATATGAAGATGTTGATTGATTAACGATTGGCAGGCCGTCTTTGACCGCCGCTGAGTACAATCGGGCGAGCAAATGTTGACCTATCAACAAATGAAGGAGTTTCCTTTATGCATCTAGCCCGTCGTGCCTGGTGCCGAACATATCAGACGGTTTTTCGCATTGCATTGCCGATCCTGCCCTATACCGAGCCGCGCATTTTAGAGCATGCCGAGGATGTGCCCGCGGTGCTTCAAAAGCGCTCGATCCAGAAGGTCCTTATCGTGACGGATCCCGGCATTGCCCGTCTGGGGCTCACGGCACCGCTCGAGACGGCGCTCGCATGCAGGGGGATTGGCGTTACGGTCTATGCCGAAACGCGTGCAAACCCCACGGTTTCAAACGTGGAAGAAGCGGCGTCCCTGTATCGAGAGAGCGCCTGCCAGGCCATTATCGGCTTTGGCGGTGGCTCGGCCATGGACTGTGCCAAGGGCGTGGGCGCACGCATTGCGCAGCCAAACAAGCCCATCAACAAGATGCGCGGCCTGCTGCGGGTTCATCGTCGCCTGCCGCTGCTCATCGCCGTTCCCACTACCGCCGGTACGGGAAGCGAAGTCACGCTTGCGGCGGTAATTACCGATGACGAGACGCACTACAAATACCCCATTAACGACTTTGTGCTCATCCCGCGTTTTGCAGTCCACGACCCCGAGTTTACGTGCGGCCTGCCCGCTTCCATTACGGGGCAGACGGGCATGGACGCCCTGACGCATGCCGTCGAGGCCTTTATCGGGCGAAGCACTACGCCCTATACGCGCAAGATGGCGCGACAGGCGGTGAAGCTCATCCACGACAATTTGCTTGAGGCTTATGAGCATGGCGACAACATGCGTGCGCGTCGCAATATGCTTTCGGCGGCGTATAAGGCGGGCGTTGCGTTTACTCGCTCCTATGTCGGATATGTGCATGCCATCGCGCACAGTCTGGGCGGCAGATACGGAATTCCGCACGGTTTGGCCAACGCGATCATCCTGCCGCATATGCTTCGCGCCTATGGCGAAGCTGCTGCTCCTAAGCTCGCCGATCTTGCTCGCATGGCGGGCATTGCGCCGGCTACCGCGCAGGACAGTCTTGCGGCCGAGGCCTTTATCGATTGGGTCGACCGCATGAACGCCGCCTTGGGCATACCCAAATATGTGACGGGCATTCGCCGCTCCGACATTCCCGAGATGGCGGCGCATGCCGATGCCGAGGCCAATCCCCTGTACCCCGTTCCGCTTCTAATGGACCGCTTGGAGCTCGAGCATATGTACGAAGTCGTTGCAGGTGGTATGTTTGAGAGCGAGAATTAGGAGGGCCCATGAACACCGAGGAAATTGCGCGCATCGTCGGCGATCAGCGCGCCTACTTTAAGACGCACGCTACGTTTGATGTTGATGCTCGACGTCGCGCGCTCGCGAGTTTACGCGATGCGGTGCGGGCCCACGAGGCCGATATCGCCCATGCGCTCAAGACCGATTTGGGAAAGTCACATGACGAGGCGTATATGTGTGAGATCGGCACCTCGCTTTCTGAGATTCGACATCAGATCGCTCACGTGGCTCGATGGAGTCGCCCGCGTCTGCGTCCGTGTGACCTCGCCAACGCCGTGAGTGTGTGCAAGACGCAGGCCGTGCCCTATGGCGTCACACTCATCATGGCTCCGTGGAACTACCCGTTTTTGCTGACGCTCGAGCCACTCGCCGGCGCCCTTGCCGCGGGCAATACCGTGGTCATCAAGCCGAGCGCATATGCTCCGGCATCGAGCGCGGTGCTCAAGCAAATCTGTGAAGAGGCATTTGATCCGTGCCTGGTGACGGTTGTCGAGGGCGGGCGCGCCGAAAACGAAGCGCTGCTCGACGAGTGCTGGGACAAGATCTTCTTTACCGGTAGCGTTCCGGTCGGCAAGCTCGTCATGGAGCGTGCAAGTAAAAACCTTACGCCCGTGACGCTTGAGCTGGGCGGAAAGAGTCCCTGCATCGTGGATGCGACGGCAAACCTGAAGGTCGCAGCGCGGCGTATCGCCTTTGGTAAATGGCTCAACGTGGGGCAAACCTGCGTGGCGCCCGACTACCTGCTGGCCGATACGCGCGTGCACGACGAGCTGCTGGGCTTCATCAAGGAAGAGGCCCGCCGTATGTTTGGCGAGCATCCGCTCGATAACGAGGATTACGGGCATATCGTCAATGCTAAGCATTTTGCGCGCGTGCGCGGGCTGATCGATCCCGATAAGGTCGTGCTTGGAGGCACGGCGCGCGAGTCATCGCTCAAGATTGAGCCGACGATTTTGGACGGCGTGACCCCCGATGACGCCGTGATGCAGGAGGAGATTTTCGGCCCCATCTTGCCGGTGCTGACGTTTGAGAGCCTAGGCGAGGCCGAGACGTTTATTACGGATCGTCCGACGCCGCTGGCTCTGTATACCTTTAGCCAGGATCGCGCAGTTCAGCAGCGCTTTGTGCGTTACGTGCCCTTTGGCGGCGGCTGCGTCAACGACACGATCATGCACTTGGCTACGAGCCATATGGGCTTTGGCGGCATGGGCGCGAGCGGTATGGGGCAGTACCATGGACGCGAGAGCTTCGATACGTTTAGCCACAAGAAGAGTATCGTGAACAAGGCAACCTGGCTGGACGTGCCATTCCGCTATGCTCCTTACACAAGCTGGAAGCACAAGTTCGTGCGCATGTTTGTGCATTAGAATCAGATGGTGTAGCGACAAACGGTCGAAAAGGCGCGGGTGGGGCGAATTTGTGTCCGCACGGGCCCGTAAGCTTCTCAGTACGGTTAAGCGCCGATTTATCCGGCTGTTAGAGGAGCTGCTATGTACGAGCCTTCGCGTGTTCTTCTGTCATTTCACATTGCAGGATTTCAGTATACCGATGGCGCCTTGGTCTTGGGCGATCTTAAAGCGGGCGATAAACTGACGCTGTGTGCCGAGCGCGATAATCCCCATGACCCCGAGGCAGTTGCGATCTACTATGGCAAGACCAAACTTGGCTACGTTCCGGGAAACGAGGTTGGCCCACTGTCCTTGATGATGTATTACGGCCACGAGGACGTATTTGAGGCCCGCGTGCAACAGGTTGCCCCCGAGCGCAGCCCGTGGCATCAGGTGCGCGTTGGGCTCTATGTGGTGGATGCTCGCTAATCGGTATGGGAGACTGCCATGTTTGATGACGATGACCTGTTCGATCTGACAGACGATCCGTTTGAGTGGGATACGCTACTCGATGACGATGAGTTGGAGCGGGATCGTAAGAAGCGGCAGGGCAAGAACGCCCAGGGTGACGCTTCGAAAAAGCAAGACAAGCGCCGCCGCGGACTGTTCGGCGGGCTCTTTGGCTAACCGCCGCATCGCTGTGTCTGTATACTTAGCACGAGTTGGATGCATTGCGAAATGAGGGCATAGACGATGATGTGGTTTACCGCCGACCTGCACCTAGGCGATACGAATATCTTGCACGACATGGATCGACCGTTTGATTCGGTCGAGGAGATGAACCGCAAGGTCATCGATGCCATCAATGAGTGCGTGGCTGCGGACGACCGCCTCTATATCCTGGGAGACTTTACGTATCGCTTGCCCATGGCGGAGGCGGTGCGCCTGCGCGAGCGTATCGAATGCAAGAATGCGACGCTCATCCGCGGTAACCATGACGGCGACTGGGAAGATTCCGACGCCCCGCAAATTTGGGAAGACGTGCGCGATTACCTGGAGATTGCTCCCGGCTATGCCAAGGGCCATCGTCTGGTTATGAGCCACTACCCCATGCTCAGCTGGAACGGCAAGGCACGTGGCGCCATTATGCTGCATGGGCATATCCACAGCAGGGGTGACCGCACCAACGCACGCAACCGCGATCGCGAGCGCCCGATCCTGCGCTATGACGTTGGCCTTGATGCCAACGACTACAGACCCGTAAGCCGCGATCAAATCCTGGGCTTCTTTGGACTGTAATTCTCGAACCATCACAAAGGGGACAGGCACCTTTGTGGTGGTTCTGGCGCCGTTGCCATTATGGTGGCGGCGCCTTTTTTGTCCGTGCGGCGCGGTAGAGTGTAGTCGGTTGAAATTTGCGTCCATCGAGGAGCTGTTATGAACGAGATCAAGTGCCCGCATTGTGGCGAAGTCTTTAAGGTCGATGCGTCTGGCTATGCGGATATCGTCAAGCAAGTACGCGATGCCGAGTTTTCGCGCGATCTGGATGAGCGTGTGAGGGCAGTCCAACGCGAGGGCGAGCAGGCGCTGGAGCTTGAGCGTTCGCGTTCGGCGTCTGCCCTGCAGGAGGCGGAGTCTCAACGCGACGCTCAGCTTGTCGAGCAGAAGAACACTGCGGATCAGAAACTGGCGCAAGAGGTTGCCAAGCGCGATGCTGAGCTTGCCGAGCTGCGCGCTAAGCTCGAGGGCGCTGCCGCAGAGCGCGAGAGTGCAAGCCAGCGCGCGGCGGTTGAGGCACGAGCCAATGCTCAAAAAGAGAATGCCGAACTCCAACGTGAGATTGATAGCCTGCGTGCGCAGCTTGGGCGCAAAGATGACGAAGCAAAGCTTGCCGAGTCGGCGGCGCGCAACGCTGCTCAAAACGATTTAGCTGCACGCGACGCTCAGATTGCCGAGCTGCAGGCCAGGCTTGCCGCAGCGGACAAGGCTCAGGAGATGGCGCTTGCCGCTGCCGCGGCAGAGTCGCAGCGTGATCTCGATGCCGCTCGCAGCGAGGCCGAACGTGCACTTGCTGACTACCGCGCGACGGTACAGGAGAAGTTTTCCGCCGCAAAGGCACAATCTGAGCAAGAGGCCGAGGGTCTGCGTGCCCAGCTGCGCGAGCAGGAGCTGATGGCAAAAATGAACCTGTCGGAGGCAGTCGCCGCGGCGGAGCGAGAGCGCGACGAGGCACGTGCGAAACTGACGAGTGAGCTGGCAGTGCGCGATTCGCGCGAGGAACAGGCAAAGGCGGCACATGAGCTCGAGCTTGCTCAAGCCAAGCGCGCGAGCGATGAGCTGATCCGCTACAAGGATGAAGAGATTGAGCGCCTGAAGGACATGAAGGTCCGCCTGTCCACCAAGATGGTGGGCGAGTCGCTCGAGCAGCACTGCGAGACCGAGTTCAACCGTCTGCGCATGACGGCGTTTCCCAACGCGTACTTCGAGAAAGACAACGATGCGTCCGAGGGTACCAAGGGCGATTTTATCTTCCGCGAGTGCGACGCGAGCGGTAACGAGGTCATTTCGATTATGTTCGAGATGAAAAACGAGAACGACGAGACCGCGACCAAGCACAAGAACGAGGACTTCTTTAAGAAGCTCGACCACGATCGCCGCCAGAAGGGCTGTGAGTATGCAGTGCTCTGCACCCTGCTGGAGCCCGAGAGCGAGCTCTATAACGCGGGTATTGTCGACGTGAGTTACCGCTATGAGAAGATGTACGTGATCCGCCCGCAATTCTTCATTCCCATGATTACGCTTCTTCGCAACGCCGCCATGGGTTCGCTGCGTTATAAGCAGGAGCTAGCGGAGTACAAACAGCAGAATATCGACGTCACGAACTTCGAAGCCAAGATGGAGAAGTTCAAGGATGGCTTCTCGCGCAACTACAACCTGGCGAGTAAGCAGTTCGAGTCGGCGATCAAGGAGATCGATGCCGCCATTAAGCAGCTCGAGAAGACCAAGGACGACCTGCGTCGCAGTACCGAGAATCTGCGTCTGGCCCACAACAAGGCCGACGATCTTACCATTCGCAAGCTCACGTGGGGCAACAAGACCATGAAGGCCGCGTTTGACGAGGCGCGCGGGGCTGCACCAGAGACAAACGATGAGCCAGCCGAGGCGGATTCGTATGAGGTCGAGGATGCCGAGTAAGGCATAGCGGATAGTGCAAAAGCGGGACCGCTGGCGATATTGCCAGCGGCCCCGCTTGTTTCGTTCCAGTATGTTCGGCTAGTCCTCGAGCAGGTCCTCGATAAATCCGACGCGGTAGTTTTTGAAGATGACCTCGCCGCCGTCTTGCGTGGCGTCCAGATCGACATCGCCCATGATGCCAAAGTCGTGGTCGCCATCCTCGTCGGCAAAGATCTGATGCACGTGCCATACGTGCGCGGTCTTCTCGTCGGACTCATCGATGGAAAACATCGCGGCGCTGCGGGCATCTCCGTCGGTGAGGATTTCCTCGTGTTGCTCATGGTAGGCATCGA
Source organism: uncultured Collinsella sp. (assembly GCA_958420355.1). Classification (GTDB taxonomy): domain Bacteria; phylum Actinomycetota; class Coriobacteriia; order Coriobacteriales; family Coriobacteriaceae; genus Collinsella. The sequence goes on from CATZJG010000001.1 coordinate 195,783, forward strand.
GCGCCTTTTGCCAGCGGATCTCGCTCATGCCCCAGTCGTCGTCGAGTTCGCCCAGGTCGCGAACGTGCTCGCGGGCGGCAAGGGTCACGCGGCGGAAGAGCGCGTTGCGCACCAACAGCGTGCAGCCGCGGCGGTCCACCACGACCTCGTCGATGCCCTGCGGCGGCGCAGCATCGAGGGCTGCCGGGTTGCCGGCGTTCTCCCACTCGTCCACCAGGCTCGAGTCCACCGAGCGCACCACAAAGCCCAGCCACGAGATAATGTAGCGCAGGCGCTCGTCGCGCTTCTCGATGGGCACGGTGCGGTCGAGCGAACGGTAGGCCTCTGCCAGGTAGCGCAGTAAAATGCCCTCGGAGCGGGCGATGCCGAGCTTTTGAATGTAGCCCTTAAAATCGCTCGCGCTTTCCAGCATATCGCGCAGAACGCTCTTGGGAGAGAGCTGATAGTCGTTTGCCCAAGGTACTTCCTGGCAGTACTTATCAAAAGCGGCGTCGAGCAAATCCTCGAGTGGCTTTTCGTACGTGACGTCTTGAATGCGCTCCAAGCGCTCCTCATACTCGATGCCGTCGGCCTTCATCTCGGCCATAGCGCGATCGCGTGCGGCGCGCTCCTGTGCGCGCAGCACCTGCTTGGGATCCTCGAGCGTTGCCTCGACCATTGAGATCAGGTCCATGGTATAGGTCTCGCTCTCGGGATCGAGCAGCTCCAATGCGGCAAGCAAGAACGGCGAGAGCGGCTGATCGAGCGCGAAGTCCTCGGGCAGATCGACCGTCAGCGCATAGTCGATGTCTGGTGCGGCGTCAGTCGGGGCGTCGGGTGCGGGCGGTACCTCGGTGCGAACGACGACGCCGGAATCGATGAGCGTGGCGAAGATCTCGTCGGCGCGAACCTCGAGCTTGGCCTTTTCCTCGGGAGTCTGCAAGCTCGTCTCGATGAGGTCGTGTACGCGGGCGCGGGCATCGCCGCCCTGTTCGACCACGCTAATCACCATGGAGTGTGTGATGCGCAGGCGCGGCTTGAGCGTTTCGGGCTGCGTCTCGATCAGGCGCTCAAAGGTCTGCTTGTTCCAGGTGACAAAGCCCTCGGGGGCCTTCTTCTTTTTAATCTTGCGGAGCTTTTTGGGATCGTCGCCCGCCTTGGCCATAAGCTTGGCATTCTCGATCTCGTGCTCGGGTGCCTCGGCAATCACCATGCCCTCGGTATCGAAACCCGAGCGGCCGGCGCGACCGGCAATCTGATGGAACTCGCGGGCGCGCAGGCGACGCATCTTGTAGCCGTCGAACTTGGTGAGCGCGGTGAGCACCACGGTGTGGATGGGTACGTTGATGCCGACGCCGAGTGTATCGGTACCGCAGATGACGGGCAGCAGACCCTGCTGCGCCAAGCGCTCGACCAGCAGGCGATAGCGCGGCAACATGCCAGCATGGTGCACGCCGACGCCGCATCCAAGCAGGCGCTTGAGAATCTTGCCAAAGGCCGTCGAGAAGCTCGTCCCCTTTGCCGCGTCTTTGATGGCTTCGCGCTGCTCCTTGCTGGCGATGCCAAAATTGGCGAGCGACTGTGCCGTCGCAAGTGCGGCATCCTGGCTAAAGTGCACGATATAGAGCGGGGCCTCGCCGCGACGCATCGCGAGCTCGACGGTGCCCTCGAGCGAGGTCGTCACGTAGTCGTAGCTCAGCGGCACGGGGCGTGGGGCATCGACGACCAAGTCACAGGTAGCGCCGGTGTGCTCCTCGAGTGAGGCGGCGATGGCAGTGACATTGCCGAGCGTGGCGCTCATGAGCATAAACTGCGTGTGGGGCAGGGTGAGCAGCGGCACCTGCCAGGCCCAGCCGCGGTCGGGGTCGGCAAAGTAGTGGAACTCGTCCATGGCCACGCAGCCCACGTCGGCGTCCTCGCCCTCGCGGAGCGCATCGTTGGCAAGGATTTCGGCCGTGCAGCAGATGACGGGTGCCTTGGTGTTGATATGCGTGTCGCCGGTGATCATACCGACGTTATCGCGACCGAGCACCTGCACCAGGTCGAAGAACTTTTCACTGACCAAGGCCTTGATGGGGGCCGTGTAATAACAGCGTTTGCCCTGTGCCATGCCCATAAAGAGCATGCCCAGCGCGACGAGCGATTTACCCGATCCGGTCGGTGTGCCTAAAATGACGTGATCGCCGGCTGCCAGGTCCATGAGGGCCTCTTCTTGGTGATCCCACAGCTCAATGCCGCGATCGCTCGTCCATTCAAAGAAACGTTCGAAGGCTTGATCGGGCGTGAGCCATGGTTCGGGCTCGCTGCCGTCCTCGGGCTCCCACCAGGTGGGGGAGAGCGCGCCGAGCGAGCCAAACTCGGCTTCGGTTCCCGTGCCGCCCGAGAATGAGCTGGCGGCGCCGGCGCCGGAGACGGTGCTGGCGGCGGTATCTGTCGTGGTCTGTGCCATGTGTTTGCTTTCTCTCGCGATTGTCCGCCAACTATTATGGCGTAGCGGCGGCGCGGGGTGCCAGCGCGCGAGAAAATGCAGGAAATGGGCGTGTGGTACTAGCGTTCCTGAGGCAGGCGCTTCTTACCCTTGCGGGCGCGGTTTCTGAAGTTCTCGACGGCCTCTTCCATGCCGAGGGGCACGTAGGTGAGCTCGTCGAGGTTATCTGGCAGGTAGCAGGCAAGGCTTTGCTCCTGCGCTCGGCCTGCTGCGAGTTGCTCTTCGGTAGGTTTCTCGCCGGGTGTGGCGTAAATGCCATAGACGACGGCACCCATCTCGCGCGTGCGGCATTCATATTCGGTCTCGGGATGCTCGGGATGGTCGCGGCGGACGTCGTCACTTACCCAAAGCGTGTCGTAGCCTGCCGCGGCAAACTGTCCCAGGGCGTAATCGCGCAATGGTTTGCTGTCGGTTCGTAGCGTTACGGTGGCGCCGGCTGCAAAGAGCGGGCGATAGAGCATCAGATGGTCGACATGGACGAGGCGCTTTTTGGCGTACTTGGCCTTGGGCTGCGGCGTGGGAAAGTTGATGGTGATGGCATCGAGCTCGCCTGTGGCAAATAGCTGCGGCAGCGATGCGGCGCCTCGAGGCAGAACGAGTGCGTTGGTCAGTTCATGCTCGCAGATTTTCTGTGCGGCATAGGCGATGCAGATGGGCTCCTGGTCCATGCCGACAAAGAGCGTGTCGGGCTCACGGCGAGCACGCTCAACCAGATAGGTGCCTTTGCCGCAGCCCAGATCCAGATGAAGGTGTTCGAAGGGCTTGCTGCCAACTGGCGCGCAAGCCTCGCGCCAATCTCCGGCATAGATTTCGGGGTTCGTCTCAATCGCATCGGCGTAGCGCTCTAGGCGCTCCTCGAGCACAAAGTTCTTAGGCGTGCGAACGTGGACGGCTCCCATGAGGCTCCTTGGTCATAAGTATGGAACGTATAGCTGCGCGTTCCGTCAATGGGTTGAAAAAGGGGTGGGCATAGTTTGCCCGAAAGACGCGGTGCGGCTCGACGGCGAGTCGTCGGTGCCTACAGGCGCTTGAGAATCACATAGCGGTTGAGATCGCCGCTGCGACCGTCAGCATGGAAGCGCTCAAGCTCGCGCACGGGGACCTCGCCGCTCTTGTAGAACGTACGCACGCCGCGCACCAGGTCGGTGATCTGCTGATCGTCAAAGTGGTGGCAATAGCGGTAGGCGTGGCGGTCGTTTTGCCAGCCAATAAGGTGGTCACCGGCTTCAAACTGCGCGGAATCGTAACCCTCAAACGGCGGGGTGAGCTCGGCGCGGGCTTCGGCTCGAACGGCCTTGCGCGCCATGCGCTCGTCGTTCATAAACTCCCAAAAGCTGATGGCGATGATGCCGCCCGGGCGCGTCTGCCGCACCAGGGCGTCGAGCACGCGTACGCGGTACTCGCACGACGGCACGTGGTGCATAAAGCCAAAGCAGACCGAGATGTCGGCGAGCGGGGCGTCGAAAAGCACGTCGGGCGTCTCGGCGGGGTTGAGTTTCATGAGGGCATCGAGCACGTCGAGTTCTTGGAAGTGCAAGTTAGGAATGCGCAGGGCGTGGCCGCGTGCATCGATGGCCAGGTCCTGGCACGAGTCGACGCCATAGAACTCGAAGGGGCAGCTGGCGTCTGCCGAGGGGCTCGTGCCGTCCATGCCTTTGGCAGCCAGCGTGCCGCCGGCGGCAAAGTTCTCGAATCGCATATTGCCGCAGGCGAGATCGAAGACGCGGACGGGATGCTCGATCGTGGCGACGTCGAGCTGTTCGAGCGCGATGTCCATGGTGCGCACCCAGCCGGGCCACGGGGCCTGGCGCGTATCGGAAAAGGAGGCGGAGTGCTCGCGATAGAACGTGTTGTTGAGCTGGATGAGCGATGAGGCGAAATCGCGGTTCACGGCGCGGAACTCCCTCCGTTGGCGGTGCGGAATAAACAGTACGACCATACTACCGTTAACGCCGCAACGGGGACAACCGAGCTGCGGGTCATTGCTTTGTTTGGACACATTTCCGCAGCTCATATGCACCCGCAACCGCCGGTTGTCAAAAATCTCACTAAAATAGGTGGCATGTTTTTGGCGGTGGCGGATACATTTTTAACTGTGCAAGGCGCCTAAGAACAAAAACGGTCCGGCGGCACGGCTGGCAAAAGCATAGGAGGAACCATGAATGTAGAAACTGCGCAGCGGCTCGCCGACCTTCGCCGCAGCAAAGGCTTTAGCCAAGAAGGGCTCGCACGAAAGCTGGGGCTGTCGCGCCAAGCGGTCAGTAAATGGGAGCGTGCAGAGAGCTCGCCCGATACCGAGAACCTGATCTCGCTCGCCAAACTCTATGGCGTGAGCCTGGACGAGCTGCTCAATCCGAGCGATGAGATCGAGGACGATATCGAGTTTGAGAACGAGGACCGCGCCCGTCAGCGCGAGGCCGAGGCGGCAGAGCGCGCGCGTACCCATGAGGCGGCGGCACGTGCCACCGAGGCGGCAACACAGGCGAGTGATGCTGCGGCCAAGGCGGCGCAAGCGGCAAGCTGGAGTGCACGGGCCGCCAATGCCGCTACGGCGCAGGCGACGAGTGGCGGCGCAGTTGGCTCGACTCCGGTGAAGGGCCCGTTCCAGTCATTCCCGTATTGGGCCGTGTGCTGGCTGCTGTTCTTTTTGCTGATGTTCCTGTTTGGCGCCGGCCCCTTTGCCGCGCTGATCTTCTTTACGATTCCCATCTATCACTGGGTTGCGCGTGCGCTCGATGGTGATTGGGCACGCGGGGATATTCAGGTTGGTCCGGCGCCGGCGGCGGCTAGGGCTCAGAATGCTTCCGCTCCGGTTGATACTGACGTGGCTACCGCGACTACCGCTGACCCGATCGCCAAAGAGGGTGATGAATGATGAAGCTTTCGCATGAATCCAAGGTACGCTTGGGCGTTGGCATCGGAGCGTTCGTGCTCATCATCGGACTTGTCTTTGGCACTTCGCGGCTATTGGCTCATTCCGATATGGTGCGTACGACCGGTATTCTATCTGGCAATTTGTCTGATTTTGACGATATGTTTGACGACGATGATCTCTTAGATAACGGCAACTATTCCGCTCGGCCTCAACAGCTTTCGAGCGAAACGTTTGATGCCGACGCGTTCACATCGCTTGACTTGGACGTGACGTCGGGCACGGTCGAGATCAAACACGTCTCCGGCGGGCCGGTGCGCGTAATTGAAAGCGGTCGCGTGGCAACGGGGACCGTTGCCTTCGATGCGGCAACCCAGAACCTGGCCGAAATCAAGGGTTCTACGCTCAAGATTCGCCAGTTCGATTGCGATGACGAGCGCGCCATTGACCGCACGGTTACCGTCGAACTGCCGCGCGATGTTGCCGATAACATGGTGAGCATCACAGCGAATGTGGGATCGGGTGATCTGACGGTCGCGGGCATTGCGTGTCATGACCTCAACCTGACTTTGGACTCGGGAGACGTCGAGTTTACGGGTACCGTGACCGATACCCTGAATGCCGAGGTCGGTTCGGGCGATGTGACGTTCGAGCTCTACCAGGCCCCCGCGAAGTCGATGGACGTGAGCGTGGGCTCGGGCGATGTGGAGATGACGGTTCCGAACTCGACGGGCTTTAAGGCGAGCCTCACCTTGGGCAGCGGCGACTTCGAGAGCGATTTCCTTCCGCTTGGCTACGACGGCGAGACCGTTTTGAATCTTGAATTCGATAACGGCGATAAGTCTGCCACGTATCGTTTTGAGGTCGGTTCGGGCGACATGTCGTTTGATCCGGAGTGACATGAGGTTTTCGGAGATCGGTACATAGACGCGCTGTTTGATGAAGGCGCCGAAGCTGAGATTGGCTCCGGCGCCTTTGCCTTTACAATGGGGTCATGGAACAGATTATCTTGAACATACTCGAGGCTCTGCGTCGCGGCGAGACCGTGGACGACAAGGCACTCGTCAAACTGATACATGCCGAGGCGCGCCGCGAGGGTGCCGACAAGCGCGATTTGGCCAAGCGCCGTCTGCTGCCGTTCTACCAGCGGGTTAAACGTGAGGAGCCGGCTCGGTGGGCTGCGTGGAATGTCAATTCCGAGCTGGAACGTCAACTGCTGCAGGTGTTGCGCATGAAGCCGCGCCGCACGGCTTCGGGCGTGGCGACCATTACCGTCATCACCAAGCCCTGGCCGTGCTCGGGCGATTGCCTGTTTTGTCCCAACGACCTGCGCATGCCCAAGAGTTATCTGCACGCTGAGCCGGCGTGTGCCCGTGCAGAGCAAAACTGCTTCGACCCGTATCTGCAGGTGAGTGCTCGTTTGACCGCGCTTTCGCAAATGGGGCATGCAACCGACAAGATCGAGCTTATCGTTCTTGGCGGTACCTGGAGCGACTATCCGCAAGGGTATCAGGCATGGTTTATGTCGGAGCTTTTCCGTGCGCTCAATGACGATGCCGTCGCCGGCGTGGCTGCCAACCCCATGTTGGCGCGTCCGGGCATCAGCCGTGCCGAGGCAGGGCGCCTGCTCGATGACGCGCCCGCCGATGCGCTGCCGCCGGTGGTGGCGGAGCGTCGCGAGCGCTATCGGGCTGCCGGTATTGCGACCGACGAGGCCGAGCTTGCGAGCGGTGTTGCCGGCGAACAGGAGCGCGTAGATGCTGCCGTGGGCGGCTATAACCGTGCGGTGCGTCGTCTGTACGGCCCCGGCACGCCGTGGGACGAGGTCGCCGAGTGGCAGACGGCCACGATGGAGGAGCTCGAGCGTCAGCAGCGCATCAACGAGACGGCGAAGCATCGCGTAGTGGGGCTCGTTATCGAGACCCGGCCCGATGCCGTGACGCCACAGGCGCTCACGCTCATTCGTCGCCTGGGCTGCACCAAGATTCAGATGGGCATCCAAAGCCTTGACCAGCACCTGCTCGATATCAACGAGCGTCGCATTTCGGTGGCGAAGATCGAGCGGGCGTTCTCGCTTGCGCGCCTGTTTGGCTTTAAGATCCACGCGCATTTTATGCTCAACTTGCTGGGCGCTACGCCCGAGGGGGACAAACGCGACTACGAGCGCTTTATGACCGAGGGCGCCTTTATGCCCGACGAGGTCAAGGTCTACCCGTGCGCGCTCATCGAGGGCTCGCGTCTGGTGGGCCGCTATGAGCGTGGCGAGTGGTGCCCCTATACCGAGGACGAGCTGCTCGATGTGTTGGCCAACGACATCGTGGTGACGCCGGCGTTCTGCCGTATCAGTCGCATGATCCGCGACTTTAGCTCCGACGACATTATGGTGGGCAACAAGAAGCCTAACCTGCGTCAGCTCGTTGAGAACCGTCTGGCTGCTCGGGGTGACGGTGCGACGGTGCGCGAGATCCGTTACCGCGAGATCAGCACGGCGGGTGCCGACTTGGATGAGCTATCTCTTGATGAGGAAGTGGCGTACGAGACGCCGGTGACTTACGAGCGCTTTTTGCAGTGGGTGACGCCGCGGGGCAAGATCGCGGGCTTTTTGCGGTTGTCGCTGCCCGACCATTCGTTTGTTGCCGCGCATGCGGACGAGTTGCCGACGACGCCGGACGAGGCGATGATTCGTGAGGTGCACGTGTATGGCATGGCGGCACGCGTGGGGGATCAAGGTCAGGCGGCTCAGCATCACGGTCTGGGGCGTCTGCTCGTGGAGCGTGCGTGTGAGATTGCCCGGGATGCCGGCTATGCGCGCATCAACGTGATTAGCGCGATTGGCACACGCGAGTACTATCGCCATCTTGGATTTTGTGACCATGGCCTTTATCTGCAAAAGGAGCTCTAGATGAACAAGCCGAGTGTTTCTGCCGGCGTCGTTGCCGGCGTTGCTCTGGGGGCCGCGGCGCTTGGTGCGGCCGCTGTCGCTGTTCGTGCTGCCTGTCTGCAGGTTGCGCGAACCCGCAATGGGTTGGCGCGTGTGAAACGCGTGCACGATGAGGGCGGCGACGAAGTCCGTGTATTGGTGCAAGGCTGCGTCTACCAAAGCGCGAGTTACGTTGGCGAACGCTGGGCGGAGCCCGTCTTTGCGTACTATCGCGCGTTTGACGACGTGTTTGAGGCTGAGGACGCAATGCGTGATGCTTACGGGCATGGTATCGACCGTATGCTTATGCTGGGCGGCGGTGGGTTTGCCTATCCCAAGTTTGCGCTGATGTCGCACGAGAGCTTGCGCATGGACGTCATTGAGTACGATGCCGAGATTACGCGCCTGGCGCGCCGCTGGTTCTACCTAGACGAGCTGGAGCGCGCGGCGGGCGATCGCCTGCGGGTGATAACCGCTGAGGCTCGCTCGTATTTGGGCGTGACGAGCGTGGGCCATCGTCGCTACGACGTGGTCGTGAGCGATTGCTTTGGCGGTGCAGAGCCCGTGCGCGGGCTGGCGACCGTTGAGGCGCTGCGCCTGGTGCGGGGCAGCCTGAACCCCGGGGGTATCTACGTGGCCAATATCGTGAGCGCAAACGAGGGGAGCGACGTGACGTTCCTGCGCGATTGCGCCGCCACGGCACTCGAGGTGTTCGACCATGCTTGGGTGGTCCCATGTGGCGATGCGGAGTTTGGCGGCGAGGAGAACTACCTGCTCATCGCCAGCGACGGCGACTACGCTTTTGCCGAAGCTGTGCCTTTCGATGCCGACTTTCTCGGTGCCGCCCTCCACGACCAGCATTGGGAGTAGTCAATTTGTGACGGGCTCTATGGTTTTGTCAATCATACGCTTCATCTATTTTCAGCATGACGCATCTGGACGCCCGGCGCCAACGCGCCTCATCTTCGGTTGATTCCGCCGCCCGCTAGGCCAAAATTGTCATCGGAAGTATCAAATGAACAAGCAAGCCACTACGCAACTGCACGTCTATTCCGCCTTTTTCGTTCTCTCGGGATTTGTTTTAAATCGGGGAGTGTTTCTACTTTTCCTTGCGGAGAAAGGAATGTCTGTCACGGAAATCGCGCTTTATCAAGCCCTGTTTAACATTGCAACGGTCGTCCTCGAGCTGCCAACAGGGCTGATAGGCGATTTCTTTGGAAAGAAGTTCTCGATTCAAGTGGGCGTGCTGCTGCTTTTCTTCCATACGGCTGGCATGCTGTTGCTCTCAGGCCCCTTTCTTGTCGTGCTTTCCCTTGTTGAGGCACTCGCCTACTCCCTTCAATCGGGATCCGAACAAGCGCTTTTATATGAAATTGCCCGGAATGCCGGTCAAGGAGAGCGCTTCCTCACCATCAACGCTCGGCTGCTTGCCGCGCAATCAATCGCGACGGGAGTGGCAATCGTACTTGGATCATTCATTGCCCAAGTATCTTGGAGTGCCCTCTACGTATGCGTTTCCGTTTTCTATCTCCTGCAGCTTTTCCTTCTGTATCCCATTGAGAGGATGGAAACGACCCATTCCAAAAACTCTGGGGAGGAAAGGTTTGACGTAGCTAAGGTCTTCAGACGCGAAACCTGGTGCATTGGAGAATCCGCTTTTGCGGTGTTGCTTCTTCTAATCGGCACAAGCATGCTCGATGGATTCTATGGGAGTTATTACAACTTGAATCAGTTGGTATTCGACGCATTTGATGCTCCCGTCTCCATAATAGGAATCTTTTTCGGTGCATCCTATGCAGTAAATGCGACGGCCTACATTGCAGCAGATTTCTTCTCATCGCGTTTCGGGAAAAGAAATACCATGCTCGGCTCGATGCTAATCGAGGCCGGTCTTTTCATGATTCTTCCGTGGTTCGCTTCAAATCCGCTGTGTTTGTTTGGCCTTAGCATGGTGCTTTGTTTTCTCCCAGAAGTGGTGTACATCACTTCGGAAAACTTAATCCAAGACGCGATAGCGGACGATCTCCGCGCGACGATCCTTTCCGTCGCGTCTCTGGTAAGGGCTCTCTTTTCTGCAATGTTTTTCTCCATATTTGGATATGTGCTGGGGTTATATCCCATTCAGATAGCGCTCGGTGTTATTGGCGCAATCGCGATAGCAATTACCGCCGTTGTTTCTTTAAAAATTGGTGGAATACATGCCTTCAAGAATTGATGTATCGATTGACGAGCTGCCAGAAGTTTCGAGCCTTCTTGATGGCTACGGGTGTACGCGTTAGCTTTGAATCGGTGGGCCTTAATGCCGAGGAATATCAGCGTTTTATCGATGCTGGCGGAATAGACTGGTTAACAAGTCCCGTGCCGAAAAGACTAGTTTTATGCGTGGTCGCGCCAACTGAGGACGCGCTGCTTCATGCCCTCTATGTCGAGCACGCCTTCGGCAAAGCCCTTGCGCACGAGCTCCTCGGGAACGTACTCGTCGTAGCGATCAAAATAAGGCACCTCGCCGGGATAGACGAGCTCGATGGGATCGAAGTCTTTCTCGGCCTCGGCGGCGAGTACCTCAAAGAACGTCTCCTCGTCGGCCTTCATCTTAAACTGCATAAAGTACGGGCGTGACGGGTCGAGCCCGCGAAGGCCCAACTCAGCGGTACATTTGATTTTAAGCATGCGCTCGAGTGCTAGGAAGGCGTAGCTGCCCAACCAGGGGAAGAGCACCCAGGTGTCGCCACCCAGGTTGATGAGTGGCTTGGTTCCCGCACCCGAAATCTCGGCCGTATGGCGAGCCTGCGCCAAGCGGGCCCGCGCGTTACCCATGAGGTACGGATATGTCGCGTGCTCGTTGAGCGTCTTGCGCATGCGCTCGAGTACGTGTGTATTGATGTCACCGGGGCAGTCGCCAAAGTAGGCCGGCACACGACCCTTGACCTGCGTGGCAAAGACGGTGTGGCGCTTCCAGTCCACTTCCTCGACAATCCAGCAGTGTCCGGCGATGGTGATGCGCTCACCGGGCGGCGGCGGGTTGACGATCGTGCCCAATTCGGCCGACTCGCTACGAACGGTGAACTCCTCGTTTTCCTGGAATACGGCGTAGAACTTAAAGTTGTTAATGATGCGCTCGCCCGCGAGACCCACGATGAGTCCGCCGCCCTCGGTGACCTGGATATGGTCGATCTTGATGAGGTGGCGCAGCAGTACGCGATAGTCATCGGCCGAGACGCGGTGGAAATAGCTGAGTGTGAGCACGCGCTGAGCAAGCTCGGCCGGCGTGAGCTCGCCGGTGCTGGCGAGCGTCGACATGGTCTGGTGGTAGAGCAGGCTGTAGGGGAGTCGATCGAGCTCGGGCGGCTCGACCCACTTTTCCTCGCGATAGAGTTGTACGAGTGCGATGCCCTGCAGGAGCTTCCAGGGTATCGTTTCGGGCATCATCGTGCGCGGCTCGGGTTCTTCCTCGCGCATGACAAACCACATCTCGGGCGGAAGGTCGCGACGGCCTGTGCGCCCCATGCGCTGCAAAAAGGAGCTGACGGTAAACGGCGCGTCAATCTGGAACGCGCGCTCCAGGCGACCGATATCAATGCCGAGCTCCAGCGTGGAGGTGGTGACGGTCGTCTGCGCCTGCTCTTCGTCGCGCATGAGCTCCTCGGCCGTCTCGCGCAGCGATGCCGAAAGGTTGCCGTGATGGATTAGAAAGCGGTCTGGCTCGTGCCGGCTCTCGCAGTAGCTGCGCAACATGGAGCACACGGCCTCTGCCTCCTCGCGCGAGTTGGCAAAGACCAGGCACTTGCGGCCGCGGGTATGCTCAAAGATGTAGCCCATGCCGGGGTCGGCGTTGTCGGGTGCGGTGTCGGTGGGGTTGAGCAGCGCCTGTTCGGTTGCCTGCGGGATGTCGACTTCGCCCTCGGGGGCTGAGGAAGTGCGACGGTCCTTGGGGGCAGCCTTGCCCCGTGCCTGCTCGCGACGTTGGCGGCGCTCCTCTTGCGTGAGTTGTCCGCTGTGACGCATGTCTTGGGCACCGGCCGGCAGCGCCGCGGATGCCGCTGCCTCGATGCGCTCGCACGCGAGCACTTCGGCCTCTTGAGGACCTGTGCCCATGAATCCCCGCTGCTGTGCCTGGGGGCCCGAGTTGTAGAAGTGCTCCATGGAGATGCGCCATACGCGGCGCGGTTCTTCAAAGCGGGGGATAACACAGTTGCGCCCCGTTCCCTGTGAGAGAAAGGCACCCGTGCGTTCCGGGTCCCCGATGGTGGCCGAAAGACCGATGCGCCGGGGCCGTACGCCCGCCATGCGCGAAAGACGCTCGATAAGGCAGAGTGTCTGCCCGCCACGGTCGCCGCGCATGAGCGAGTGGACCTCATCGATGACCACGTAGCGTAGGTCGCAAAACATGCGCGGGATCGCCATGTGCTTATGGATTAAGAGCGCCTCGAGTGACTCGGGCGTAATCTGCAAGATGCCGCTCGGCTTTTTGATGAGCTTGGTCTTGTGCGACTGCGAGACATCGCCGTGCCAGTGCCAGACGGGGATGTCGGCTTCTTCGCATAGGTCGTTGAGGCGGACGAATTGGTCGTTGATGAGCGCCTTGAGGGGGCCGATGTAGAGGGCACCAACGCTTGCGGGCGGGTTCTCCCAAAACTCGGTCAGGATGGGAAAGAAGGCCGCTTCGGTTTTGCCGGAAGCCGTGGATGCCGTCAGGAGCACATTATCTTGCGTGTTAAAGATGGCATCAGCTGCTGCAACCTGGATGGAGCGCAGGCTCTCCCAGTCGTGGGAGTAAATGAAGTCTTGGATAAACGGGGCGTAGCGGTCAAAGGCGTTCACGGGGCCTCCCTTCAAAAGCGAATCTCTCAACGCGGTGGGCAGTGGCTTGCTGCATTGCTGCTTCAACGTTTGCTCAGATAAAACCTGCCAAAATAAACCTGACCTTTTTGGCAGGTTAGATGGTGAACTCGGCGAAGTTGCGGTCGTCGCCTGCGGTGCCGGTGTCGTCTGTTGCGGCTGTCGGCGCCAGCGCGTCGCCACCGACGCTTTGCAGCAACTCGGCCACGTTAGCATCGGGGTTTTGACACAGGATATCGAGCAGCTCGATAAAGTCGCGAATGACCTCGCGAGGCGTCAGGTGCGTATCGGCTCCCACGCGGCCAAACTCAATCTTGAGGAAGTCCACCAAGTCGTTATCGGTAAGCGTGGGCGTCCAGCCAAAGTAGCCGGCGTGAATTTGCATGAGTTTTTCGATCAGCACCAGTAGCTCCTCGTAGGTGAGCGGCTGCAAGCGGATGATGGGCGCGAGCATGTCCTTAAGGTCCTCGCGTGCAAAGCGACCCTGAGCGAGCCGGCTGCGCAGAGCCTCGTAGGAGAATACGCCGCGACGGCGGTCCTCGATGGAGGTCGGCGTGCCGCCCATGATCATGCCCAAGTACTGCGCCTTGCCCTGGAGCGTGTCGTTGTACATGGTGAGGATTTTCTCGTAGTTGTACTGGCGCGTGATGGCGTTGGGAATCTTGTACAGATTTACGAGTTCGTCGATGAGCACCAGCATGCCCTTGTAGCCGCTGCAGACCAAAAAGCGTGCGATGAGTTTGACGTAGTCGTACCAGTCGTCATCGCTGATGATGGTCGAGGAGCCCAGTTCGGCGCGAGCCTCGCTCTTGGTGCGGTATTCGCCGCGGATCCATTTGGTCACGCGGCTCATGGCCTCTTCGTCGCCCTCGGATACGGCCGTGCGATAGCGGCGGAGCATGCGGGTGAAGTCAAAGCCGTGGACCATCTCCTCGAGCGGGGCCAGTTGGGTATTGACGACTGACTCGTCGACGTCGGCACACGAGGCGACCCAGCGATCCAGAATAAGGTTGAGCGCACCGCCCTCGGGGCGCGTCTTGGTCGATATGTTGCGGATGAGCTCGCGGTAGGTGGCAAGGCCCTGCCCCTGACCGCCTTGCAGGCGGCGCTCGGGCGACAGGTCGGCATCAGCGACGACGAATCCCTCGCCCATGGCGTGCGTGCGGATGGTCTGGAGCAAAAAGCTCTTGCCGGCGCCGTAACGACCGACCAGAAAGCGGAAGCTCGCGCCACCGTCGGAGATGAGACTCAGATCGGTGAGCAGGGCGCGAATCTCGACCTCGCGTCCCACGGTGATATAGGGAAGGCCGATGCGCGGGACCACGCCGCCCTTGAGCGAGTTGAGAATGACGGCAGCGACGCGCTTGGGCACGCGGGGTGCTGCGGGTGCGGTATCACTCATGGTCTAGGTATCCTCTCACGTCTGCTTCGTAGTCCTGGATAATTTGCGGTCCTGCCGCGCCAAATTCAATTACGGTGTCACCTACTAGGTCAAAGAGCGCCTCGTTGATGGTATCGACGAGCATGTCCTCGCTCTGCCCCGATTGCACTACCGCCGATTCCGCCTGTACTGCGTTGTGCTCGAGCAGTGCGCGGAGATAGGCGTTTGCGGCGGGTGCGAGTTCGTTCGTGGCGTCAGCGGGCGCAGCAGCTGCGAACGCGGGCGTTGGCGCGAGAAGCGGTGCCACGACACCAAACTGTTCGGTGGATATGGTCGGCTCGTCGGCCTCGTCCTGCCGAATGGGTGCCGCGACCGCCTCGACCGTCGCGTCGGCTACGGGCTCGGCTTCCGGTTGCCCTGAGTCCGTAGCCTCGGCTTCCACAGGTGCGCCGTCCTCGCGCTCTTCATCGATCAAAAGCGCTTCGCGCGTTTGCGCAGCGGCGCTCCGAATGTGCCCCAGCTGACTCAGATCGATATCGATCTTGACGGGCTGGTGTGCGGCGTCCCACGAAAGCCATGCCACAATCTCGTCATCGATAATCTTGGCCAGATATTTGGGGACCTTTTCTTCCTTAAGGGGATGGGCGGGGTCCAGCGCCAGGCGCAGGCGTTGGTCGCAGGCGCGCATCATTTCACCGAGCTTGCTGCTCTTTTGCCTACTACCGTGGATACGCATGCATTCCCAAAAGCCGTTTTGGCAACGGTAGATATGGATAGGATCCAGGCGATATTCGCAGTCCTCGTGGCGCTCGGGCGCAAAGAATACGGCCGAGGCAAACATGGTGTAGGGCATGGCCGTCTCCTCCCCAAATAAACTCGCCACGATGCCGGTCTTTCGGTGCGTGTCATAGTAGCGCGCCATGCGGACATACACGGCGCATGCCACGTGGCGCAGATCGCGGTGGTGGCTGCGGTCGAGCCGCGAGTTACTTAGGTTGTACGTGGAGAGGGCGTTGATGGCGGCCATGAGTCGCTCCTCGCCTGCCTCGTCGGGCGGAAGGGGGAGCGTGGGCTCGGAGGTTTTGCGACGCTTAGGGGTCTGGCCGGACGGTGCCGGTGCTGGTACAAGGTCTCGAGCCGCGCGCCGCAGCTCGATAAGGGCGTTATCGAACATGACGGTTTTAGAGTCGCGAAGCAGCTTGGGGTCGAGCCCGTGGAACACGGCGTAATCTTGCAGCCACACGCGTGCAAACCGGTCGATGCCGGGCTCGAAGGCACGGTAGGCATCCCAAAAGGCCTTGATCTTGCTAAAGCCATCGAGCGGGTCATCAACGCCGATGCCGCAGATCAGCTCATAGAGATACAGGAAGGCAAAGGACGTAGACGTTTCCTCGACGGTTCCGCGGCGCACTTGGGCACGCCAGGTAAAGTAGCCGCGCAGCTGCCGGTCGCTCATGGCGTTGTAGGTGGGAAAGTACGACTTAAAGGTGCCGTTGTAGGGACAGTCGTCCTCAAAGTCGGCCATCAGCAGGCCCTGGCGGTAAAAAAGCTCGGCTTCCGAAAGCCAGCGGCCCGCACCGCCCTTGGGGTCATCCTGCCAGCGCGATATCTCGCGCATTTTGCGGTACTGGTCGGGGAGGAAATTCTGCATCTGTCGGCCGGTTTTGAGAATCGGCTCGTCTGCGTAGATTTCGTTTGAGAAACGGGCGGACTGATGGGTCCGAGCCTCGGCCATAATGCGCTCGATGAGCATTTTGATGTCCTGGTCGGCCACCGCTTCTCCTCTCCTAACGCAGCTTCGGTGACCTCATATCATAGCACAGCATCAAACAGGTGTTCGAGATACTGCTGCGTAGATAGATTTAGAACAGGAGGGCGTAGATGACGGCGATGACGACGGAGGGAAGCATATTGGCCGTACGGAAGGTCTGAGGACGGATGAGGTTGACGCCGACGCAGAAGATGAGCATGGAGCCTACGAGCGAAAGGCTGTTGAGGGCCGCTGTGGTCATGATGGGGGAGAGCGCGCCGGCAAACAACGTGATCGTCCCCTGGAACACGGCGACGGGCAGGGCCGAGAAGATGCAGCCGCGGCCAAGCGAGGCCGTCATGGTGCAGACGATGATGCAGTCCAGTGCGCCCTTGAGGGCAAGCGTTGACCAGTCGCCGAGCAGGCCGTCCTGGATCGATCCCACAATGGCCATGGCGCCAATGCACACGGTGAGTGAAGTCGAGACAAAAGCGTTGGTGAACTCGTTATCGCCCTCACTGCCAGTCTTGCGCTTGAGCCATTCGCCAAGGTTCTCGATGGCGGCTTCCAAGTTGACGGCCTCGCCGATGAGCGAACCGACCGCAAATGAGACGATGAGCATGGTGGTACCGGTGGTCGCCAGCGCCTTCCCATCGATAAGGAGCATCTTTTGCATGGTGCCGCCAAGGCCGATAAACAGGACGCACAGCCCCGATGCTTTCATGAGCGTGTCTTGGATGCGCGGTGTAATGAAGCGGCCGCCCGCTAATCCCAAAAGACCGCCCGCAATCAAAAGCACAACGTTGATGATTGTTCCCAAGCCCGGCATGAGCCCTCCCGTATTGATGCCAACGTGGCAATCGTAGCAGAGTGGAATGCGAGGTACATCGCGACTCATCTAATACGTTATATAAGTGGCATTAGCAACGACGCGCAGCATTTAAGCCTCAGGTGGTTGTCGGGACATAGGGATAGTATTCAAAGCGCAGTGTCATAAGCCGCTGTGGGGATTCAATAGCCGCGGCAATGATATTGGCATCGCGGGCACGATCAAACCCTTCGAGTTCGATCTGATACGAGACGTCTTGCATAATGTCCAGACGTCGCCAGGCTAGGAGTGTGTCACCATCGAATTCTAAGGTCTTGCCTCCGTCTGGAGCAACGGCGTATAAACGCAGCTTGGCGGTGGTTGCAGGGTCGACAACCGTGACCTTTTTAATTTCGTTTCGAGTATTCTTGGCGCCCAACAAGGTGAGCAGTGTTGGGGCCACGACCTCGCCCGATGGCAAAAAGACGACTTCGATGGATTCAGGAAATGCGATGATGGCTGACTTGCGGACGGGCTGATTGGCGGCGGCAACTTCGATGTTCGCAGCGTCGACGACCTCTGTGTGGTCGAGCGCGGCAAGCACGCAGCAGTTGCCTTCATCGATCTCTTGAGGATCAGCAAGCCCCAGACTGTCCGCGAACTCGTGATCGTTTGGATCGGCAGCGGGCTCATTCGGCGCTTCGAAAGAAGCTGGGACGCTGTTTGTCGGCGACGGCGTGTCGCCCGCACCTGCTTCTTTGTCCGCGCTCTCTTCTTGTATGGTTGCGTTGATGGGTTCGTCGTTTGGGGGGAGCGTCTTGGCGTCAAACGCGGAGGGGAGAATTCCGATGGCTCCGGATCCGTTCCACTCCATTTCGAGAAGCGCCGGGTCGGCAAGAATGCGTTGCCTGCTTTGCGCGCGGGCATCGATTTCAATAGGGCCTGCCTCTATCCCTCGTGTAAGGCTGAGTGATCCGGCTGGCTTCTCGAAATGAGCGTCTGTGTCTTTGGTACTGACGGCGTAGAACAGCAGGGACGCTTCTCCCGCCGCGATGGCATCGGTACCGGCTTTGGTCAGCCGCAACGATGCCGTGAATGAGAGGGTGGGCTGCGTGTCGTCTGCATTCGCGGCGGCGCAGCCCAGACATATACCGCCTCCTTTCTCGAAAAACGTACCGTCGAAGGCGACCTTCGCTCCGTTCGCCGAGTCATCGACCGAAGCGATGTCGATGCGCAGCTCTAAATTGCATGGATCGCCATCTGCATCGAGCACAACCGAGCGCCACGTGCAGACGGCGCACCCCGCCTGGGAGCCGTTTGCCTTGTTCGAACGATTGATATCCACGACTATCGAGCCGTCCGTATTACGACGAAGGCATCCCGAGGTTGAGATTGCGGCCTGTGCGATCGAAAAACGCTTGCACGCAATGGCGCTCGACGGATTTGGTGCGGAGCTTAGGGCCGCTGGTAAGGAGTCTGCCATGACAGGAGTCGCCCAAGCGGCGACAGGCGTTCCGGTTGCGAGCGCGCCGCAGAGTGCGACGACGGGCAAAAGGTTCTTCGATGCCATGGGGTCTCCTTAGCTAATTTAGTGCGGCCTGTTCATGTTTTGTTTCTGGCTGTGTTTGATGTGCAGACCGAGGCCGGCGGTTCCCGCGCCTGCTGCTGCGGCGCCTGCTGCCAAGAGCCATCGTTTGTCGCCTGTCTGCGCCAACGGTTCCTCGCGGTCGCTGCGGTCGAGCTCCGAGAGGTCGACCGTCACTTGCGTGGCGGCCTGCGCCTGTTCTTGCTGGGCAAAGGCCATGGCTGGCCCAAACGCTAGGATGCTGACGGCGGCGGCCAGGGCGACGGCCTTATGCCGTGTGCGCACCGGGCTCGACCGTCCAGGTGATCGTTGCAACCTGATCGCCTTCGCCGGTTACGCGGAAGATGTCGCGCGTGACGCGGGCGACGTTTCCGCTTGTCTTGAGCTTAATTTTGTCCGTGCCGCCGGCAATGCCCTGGTAGCCCATGTCGAAGGCTGCGTTCTTGGAAAGATCGAGGCCCGTCTCCTGCATTGCGGCGCTGGCGTTCTGGAGTGCGCCGTCGGGGCCGACCTTAAAGTCGATGGAGTTCTGTGCGGTTCCGGCTTTGGCGTCGGCAGCAATGGTCCAGGTGTTCATGGCGTCGATCTTCATGTTGGTGACATGGATGCCGTAGGCCGAATGATTGTCGATGGTGGTCGCGTCTTCTGAGGGGCCCTGAAGCGTGCCGTCGGCCTTGGCGACGAAGGGAATAACCGTCGGAACTTTGAACTCAACGTTGTCGATCTCGGTCCTGACCATTACTTTCGTGGTTCCAACGCGCCCGGCCGCCATAGCTGGCGTCGGGGCGGCGCCCATTGCGAGCGCGAGCGCGAGCCCCGCGCCCACGACGAGCGCTCTGGCTCCGTTCATGTTCCTGGTGATGTCCATGGTCGTTCCTTTCTATTCGCCGCGGCCGTCCCCGCGATGATTGGACGAATGCTGGTGAATTGCGTGCGGTGCCGCGTCGGCCGGAAAAGCTAGTTCTCGGCTTGCTCAACCCGCACCTTGACACGTGTCGGATTGCCGTGGCTGTCGAGGGTCTTGGCATCGAGTGCCTGGATCTCGATGTACGCCTCGCCTTCTTTGATGTCGCCGGCGGGGCACGTTTCGATTGTCTTGCCGGTCTCGACCACACCGGATTCGTACATGGTCTCGTCGTTTTGGATGACGCGGAATCGCTGGGGAAATTTATTGTCTTGGACGTTTTGCACGTTGACGCGCAGCTTGCCGTCCTCCTGCAGCTGAGCGACCGGTGCGACCGAAATCGTCATCATGTTGTCGCGGACTATGGCGTCGAGCTCATCTTGGATTTCCTGACGCGTTTTGCCCTCGGCCGTCGTAACCGAAGCGCCCGCCTCGGGTACGGGCTGCGACTGCCAAGCGTATAGTCCTACGGCGACAAGGGCACAGACGATGGCCAAGCAGGCAACGATGAGCTTCTTGCGACGACCCAGGCCTGCAAAGTGGGGTGGCTTCTTCGCGCTCATGCGGCATCCTTGGCGGTATAGATGCGCGCAAAGGTGGACGGGTTCGCTCCAAAGAGCATGTGAAGCATCAGGCGGCGTGAGTAGACAAGCTCGTCGAAGTCGGGAGGGAGCTCGATGTCGTGGATATGCGCGATGCGGTGGGCGAGCGCCGAGAACGACTCGGGGTCGCAGATCACATCGGTGGTAACGTGGTAGACCGTCGTATCGGGGAATGCCTCTTCGTCGAAAGGCAGGAGATGGGGATCGTCGTCGACTTCGATGGCGATGCCGTACTGGGGCCAGTAATATGCCATGGGAACCTCCCTGCTTCTGGGGCCAAAACTTCTGTCGGTTTTGGCCGTCGATGCCGACCGTATCAGCCGTTACTTGACCAATTGCTGACCAAATGCTTGACGGATTGGCGTCTCCGCAGGTAAAAGGCGGCAAAAAATACTCCAACTTTTTTCGAGCGGCAATCGCGCGGTCAGTGACGGCGGGGCCATATGTGTTAAAAGCATCGTCTGCCGAGGAAATCCAGCCGCTCGCCGAATTGCACGAACGTAAAAATCGCCAATTATGGAGACGGTCTCGAACACGTCGACGAAACGATGCGGTAACATCTCCCTGCAAACACTGTAGTTAGCTAAAGGGGGAGTTCGCGTGTCTGTAACCATCAAACCCTTCACCGACGAGTTCGAAGAGTATGGCCGCGATGAATCTCGCGCATCGGGCGAAGCATCGAGCATCTCGTTTCCGACAACGGAAGACGAGGTCCGTGCCATTTTGGAAAAGCTCCATGCCGAGCGTGTCCCGGTAACGGTTCAGGGCGCCCGAACCGGCCTTGCCGCCGGTGCCGTGCCCCACGGCGGGCATATCCTCAATACTTCCCGTATGAATCGCTACTTGGGCCTTCGCCGCGATGAACAAGGCCAATTTTTGCTGCGCGTGGAGCCGGGCGTTGTGCTCTCGGAGCTGCGCAAGCAGCTGAGCAAGAAGGTGCTGCCGACCGCTGGTTGGGACCAGGCATCGCTTGAGGCCTACGAGGAGTTCCAAGAGGCTCCCGAGCAGTTTTTTCCCACCGATCCCACCGAGGCGTCTGCCTGTCTGGGCGGCATGGCGGCATGTAACGCCTCCGGTGCCCGCAGCTACGCCTACGGCCCCATGCGCCCACATATCACGGGACTCCACGTCGTGCTGGCTGATGGCGATTTGCTTGAGCTTCGGCGCGGCGAGGCTTTTACCCAGGGCCGCCACCTGTCGCTCGTGACGGCAGCGGGCCGTACACTCGAGCTCGATCTTCCCGGCTATACCATGCCCAAGACAAAAAATGCTTCGGGCTATTTCGTTGCTGACGATATGGATGCCATCGATCTGTTTATCGGTGCGTGTGGCACAATCGGCGTCATCACCGAACTCGAGATTGCCCTGCAGGTGGCACCCGCGGTCGTTTGGGGCGTGAGCTGCTTCTTCGACAGCGAAGACAAGGCCGTGTCCTTCACCGATTCTGTGCGTCCCGTCCTGTCCCATGCGGCTGCCATCGAGTACTTCGATGCTGGCGCCCTGGATATTCTACGTCGTCAGCGCGAGCAGTCGACGGCGTTTGCCTCGCTGCCTGCGCTCGACAAAGACGCCAAGGTCTGTGTCTACGTGGAGCTCGACTGCGACGACGAAGCCCAGGCGACTGAGGAGCTGTATCACTTGGGGTGGGTACTGGAGCTTGCGGGCGGCAGTGACGATGCGACATGGGTCGCGCGCACCGAGGTCGATCGCGAGTGTCAGCGATTCTTCCGCCATGCGGTGCCCGAGAGCGTCAACATGCTCATCGACGAGCGCCGCCGCATGGATCCCACCATCACCAAACTGGGTTCGGACATGTCGGTGCCCAACGCGCACTTGGCCGATGTTATCGCCCTCTATCGCCGCACGCTGGCGGAAAGTGGGCTTGAATCTGCCGCCTGGGGGCATATCGGTAACAACCATCTGCATGTGAACATTCTGCCGCGCGATGCACAGGATTATCGCCGCGGCGGAGAACTCTTTGCCCAGTGGGCTTCCGAGGTCACGGCCATGGGCGGTGCCGTCTCCGCAGAACACGGCGTCGGCAAGATCAAGGCGGGCTTCTTGGAGACGATGTACGGTCACGAGGCCATGGTCGAGTCGGCGCGGCTCAAGCTCCAGCTCGATCCTGCCGGGCAGCTGGGTCGCGGTAACCTGTTTTCGGAGAAGCTCTTGGATGAGCTCGTCCAGAAAGGGGGCGCGTGAAGATGATCGATTTCCATATGGTGGTGTGCGTCAAGGCCGTGCCGGGCAGCACCGAGGTCAAGATGGACCCCAAGACCAATACCATCGTGCGCGATGGCAAGCAGGCGGTCATTAATCCCTTTGATGCGAGCGCTTTGGAATGCGCGCTGGCGCTGAAGGACGACTTTATCGGCTTTGGCATGGACGTGCGCGTGACGGTGGTGTCGATGGGCATCCCCGCGACCGAATCGCTGCTGCGCGACTGCATCGCTCGAGGCGCCGACGACGCGCTGCTGCTGACCGACCGAGCCTTTGCGGGCGCCGATACCCTGGCAACCACCTATGCCCTCAAGTGCGGCATCGAAGCGCTCGACGAGGACTTCGACCTGCTCATCTGCGGCAAGATGGCGGTGGATGGCGATACGGCCCAGATTGGCCCCGAGCTTGCCGGCGCCTTTGAGATTCCCTGCGTGACCGATGTGAGCTGCGTGCAGAGCGCAGGTTTTACGACGTGCGGTGCGCTTTCGCTCGTTCACGGTTGCGATGCCGGCGAGGAGACGGTCTATCTTGAGATGCCGTGCGCGATGACGACTGCCAAGGAGATTGGCCAGTTGCGTATGCCGAGTATTGCCGGTATTCGCGCGGCGGAGGAGGCGGACGTGCGCGTGGTCAGTGCCGCCGACGTGAACGCCGACCCCGCGCGTTGCGGTCTTGCCGGGTCGCCGACACAGGTCGTGCGCTCGTTTGTGCCCGACCGTGACCAAACGTGCGAGGCCGTTGAGGGGACGGCGTCCGAGCAGGCGGCAAAGCTTGCCAAGATTATCGAGGGGATGGCATAGATGAGCGGACTGATTATCGATAGCGAAGCCTGTATCGGCTGCGGTCGCTGCGTTCGCGCCTGTGCCTCGGGCGGCATCGTAGTGGAAGGCGAGCGACCCAGCCGATGCGCCCGCGTAACCGACGGCTGCATCCTATGCGGTGGGTGCGTCGACGCCTGCCCTGTCAACGCTATCTCGATCGAGCGTGACGAGGCCGCTGGTGCGGTGGACCTTGATGCATGTCGAGACATTTGGGTATTCGCGCAGACCGACGAGCACGATACGGTGACTCCCGTTGCCTATGAGCTTATGGGCAAGGGCCGCGAGCTTGCCGATGCTCGCGACTGCCGTCTGGTGGCACTGATCGGTATGGGTCCCGAGGGTTCTCTCGGCGACCTGGAGCATCTGGTTTGTGCGGGCGCCGACGAAGTCCTGGCCTGTCGCGACGAGCGCCTGCGCCAAAACGATGCGGAGGTCTACGCCCGCTTGATCTGCGATTTGGTAGCCGAACGCAAACCCGAGGCCATCCTATACGGTGCGACCGCTTTTGGCCGCGAACTGGCACCCGGCGTTGCCGTGCGCTTGCAGACGGGCCTTACGGCTGACTGCACCGTACTTTCGATGGATACGGAGACGGGACTGCTGCAACAGACGCGTCCGGCGTTTGGCGGCAACCTGATGGCCACCATCGTCTGCCCCAATCATCGTCCCCAGATGGCAACGGTTCGTCCCGGCATCTTTAAGGCGCCCGACTTTGACTACGACCGCTCCGGCACGATCACCCAGATATCGCTTGCGGATGATGCTAAGGCTCGTGTCGAGATCTCGATTCCCGCCGAGGAGTGGGGACAGCAGCCCTCGATCGCCAATGCCGAGCGCTTGGTCGTGGTGGGCCGCGGCATTGGCTCCAAGAAGAATCTGCCCCTGATGCGAAGGCTCGCCGAGGCTCTGGGAGCCGAGCTTGGTTGCACGCGACCTGTCGTGGAGGCCGGCTGGTTGGAGTATCGCCATCAGATTGGCCAGACCGGCGTATCGGTTTCGCCCAAGCTTCTCGTGAGTATCGGTGTTTCGGGCGCCATCCAGCATCTTGCCGGCATCGGTGGGGCGGAGTGCATTATCGCCATCAACGAGGACCCGGATGCCCCCATTTTTGGTGCTGCCCAGTACAAGGTTGTTGGGGACGCCGTCGAGGTCGTCGAGGAGCTGCTGGCCCAGCTTGAGCGCTAGGCGCGCGCCAGCCAGTCGCGCATCTCGTCCTTTAGGCACTCCCAGGTCGCTTGCGTGGTGGGATTGGTAAAGGGGCGCGTAATGCCAAAGGGTGCGTCGAGCAGGCGGTAGATATCGCCCTGTTCGCGCGCCAGCGCGCGGCTTGCTGGATAGACGAGCTCAAACATAAAGCAGATGAGCCCCACCAGGTAGTCCGCCGGCTCGTTGCGCTCGTCGCGCGCGACGCACCGATGCTCGTCAAAGGCGGCAAGCGTCGGTACCGAAAAGCGACTTGCTAGAAACGCGTCCTCATCCACTTTGAGGATGGTGTCGACGGTGCTGTCGGCGATGGTGCGCATAATGTCGATCTTGTCACCATCGCGCACGATATCGCAGAAGCACCGTGTACGCTCGTCGAGTTGTGCCGGCAGGCGAAAGTCGCTGTGATAGGCGATGCTCGCTCGGATGAGCTCGTCATGCGCACCGGTTTCGATAAAGTCACGGATGTTTGTCGTGGCGGGTGCATCGGCGGGATTCTCGCCAAAGAGGACCTCGATGCCCAGCGCCGCATGGCTCATGCTCTCGGCGTCCTTAAAGGTGTCCCAGCGTCGCAGCTGCTCAAAGCGGCCCATATCGTGTAGCAGGCCGCAAAGCCATGCCAGGTCAATATCTTCTGACGACCAGTCCTGCTCGCGCGCTACGGCATCGCATGCCTCGGCCACGTGGTACGTATGCTCGATTTTGAGCGCGATGCGTGGGTTGGTGGCGTCGTAGGCATCGGTGTAGCTTTTGAAGGCCGCGCGCGCCCGGTCTCGATCGATAGCTGTCATAATGACTTCCTAAAAAGTTGTGTCTTTCGATCCGGTGGCAATTGTAGGTGAACTCGGTTGCTGTCGGATGATGATTCTGCCGTATCGCTACATGCGGCTCGGAGACCTTGTCAGGATGAGAAGCGTATGGTGCTCAAAATCGTTAGAACCGTCTGGCCGGTGATGCTTACCTATGTTGCAATAGGCGCGCCGTGCGGAATGATCATGGGGCAGACGGGAATGGAGCCCTGGATGGTCTTTGCCCTGAGCAGCACGTTTGTGACGGGCAGTGGCCAGTTTATGATCTGCAATCTTTGGCTGGCGGGCGTACCGGCACCTTCGATTATCGCGAGCGTTGCCGCCATCTCCTCGCGTTTTGCGCTTTACTCGGCATCGATCGCGCCGCATCTGACGGGTGCCTCGAAGCGTCAGACGCTGGCTGTTGCCGCGACACTTACCGAGGAGGCATATGGCATCTCGCTTGCCAAGTTGGTTGAAGGGGAGGATTGGGGCCCGCGCGAGTCCTTTGTGCTCAACGTGATCCTCATCGCAACATGGGGCGTTTCGTGTACGATGGGCGCCATCGTCGGCGCCGTTGTCGATGTTCCCACCGCCATTGCAGCCTTTGTCTGCACCTCGCTCTTTATCTGCCTGCTCTTTTCGCAGCGGCTGTCGCGCGGCAACGTTGTCGCGGCGGTTTCGGGCGCGGTGTCCGTCGCCGTATGCAAGTTCTTGGGCCTCGCGAATATTGCCGTGCCGGCAAGCGTCGTGGCCGGCATTGCCATTGCGTTGGCGTGCGATGCTGTATTTGACGGAAGAGGTGCCCGCGATGCCCGTTAACGAGTTCTTGGTTCTGTGGCTGTCGTCGTGGGCTGCTATCGCGTTCTTTCGCATTGCGCCGGCGTTCGCCTTGCGCGGGCGGACCCTGTCGCCCCGCATTACCGAGGCCCTGAGCTATATCCCGCCCGCTGCCTTTGCCGCGCTGGTCGCCAACGACTTGGTGAGTCCCGGCGCGTTCGACGCGGGACTCTGGCCTGCCCTGGTTCCCTGGATTGCGGCCGTCGGCGTCGTGGTCGTGGCGGTCAAGACAAAATCGATGCTGTGGTGCTGCGTCTCGGGCATCGTACTCTATATTGTCTTGAGCCTTATATAGGGGTGACGTCGCGGGCGCCGAATCTCGTTCCATCCCAACTTGTCGAATTTTTCACCGAGCTGGTCTATTTCTTCTGGTACCATGGTCAAACTTTACTGTAGCAAAGCATGACGTGGGCTTTTGTTCCGCGTCAGCGGAAATGGGGGTTTCATGGCACAGGAAGCGACCGCCAACGAGCAAAAGAAATTCAAGGTTCCGCGCATCCCGGGCGACATCATGATCTATCCGATGATCGTCGGTCTTTTGCTCAACACCTTCTGCCCGCAGGTTTTTGAGATCGGCGGCTTCTTTACGGCTGCCTGCCGCGGTGGCTCCAATACCATCGTCGCCGCGATCCTGCTGTTTGTGGGCGCCGGCATCAGCTTTAAGTCCACGCCGGGCGCCATCAAGACCGGCATCGTCGTGCTGATTCCTAAGCTTGTAGTGGCAGCCGCGCTGGGTCCGGGCGTCGCGTACTTCTTTAACGATAACTTTTTAGGCCTGAGCTCGGTTTCCATCATCGGCGGCATTACGTTTTGCAACATGGCGCTCTATACGGGCATCATGGGCGAGTTCGGCGATGAGTCCGAGCAGGGCGCCGTCGGTATCCTGTTCTTTACGGCCGGCCCCGCCGTCACGATGATCATCCTTGGTGTTTCGGGTCTCGCCAACATCCCCGTCGGCACCATCATCGGATCCATCCTGCCGCTTGTTATCGGCATGGTCCTGGGCAACTTGTTCCCGTTTATCAAGAACCTGCTGGTTCCCGGCGCCAATCCCGCGATCGCTGTTATCGGATTTCAGCTCGGTGCGTCCATGAGCCTTTCGAGCTTTATCACCGGCGGTATTTCCGGCATCTTGCTGGGCCTTGTCACGCTCTTTATCGTCGGCCCCATCACCTTTGCGTTCGAGCGCCTGTGCGGTGGTAACGGCAAGGCGGCCGTTGCCTGCTCCACTATCGCCGGCACGGCTATGACCACGCCGGTCGCCCTCGCCGAGGTCGCTCCGCGCTATGCCGAGCTTGCGCCCACCGCGTATGCGCAGATCGCCACTGCCGTCATCATCACGGCAATCATGGCCCCGATTCTGACCGGCTGGGTCGATAAGAAGTTCTGCCAGGGCAAGGAAGACCTGTCGCCTGCCGGTGTCGAGGCCATCGAAGAGGCCGTCGCGACCGACATCGATGGCGAGTAGCAATCGATACCCATCAATGATTCCGGCGTGCAATTCGCGCCGTCCGAGCGCCCGAACAGAAACTGTTTTGCAGTGATGTTCGGGCGCTTTGCTATGATTCCCTTTACCCCTGCGGAGTAAAGGGGTGTTTATTGCCCTGATTCGAATTGGGCGATTCTGACCATTCGGATATTGAAGGGATGGCGTCTAGTGGTTAAGGCACTCAAGATTGAGATATTCCTGCTATGCATGATTGTTCTTATCGGGCTTGCCGCGCGAAGTCGTCGCTCCTTGTTCTCGAGCACCCTGCAGCTATTGTTTAGCATGCTTGGCTACACCTCTGCCGCGTACATATTATTCGATATGATCTGGACGCTTTCGGATGGTGCGGACGGCACGTTGGGTATTGCTGCCAACTGGATTTCCAACGCGGTTTCGTTTTCGCTCTTTGCCATCGCGTGTCTCATTTGGTTTATCTATTCCGAGACGATGCAGGGCTCTCGCCTTGTGACCTCGCGCTATAGGGTGGTGCTTGTAACGTTGCCTACGGCTCTGGTGGTCGTGCTGGCTTTTACCAGTTACTGGACGCACGCCTTGTTCTATATCGATTCGCAGGGCGTGTATCGTCGCGGCTTTGCCTATATGATCCAGCCCATTGTCAGCTACTGTTACGTTATACATACGTCCCTGCATGCGTTTGTGCAATCTCGCAGGGTCGAGAGCCTGCAGACGAAGGCTATCTATCGAACCTTAGCATTTTTCGCCATTCCGGCCCTGGTGGGCGGTACCTTTCAGATCGTATACTCGGTGCCTGGCCTTTGTGTCGGCATAATGATTAGCATGTTGCTGCTCTACATTATCTGCCAGGAGCAGCTCGTCTCGACCGACCCGTTGACTGGCCTCAACAATCGCAACCGTTTTGAGACCTATATCCTGTCGCTCTTCTCAAATGTGGATCAGGCCGAAGATGTGTATCTGCTCATGATGGACGCCGACGGCTTTAAGCAGATTAACGATCGCTATGGACATGTGGAGGGCGACCATGCTCTTCAGGTTATATCCGCTGCGCTCAAAGAGGTCTGCTCGGCGTCTGGTGGCTTTATCGCACGCTACGGTGGCGATGAGTTCGTGGTGCTCCAAAAGGCAGTGGCGGAACAGGATATCATGCATCTGTGCGCGACAATCAACGACGAGCTCGCTCGTGCCGAGGTGCCGTATCTGTTGCGGATGTCCATCGGCTACGCACGGGTTGGCGATGGTGTCGATACCTGGCAAGACTTACTTCGCGCTGCCGATGCGGAGCTCTACCGCGTCAAGGCCGAGAAAAAGAAAGCCGGCGTCCAGATACGCTAGAAAAAAGGGCGCACGACCGTTGCGATGGTCGTGCGTCCTTTTTGCGTTGGCGGGGGCCACCGGCCATAACGCCCAGGCGCGGTGCGGCAAGACGAGCGTCTGCCGCCGCGGCTCGGTACGAAATCAACGAGAACCAGTGCACTCCATTAAGCTGAAGCGTGCGAACGCCCTCTCTAAAAAGGTGAGCTCGCTAGGCTTTTTTGGGTTTGTTGACGATGATGATGCCGCCGCAGACCAACAGCAGGGCAACGATGACGGTAACGGGGCTCGTGCCAGCGCCCTCACCGAGCAGCAGTGCGCTCAGCAGCACGCCAAAGACGGGGTTCATAAACCCAAAGACCGAGACGCGGCTGACGGGGTTGACGGCAAGCAGGCGCGACCACAGCGAGTAGGCGACGGCGGAAATGAGTGCCATATAAATGATGAGCGCGATGGCGGGGGCAATCGCCGTGGGGGAGAACGAGCCGCCCATCAAAAACCCGATGGCGGTAAGGGCCAGGCCGCCGACCAAGAACTGCCACCCGGCAAGCAAAACGCCGTCGTGCTTGCGCGAGAAGATGCCGATCAGGCAGGTCGAAAGGGCACCCGCGACGGTGGAGGCCAGGATAAAGCCCTCGCCGTCGAGCGTAAAGCCAAAGGTGCCGTCCGCGCCCGAAAGGTTGACGAGCGCGACACCGGTAAAGCCCAGTACGCAGCCGAGTACCTTGGCCGCATTGAGCTTTTCGGTGCGAAACGCCAGGGCGGCAAAGAGGATAGCCAAGAAGTTGGCGCTGGCCTCGATGATGGAGCTCGACATAGCGCTTGCACGGGAGAGACCAAGGTAGAAAAAGAAGTACTGGCCGATGGTCTGGAAGAGCGACAAGATGCAGATGGGCTTGATATCGCGCGTTTGCGGAACGAGCGGTCGGCGCTGGGCCACGCTCATGCCAACAATGACCAGCATGCCGGCAAGGGTGAAGCGCAGACCCGCGAAGAGCAGCTGCGAGGCGCTGTCGTGCGCGGGAATGCCAAAGAGGCCGTAGCCGATCTTGATGCAGGGGAAGGCGGAGCCCCAGAGCGCGCAGCAAACGAGACAGCCCAGGATGAGTCCGGGCAGGGTGGCGAGATACGGCTTGCGGCTTTCCATGATGTCCTTCCTACATGCGCGAAGCAAAAAAGAACCCGCCACCGGATGTGTCGGTGGCGGGTGTTGTTACCCGAAGGGATTGTACCCGATGGGAAAGGTTTAGGCGAAGTAGGCTACGCCGCTCTCAAAGATCGGCATGAATTTATCGCCGGGGACATGCTCGGGCACGTTGCGGTACAGGTTGTCGCCGCGACGCTCGGCATGGCCCATCTTGCCCAGGACGCGGCCGTCGGGGCTCGTGATGCCCTCGATGGCGAGTGCAGAGCCGTTGGGATTGACGGAAAGATCCATGCTGGGCTTGCCGTCCTCGCCCACGTACTGCGTGGCGACCTGGCCGTTGGCGATCAGCTGGGCGAGCACTTCATCGTTAGCGACAAAGCGGCCCTCGCCGTGGCTGATGGCGACGGTGTAGGGGTCGTCCAGGCTGCACTGCGACAGCCACGGGGACAAGTTGGACGAGATGCGGGTGCGCACCAGACGGCTCTGGTGGCGACCGATGGTGTTGAACGTCAACGTGGGCGCATCGGGCGTGGCGTCGACGATGTCGCCGTAGGGCACCAGACCGAGCTTGATCAGGGCCTGGAAGCCGTTGCAGATGCCCAGCATCAGGCCATCGCGGGCCTTGAGCAGGTCGCGGACTGCCTCGGTGACCTCGGGAGCGCGGAAGAACGCCGTGATGAACTTGGCGGAGCCGTCGGGCTCGTCGCCGCCCGAGAAGCCGCCGGGGATCATGACGATCTGGCTTGCGCGGATGCGGCGGGCAAGCTCGTGGGTGCTCTCGGCGACGGCCTCGGGCGTGAGGTTGTTGATCACGAAGGTGTCGGCCTCGGCGCCGGCGGCGCGGAAGGCACGGGCACTATCGTACTCGCAGTTGTTGCCGGGGAACACGGGGATAACCACGCGCGGGCGGGCGATCTTGGCGCCGCCGTACACGTGGATATCCTTGGCGCGGAAGTCGATGGTCTCGACCTCGGGGGTCTCGTCGGCGCTGCGGTAGGCAAAGACGCCCTCGATGCCGCTCTCCCAGGCCTCCTGGAGCTCGGAGAGCTCGATGACTTCGGAGCCGGTGTCGATGACATAGCCCTCGACGGTGGTGCCCAGGGGCTCGACGACAACGCCGTCGGCGACCTCGGGCAGCTCGGCATCCTCGGCGAGCTCGACGATAAAGCTGCCGTAGAGCGGGGTGAAGAGGCTCTCCACGTCTACATCCTCGGCAAGCTCGATACCGATCTGGTTACCGACGCACATCTTAAAGAGGCTCTCGGCGCCGCAGCCGTAGCCGGGCGTGGAGATGGCCAGGGCGTTGCCGGTAGCAGTGAGCGCCTCGACGGCGTCAAACGCGGCGAGCAGCTGCTGAGCGTCGGGGCGGTAGTCCTCGCCATAGGTGGCGGGGGCGATGCGGACGACGCGGTGCGTGAGGCCCTTGAACTCGGGCGAGACGGCGCGGGCGGCCTTGCCCACGGCGACGGCGAAGCTGATCAGGGTCGGCGGAACGTTGAGCTCGCCGGCCTCGTCCTCAAACGAACCGCTCATGGAGTCCTTGCCGCCGATGGCGCCGGCACCCAGGTCGACTTGGGCCATGAGGGCGCCCAGGACGGCTGCCGTGGGCTTGCCCCAGCGCTCGGCCTCGGTGCGCAGACGCTCGAAGTACTCCTGGAAGGAGAGGTAGGCGCGCTTGTGCTCAAAGCCGGCAGCCACGAGCTTGGCGATGGACTCGACCACGGACAGGTAGGCGCCCGCAAACTGGTCGGCTTCCATCAGATAGGGGTTAAAGCCCCATGCCATGGCGCTCGCCGTGGTGGTCTCGCCGTCCACGGGGAACTTGGCGACCATGGCCGAGCTGGGGGTGAGCTGCGTCTTGCCGCCAAAGGGCATGAGCACGGTTGCGGCACCGATGGTGGAGTCGAAGCGCTCGGAAAGGCCCTTGTTGGAAGCGACGTTGAGGTCGGTGACGAGCGAGGTCATGCGCTCGGCAAGCGTGGTGCCGGCCCAGCTGGGCTGCCACACGCTACGGGCGCACACGTGGGCGACCTGGTGCTTGGGTGCGCCGTTGGAGTTGAGGAACTCGCGGGACAGGTCGACGATAGCGACGCCGTTCCAGGCCATGCGCATGCGCGGCTCGGCGGTAACCTCGGCGATAACGGTCGCCTCCAGGTTCTCCTCGGCGGCGTAGCCCATGAACTCCTCGACGTCACCGTCGGCGACGGCGCAGGCCATGCGCTCCTGGGACTCAGAGATAGCGAGCTCGGTGCCGTCCAGGCCGTCGTACTTCTTGGTCACGGTGTCCAGGTCGACATACAGGCCGTCGGCAAGCTCGCCCACGGCGACCGAGACGCCGCCGGCGCCAAAGTCGTTGCAGCGCTTGATCAGACGGCAGGCGTCGCCGCGGCGGAACAGACGCTGCAGCTTGCGCTCGACAGGGGCGTTGCCCTTCTGGACCTCGGCACCCGAGGTCTCGATGGACTCGGTGTTCTGGGTCTTGGAGGAGCCGGTGGCGCCACCGATGCCATCGCGGCCGGTGCGGCCGCCCAGCAGGATGATCTTGTCGGTGGGGGCGGGGCACTCGCGACGAACGTGGTTTGCCGGGGTAGCGCCCACGACGGCGCCGACCTCCATGCGCTTGGCCACGTAGCCGGGGTGATAGAGCTCGTTGACCTGACCGGTGGCAAGGCCGATCTGGTTGCCGTAGCTGGAGTAGCCGGCGGCGGCAGTAGTCACGAGCTTGCGCTGCGGCAGCTTGCCCTCGAGCGTCTCGGAAACCGGGACGGTGGGGTCGCCGGCGCCGGTGACGCGCATGGCCTGGTACACATAGCTGCGGCCCGAGAGCGGGTCACGGATAGCGCCGCCCACGCAGGTGGCGGCACCGCCGAAGGGCTCGATCTCGGTCGGGTGGTTGTGGGTCTCGTTCTTAAAGAGGAACAGCCAGTCCTGGTCCTCGCCATCGACATCGACCTTCACCTTGACGGTGCAGGCGTTGATCTCCTCGGATTCGTCGACATCGGTCATGACGCCGGTCTTCTTAAGGTACTTGGCGCCGATGGTGCCCATGTCCATGAGGCAGACGGGCTTGGCGTCGCGACTGAGCTCGTGGCGCATCTCCATGTAGCGGTCGAAGGCTTGCTGCACCACGGCGTCGTCGATCGTCACGTCGTCCAGGACGGTGCCGAAAGTGGTGTGGCGGCAGTGGTCGGACCAATAGGTGTCGATTACGCGGATCTCGGTGATGGTGGGGTCGCGGTCCTCATCGCGGAAGTACTGCTGGCAGAAGGCGATGTCTGCCTCGTCCATGGCAAGGCCGCGATCGGCGATAAAGGCGGCAAGGCCGGCCTCGTCGAGCTTGCGGAAGCCGTCGAGCACCTCGACGGGCTGGGGCTCGGGAGTCTCCATGTACAGCGTCTCGGGCAGGTCGAGCGAGGCGATGCGGGCCTCGACGGGATTCACCACGTAGTGCTTGATGGCCTCGATGGCGGCCTCGTCCAGAGCGCCCGAGATCATATAGACCTTGGCGGAGCGCACGGCGGGGCGCTCACCCTGGCTGATGAGCTGCACGCACTCGCTGGCGGAGTCGGCGCGCTGGTCAAACTGGCCAGGCAGGAACTCGACGGCAAAGACGGCGCCATCGCTTGCGGGGAGTTCGTCGTAGGTCACATCGACCTGGGGCTCGCTAAAGACGGTCGGCACGCAGGAGCGGAAAAGCTCCTCGTCGATGCCCTCGACGTCGTAGCGGTTGATGATCCTCAGGGCCTCGATGCCCTTGATGCCGAGAATTTCGGTCAGCTCGCCCTTGAGCTGCTGAGCCTCGACGTCGAACCCGGGTTTCTTCTCCACGTAGATACGAGAGACCATTGGTTCCTGCCTTCCTGATCGGTTGGGCGTACGGTACGGTATGCGGCAGCGGTCGGTTTGCGGGGTCTGCCCTGCGGTCGCCTTGAGCCACATGTTTGTAAACCTCACTATGATACGACAGCTCGCGGCGCGTTGAGGACGGCGAGGGTGCTACAGTGAAGCGCAAACAAGAGAAAGGCATCACATGGCATTCGTTTCGCTCGCCATCATCGCACTCGTGGCCTTTGCGAGTCCTTTTATCGCCTCGGCGATTCCCGGAAAACCCGTTCCCGAGACGGTCTTTTTGCTCGTGCTCGGCGCGGTGCTGGGACCCCATATGCTCGGCGTCATCCATGTAGATGCTGAGGTCTCGCTTGTGTCCGAGCTGGGCCTGGCCTTTTTGTTCCTGCTTGCCGGCTTTGAGATCGACCCCAAGAGCATCACGGGCGTCGAGGGGCGCTACGGCTTGGCGACGTGGGTCGTCACGTTTGGTATCGCCTGGCTTGCCGTGCGCTTTACCCCGTGGTTCTCAGTCAGTCATTTCGACGGTATCGCCGTGACGCTTGCCCTCACTTCGACGGCGCTCGGTACGCTCGTGCCCATTATGCGTGAGCGCTCGCTCACCGGCACGCGCGTGGGCGACTCGATTCTCGCGTATGGCACTTGGGGCGAGCTCGGTCCCGTGCTCGCCATGTCGGTGCTGTTGTCTGCCCGCACTGGCATCCAAACGCTCGTTATCCTTGGCTTGTTTGCGGTGGTCTGCGTGTTGCTGGCCGTGGTCCCGAGCCGCTCCAAGCGCGTCGGCAGCCGCTTCTTTGCGTTTGTCGAGGAACGCGCCGATACCACGTCGCAGACCTTCGTGCGCCTGACGGTGCTCATCCTGGTCACACTCGTGGCTTTCTCGGCCGTCTTTGATCTCGACATTGTGTTGGGTTCTTTTGCCGCCGGCTTTGTCTTGCGCTACATCATCCCCGAGGGCAACCATACGCTCGAGACCAAGCTCGACGGTCTGGCCTACGGTTTTTTGATTCCGGTGTTCTTTACCGTATCGGGCGCAAAGATCGATCTGACGGCCGTGGCGTCGCGCCCGGGTCTGCTCGTGGGCTTTATCGTGGCGTTGTTGATTATTCGTGCCGTGCCCATTCTTATTTCCATGAGCATTTGTCCTGCGACGCGCGATGTGTCGGCGTATGGTCGCATTACCGTGGCCCTGTACTGCACCACGGCGCTGCCGATCATCGTTGCCGTTACGAGCGTTGCCGTCAACGCGGGCGCGCTGTCGCAAGATATTGCGTCGGTCATGGTTGCCGCCGGTGCCATCACGGTGTTCTTGATGCCATTGCTCGCGCAGCTCTTTTACCGCGTGGTGGATGCCGCGCCGGTCGCCGCCGTGGCAGAGGTTGCCGAGCATCCATCCGATGCGCTCGACATCTTGCGCGCCCACCACGACCTAGCGAGCTTGCTCGCGCGCGAGCATGAGCTGCTGACTTCGCATGGTCATGGTCGCGTATTCGAGGGCCTGCCTACGCTCGATACGATTGCCGAGCGTCTTTCCGCCGAGGCGGCGAGCGGCCACATCGATGCCCGCATCGTGGACGCTGCGCACCTGCTTGCCGATAAGACCTATGGAGACGAGGTCGACCCGTCCGAGCTGACTCCGCGCGAGCGTCGCCGCCTGGAGCGCGCCAAGCTCGCCGTGCGCGAATACCGCCGCCGCATGTTGGAGCTCTATGCAAGAGAAGAAGCCGAGGACGACGACGGCAAGTAGTCGATACTCTCTCGGGGAAGCCGCGTCCCGCTTTGAAGGCTCGGAACGGGATATGGTTTCCGAAACAGGGGCAGTTGGGAAACTGTGTCCTGGAATGGGCGCTCAGAGTGGGATGCAGTTTCCGCGAGAGACCCGTTGCGGAAAGCGTGTCCCAGAATGCGCGCCCAGAATGGGACATAGTTTCCGAAAGAAGGCCCTGAGGGAAACTGCGCCCCGTTCTGAGCTGAAATACCGGGACGCAGCTTCCCCTGCAAGCAGAACAAGGCGCGCTGCCTGCGGTTGATGCAGACAGCGCGCCTTTTGCGTTGGGCCTCGTTGAGGTTCGAAGTCGTGATTTGCGACCTTTAGGAGCGGGCGGCTCCGTCGACGGGGAACACGGCGCCCGTGACGTAGGAGGACATGTCGCTCGCCAGGAAAACAAAGGCGTTGGCGACATCCTCGGGCTCGCCCATGCGACCCAGCGGAATGGTGGCGATGATGGGCTTAATAACCTCTTCGGGCAGGTTGGCGACCATATCGGTCTTGGTTACGCCAGGCGCGACGGCGTTGACGCGGATGCCCATGGGGGCGAGCTCGCGCGAGAGCGACTGGACCATACCGTTGACGGCAAACTTGGACGTGGGATAGCCAACGCCGGAGGGCTGACCGTACTTGGCGACCATCGAACTCGTGGTGGTGATGGTGCCGCCATGACCTGCCTCGGTCATGATCTTGGCGGCTGCCTGGTGGCCATTAAAGACGGCGACGACGTTGAGGTCCATGACTTTGGCGAACTCCTCGGCCGTGTAGTCCAAGAGGGGTGAACGCTGGGAGATACCGGCATTGTTGACGACCGTGTCCAAGCCGCCCATGTCGGCTGCAGCCTGGGTAAAGGCCTCAGTCACGGCTTCGAGTGAGGTGAGGTCGCAGGAGCGGCCCCAGACCTTGGCGTCGGGATAGGCGGCTGTCAGCTTCTCAACGGCCGCATCGGCGGTCTCTTGACGCGAGCCAAAGACGGTGACGGCGGCACCCTCCTCGATAAAACGGCAGGCGATGGCATAGCCGATGCCGCGCGTGCCTCCGGTGATGATTGCTTTCTTGCCCTCGAGCAACATGGTGCTTCCTCTCATCGCGGGCGGACATACGCAGCTCAGCGTAGCGGTAGCCGGAATCGGCCGCGTTTGCATATCGGTGAACGGTAGCCCGCGTTACCGATGAGCGGCTCGCGCAAATATGCTCTGCCGTTGTGCTTACGGCAGGTGACAAAAGGGCTCCCGTCCTACATCGGACGGGAGCCCTCAAGGCGCGTATTGCTAGGCGAGCGTTGGGCTAGTTCGCCATAACGCCTTCGGTCCAGGCCTCAACGTCCTCGATGCGCAGGACGTTGGCGACCTCGGCCACGCAGTCGACGCTGGCAAGTTCGGCGGCGGCAGCCTGGACGTCCTTCTCGAGTGCGCGGTGCGTCAAGAAGATGACCGAGCAGGCATCGCTGACGCCCGACTTGCCGTCCTCGACCTGGTTGATGAGCGAGATCGAGATGTTGTGCTTGGCAAAGATGTCGACCGTCTCGGACAGGGCGCCCACGCGGTCGGCGACCTTCAGACGCACATAGTACTTGGTCTGGAGTTCGTCCATGGGCTTAAAGGCGAGGTTGTGACCATAGGGCTCAATCTCGGGAAGCGGAGCCACGCCGCGGCTGATCTGCTCGGAGAGCGACAGGATATCGCCCACGACGGCGCTTGCGGTGGGGAAGGAGCCTGCGCCGGCACCGTAGAACATGGTTTCGCCCACGGCGTCACCCACCACGTAGACGGCGTTCATGGCGCCGTTGACCTTGGCGAGCATGTGGTCGGCGGGGATCAGCGTGGGATGCACGCGGACGTCGACGCCGGCGTCGGTGTTGCGGGCGATGCCGAGCAGCTTAATGGTGTAGCCGAGTTCGCGTGCCTGGGCGATGTCCTCGGCGCCGATGGTACGGATGCCCTGCTGGTATACGTCGTCGGTGGTCACACGGGTGCCAAAGCCGATGGAGGCGAGGATCGCCGTTTTGCTGGCGGCGTCGAAGCCGTCGACGTCGGCGGACGGGTCGGCCTCGGCATAGCCCTTGGCCTGCGCGTCGGCGAGCACGTCGGCGTAATCGGCACCCTCGGCGTCCATGCGCGACAGGATGTAGTTGGTGGTACCGTTGAGAATACCGGCGATGGTCAGGATCTTGTTGCCCACCAGGTCGTGCTCAAGCGTGCTCACGATGGGGATGCCGCCGCCGCAGCTGGCCTCGCACTTAATCTGCACGCCGCACGCGCGTGCCTTCTCGGCAAGCGTCTCGACGTGACGGCCCAGTAGGGCCTTGTTGGCAGAGACGACGTGCTTGCCGTGCTCAAAGGCAGTGGTGAAGATCTCGGTTGCGGGATGCTCACCGCCGATCAGCTCGACGACGATGTCGACGGCGGGGTCGCTGACGACGTCGTGCCAGTCACTCGTAAAGGCCTCGCGCTCAATGCCTGCCGCCTCGGCCTGCTCCCAAGCAAGCGCGCAGGCGCGGGTCAGCTTAAGGTCGATGCCGTAGGCTGCCAGGTACTCATCGTGGTGGCTCTTGATCAGACGGGCCACGCCGCCGCCGACGGTTCCCAGACCGATCAGACCGACGTTCACGGTGCGCAGGGGTTCGCTCATAGATAGCTCCTTCGTGCATCTTATGGATGGATTAACCGCTTAAAGGTTGAGTGCATTCTAGCGTGAACCGAGGGCGCGTGCTCGCCAGGCAACAGGAGTCGCACAAAACGGCACCCCCGAAACGCTGCGGAAACATTGGAAACATGCTCGCTACAAACGGAACTCCGTAACAAACTGTCAACGTTTGCACCATAAGGTTTGCCCCGTACCGCAAGACGGCCGCACTGCGGCCAGCGAAGAGGGGGGCACCATGCTTAGCATCAACAACGTACTTAACCGCAGGAGTTTCCTTGTCGGAGCCACGCTTATTTTTGCCCCGATCTATTTCACCCCAGCGTCCGTTTTGCTCAAGAACGCCAAGGACATGAGCTACGACATGACACTAATGGGTGCCGACGGCATGGACAGCCTATGTAATCCAGGACGGCAAGTACATCTCCGCCTAAGTGCATATAACGAGACCGGTGAGGCCGTTTTATTCAGGGCAAGGGCGCTTGTAACAGAACAGAAACATTACTTTCACATAATAAAGTGGCTAAACTGCATAAACTGATAGAAATACGCATAAATATGGATAAATGGACAAAGCAAAAGAAAAGTTGAAATAATCGCCACTTTCCTTAACTAAAGCGTCTAGTATTTTGCGAACGCCGAACACGGCGAAGGATGGCCTGTCGGGTAACCGAAACCCGACGAGATTTGAGAGGAGAGCCGCATGTCGAGCCTCACCGGTAAGTCATTGAACCCTGTTATGAATCGCAGGAGCGTTATCGCGAGCGCAGCAGGTCTGGGGGCGATGTCCATTCTAGCTGGCTGCTCCTCCAACGGCGGCGACAGCGGTTCCGCTTCGAGCGACGCTTCGTTTAAGATCGGTACCATCGGCCCGCTGACCGGCGCCAACGCGTCCTACGGCAAGTCCGTTACCCAGGGTGTCGAGCTTGGCTGCAAGGATTTCTCGACCAAGGAGCTGCCGCTTGCCAGCAAGGCCGAGGATGACCAGGCCGACGGCGAGAAGGCCGTCAACGCCTTCAACACCCTGCTCGACTGGGGCATGCAGGCCCTCGTCGGCCCGACCACCACGGGTGCGTCGGTTGCCGTTGCCGCCGAGTGCGGTAACGACCCCAAGACGTTCATGATCACCCCGTCCGCGTCCTCCGAGGACGTCACCGACGGCAAGGATTGCGTCTTCCAGGTTTGCTTCACCGACCCCAACCAGGGTGTCAACGCTGCCAAGTTCCTGGCGCAGAAGTATGCGGACGAGAAGTTCGTGCTGTTCTATAACTCCGGCGACGCCTATTCTTCGGGCATCGCAGATTCCTTTAAGGCCCAGGCCGCTGAGTCCAAGCTCGAGATTGTTGACGAGGAGACCTTTAAGGACGACTCCGCCACGAGCTTTACCAACCAGCTGACCAAGGCCAAGCAGGCCGGCGCCACCATGATCTTTGCGCCGATCTACTACACGCCGGCGTCCGTCCTGCTCAAGAACGCCAAGGACATGGGCTACGACGTCAAGATGATGGGCTGCGACGGCATGGACGGCATCCTGGGCGTTGAGGGCTTCGATACCTCTCTTGCCGAGGGCCTGCTGCTCATGACCCCGTTCTCCGCCGACGACGAGAAGAACGCCGACTTCGTTAACGCTTACAAGGATAAGTACGGCGATACCCCCGACCAGTTTGCCGCCGACGCCTACGACGGCGTGCACGCGGTGGCCGAGGCCGTCAAGGAGGCCGGTCTTGGTGTCGACGCCGATCCGACCGAGGCCGCCGAGAAGCTGTCCAAGGCTATGCTCAAGATTACCGTTGACGGTCTGACCGGCAAGCTCACCTGGAACGATAAGGGCCAGGTCCAGAAGGAGCCCACGGCGTACGTCATCACCGACGGCAAGTACGTACAGGCCTAATTGGCCGCCTTACATAGAGCGGTTTTGATCCCAAGCAGGGGAGGTTTTGGCCTTCCCTGCTTGCTTGGTATCTAGGGACAGTGTAACGTCCCTGTTTCATACATTAACTGGAAACCTATTCGAAAGGGGGATGTGGAACATGACGGTCTTTATCCAATACCTGGTCAACGGCCTGTCCATGGGCAGCGTCTACGCCATCATCGCGTTGGGCTACACCATGGTTTACGGTATCGCCAAGATGCTCAACTTCGCTCACGGCGACGTCATCATGGTCGGTGCCTATGTCTCGTTCTGCGCCACGTCGTATCTCGGCCTCCCGGGCTGGGCATCTGTAGTTCTCTCTTGTGTGGTCTGCACGGTTCTCGGTGTTCTCATTGAGGGTCTGGCCTATAAGCCGCTGCGCCAAGCGGGCCCGTTGGCCGTTCTGATCACGGCCATCGGCGTGTCTTACTTCCTGCAGAACGCCGCGCAGCTTCTGTGGGGCGCCACGCCCAAGAACTTCACTTCGCTCGTCACCTTCCCGGTGCCGGAGTTCTTGGCCAAGTTTAACGTAAGCGCCGTCTCGCTCGTCACCATCGTCGCCTGCCTGGTTATCATGGCCGGCCTGATGTTCTTTACAGGTAAGACCAAGATGGGCAAGGCCATGCGCGCCGTGTCCGAGGATAAGGCCGCCGCTCAGCTCATGGGCATCAACGTCAACCGCACCATCTCGATGACGTTCGCCATCGGCTCCGCCCTCGCTGCCATCGCCGGCGTGCTCCTGTGCTCCTACTCGCCGGTCCTGCAGCCCACCACGGGCGCCATGCCTGGCATCAAGGCCTTCGACGCTGCCGTTTTCGGCGGCATCGGCTCCATCCCCGGCGCCTTTGTCGGCGGCATTCTCATCGGCATCATCGAGGCGATGGCGCAGGCTTACATTTCCACGAGCCTTGCCAACTCCATCGTCTTTGGTGTTTTGATCATCGTCCTGCTCGTCAAGCCTGCCGGCCTCTTGGGCAAGTACGTCCCCGAGAAGGTGTAGGTGAGCGTTATGAAGTTTCTTAAAGACAAACAGACGCGTCACGACTTTGTCACGTACGCCATGTGCGTTGTGGCGTTCGCCATCGTGTTCTTTATGCAGTCCAACCACATGATCCCGCGCATGATCGCCGGTCAGCTGGTTCCCATCACAGCCTATATCGTCATGGCCATCTCCCTTAACCTCGTCGTCGGCATCGCGGGCGACTTGTCGCTGGGCCACGCGGGCTTTATGAGCGTCGGCGCCTATACGGGCATCGTCACTGCCGTCGCGCTGGAGAGCACCGTTCCGTCTGATCCGATGCGTCTGATCATCAGCATTGTGGTCGGCGCTATCGCCGCTGCCATCTTGGGCTTCTTGATCGGCATCCCGGTCCTGCGCCTGAGCGGCGACTATCTGGCCATCGTGACCCTGGCTTTTGGCGAGATTATCAAAGAGGTCGTCACCTGCCTCATTGTGGGCGTCGATTCCCGCGGCCTGCATGTGATCTTTAACATCACGGGTAACTCCACGATCGACGACCTGCACCTGCTCGAGGACGGCACCGCCATCATCAAGGGCGCGCAGGGTGCATCGGGCGTGTCGACCTATTCGACCTTCCTTGCCGGCGCAATCCTGGTTATGGTCGCGCTCGTGATTGTGCTCAACCTGGTTCGCAGCCGTACCGGTCGTGCCATTATTGCCGTGCGCGACAACAAGATCGCTGCCGAGTCTGTGGGCATCTCCGTCACCCAGTACCGCATGATCGCCTTCGTGGTTTCCGCTGCCCTCGCCGGTGCTGCCGGAGCTCTGTTCGGCGGTAACTTCTCGCAGCTTTCCGCCACTAAGTTCGACTTCAATACGTCCATTCTCATTCTGGTGTTCGTGGTCCTGGGCGGCCTGGGCAACATGCGCGGCTCCGTTATCGCCGCGGCGCTGCTCACGGTGCTCCCCGAGCTGCTCCGTCAGTTTTCGGACTACCGCATGCTCATCTACGCCATCGTGTTGATTCTGGTCATGGTCTTTACCAACAACCCACAGCTCAAGGCGTTCTTCGCACGCATTAAGGATCGCTTTGCTTCCAAGAAGGAGGTGGCAGCCGATGCCCAGTAAGTTTGAGTTCAACAAGGGCAAGATGGTCCCGTATCCTTCTGGCGCCATCGTTCCCGACCGCGACCTGGGCCAGCGCCCGGCGCTCGAGTGCATTCACCTGGGCATTGAATTCGGCGGCCTTAAGGCGGTCGACGACTTTAGCCTAACCATCGGCAAGACCGAGATTGCCGGTCTCATCGGCCCCAACGGTGCCGGCAAGACCACGGTCTTCAACCTGCTCACCAAGGTGTACCAGCCTACGCACGGCACCATCCTGCTCGACGGTGAGGACACTTCGGGCAAGTCGGTCTACCAGGTCAACCGCATGGGTATTGCCCGTACGTTCCAGAACATTCGCCTGTTCAACACCATGACGGTGGAGGACAACGTTAAGGTCGGCCTGCACAACCAGGAGCGCTACTCCGGCTTTGAGGGCGTGCTGCGCCTGCCGACGTATTGGAAGCACGAGAAGGCCGCCCACGAGCGCGCCATGGAGCTGCTGTCCATCTTTGATATGGAACATCTGGCAAACGAGCAGGCCGGATCGTTGCCTTACGGCGCTCAGCGTCGTTTGGAGATCGTCCGCGCGCTTGCCACCAACCCCAAGCTACTGCTGCTCGACGAGCCTGCCGCCGGCATGAACCCGTCCGAGACCGCGGAGCTCATGGAGAACATCGTCAAGATTCGCGACACCTTTGGCATTGCCATCATGCTTATCGAGCATGATATGTCGCTCGTTATGAACATCTGCGAGGGCATCTGCGTGCTTAACTTTGGCAAGGTTATCGCCAAGGGCACGGCAGAGGAAATCCAGAACAACGACGCCGTTATCGAGGCGTATCTGGGTAAGCAGGATAAGGGGGAGAACTAAATGGCAGAGCCGATGCTTTCCGTCTACAACATCAACGTCTGGTACGGCGCCATCCACGCCATCAAGGACATCTCCTTTAACGTTAACGAGGGCGAGATCGTGGCCTTGATTGGTGCCAACGGTGCCGGCAAGTCCACAACGCTCAAGACCATCTCGGGCCTGCTGCGCTCCAAGACCGGCTCCATCAAGTTTATGGGCGAGGACATTACCCATACGCCCGCCGACAAGCTGGTTGGTAAGGGCCTGGCTCAGGTTCCCGAGGGTCGTCGCGCCTTTTTGCAGATGACGGTTGAGGAGAACCTGGAGATGGGCGCCTACACGCAGCCCAAGTCCACGGTGGCTTCGGGCCTCGAGCGCGTCTACGAGCAGTTCCCGCGCCTGAAGGAACGCCGTCGCCAGGTCGCCGGCACCCTTTCGGGCGGTGAGCAGCAGATGCTTGTTATGGGGCGCGCTCTTATGAGTAACCCCAAACTGCTTATGCTCGACGAGCCTTCCATGGGTCTGGCGCCGATTCTGATTGAGCAGATCTTCCAGATTGTCGAGGACCTGCACAAGGCCGGCACCACGGTGCTTCTGGTCGAGCAAAACGCACAGATGGCTCTTTCCATCGCCACACGCGGCTACGTGCTCGAGACCGGCAAGATCACCATGACCGGCACGGGCCAAGAACTCCTGCACGACGATAACGTCCGCAAGGCCTATCTGGGTGGCTAGGAGGTTCCGCCGTTCTACCGAACGGCGGACCAGTCGACGCTGCGCGGGCACCAGAGCGACAACTTGTCATTCAAAGAGGGCGGCATGACCAGAAGGTCTATGCCGTCCTCTTTTCATGCCAATTTGTTCGCTCTGGTGCCCGCTCGCTGTCCGTCGTCTGCCTGCGGCGTTACTTTGGTCTGATACTTGGGGGTAGTCGTTTAAGAACGTCCCCAATGACTACCCCCTTTAAGTTGCGGTGG
The DNA here is from genome assembly GCA_958420355.1 of uncultured Collinsella sp. Taxonomy (GTDB): domain Bacteria; phylum Actinomycetota; class Coriobacteriia; order Coriobacteriales; family Coriobacteriaceae; genus Collinsella. The sequence continues at coordinate 239,773 of CATZJG010000001.1, forward strand.
AATAGGGACTAAATGGGAGTCTCAGAGGCCAAAACAGTCCCTATTCCACCGCAACTTCATGGGGATGTGTGACAATGCCCGTCGGAAAACATCTGCTGTCTTTGGGGGTCTATCTATGGTGTACGAGTTTTGTGCCGAGAACTTTGAGCGGGTGCCGGCGGCTATCGATGCCGGTGCAAGGCGTATCGAGCTGTGCGACAACCTTGCCGTTGGTGGCACCACGCCCTCGGCCGGCGTTATCAGCGCTACGACCAACTATGTCCACGAGCACGATGCACGGGTGATGTGCATGATTCGTCCGCGTGGCGGCGACTTTCACTACAACCAGGATGAGCTGCGCATGATGGAGATGGACTTGGGCCTTGCCGTGAGTGCGGGCGTTGACGGCTTGGTCTTTGGCTGCTGCAAACCCTGCGCTGGCGGATGGGCGCTCGACGAACTTACGCTTGGCGCCCTCGTGATGGCTGCGGGCTGCGCGACCGAGGAATGTAAGCGTGATCCCATCGACATCACCTTCCACATGTCATTTGACCAGCTCTCGCCCGAGGCTCAGCTCGATGCGATTGATACACTTGCCGACTGCGGCGTTACGCGCATCCTCACGCATGGCGGCGCTGCCGGTACGTCGATCGAGGATAATTTCGATTACCTGGCTCGTTTAATCGAGTATGCGGGCGATCGTTTGACCATCCTTCCCGGCGGCGGCATCACTACGGCAAATCGCGACGCGGTCGCGGCGGCGCTAGGCGTCTCCGAGCTCCATGGCACCAAGATCGTGCCGCTGGAGGTATAACCCGTGGCGCTGGTATTTGACGTTCAGCAGGCGAGCGGTAAGCCCGACGATAATCATCGCCCTGGCACCGCGTGCCCCTTTTGCGACACGGAGGGACTTGCCAACATCATCCAGCGCGATGGTGACTGTATCTGGCTCGAGAATAAGTTCAAGACCTTGCGGGCCACACGTCAGACCGTATTGATCGAGTCTGCCAATCACGACGCCGACCTGGTGACCTATGAACCGGATGAGCTGCATCATGTGATGCGGTTTGCCCTGGGCTGTTGGCAGCAGATGATCGATTCCCAACAGTACCGCAGTGTGCTCATGTACAAGAACAAGGGCCCACTTTCGGGCGGCAGTCTGGTCCATCCGCACATGCAGATTGTGGGTTTGGAGCAGGAAGACGGCTATGCTTCGCTGACTTCTGCCAATTTCGAAGGCATCAATGTCTGGCGACAGGGGAGAATCGCGGTCAACATCTCAACCGAACCGATCATGGGGTTCTTTGAGATCAACGTTTCAGCCCCGCAGGGAATCGCCGCCAGCGATGACACGAGAGACCAAGCCGAGGCGGATCTCTTCGCCGATGCAATCCAGGTAGCTCTGCGCTATATCTTGCACGAGCACCATGGCGGTCGTGCAGAGTCGTACAACCTGTTCTTCTATCACATGAGCGGCCGGACCATTGCCAAGGCGCTTCCACGTTGGGTGGTTTCACCCTACTTTGTCGGGTATCGGCTGGCTCAGGTCAATGCTGAGACCACGCTCGATGTCGATGCGGAGCGACTCCGCGCACATCTGGAGGCGCTCACATCGTAAAGTGAGCGCCCGCACACTGCGGACGGTTTAGCGCGCCATTGCATCGCGGCCGGCCTCGACGCGCTTGCGCTGGGCGGCGCGCTCCTCGCCGGTCAGACGCTCAAAGAAGTGCCCGATAAGCGAGGCGAGCACCTGCTGAAACAACGTTCCACACATGACGGGAAACACAACTTCGCCCGGAAAGTATTGCGTGGCGATGACGGCGCCCGAAGAGATATTGCGCATGCCGCAGGTAAAGCACATGGTGGTCGTTTCGCTATATGGCAGATGCAGCGCGCGGGCGACCAGAATGCCGACGACAAAGCCGCTGATGGCGAAGACCAAAATAAAGAGGGCGACTTCCAAGCGCACCGCGTTCATGTGCAGCACGTACTCGCTCATGGCGGTGGAGTTGGAGGCGATAACGCCCATCATCATGAACTTGCAGGCGGGCGAGAGCGCGGGGGAGAGTTTTTCGTGCCCCCATCCGCGCGTGAGCTCGTTGATCACGATGCCGAGCACGGCGGGGATGGCGATCATAAAGGCCATGTTCTGCATCATGCTCGGCATGTCGATCGAGACGGTGGCGCCCAGCAGGAGCTTGAGCGTAAGCGGAATCGTCACAGGGGAGATGACCGAGGACGTCAGGATGATGGTGAGCGCGAGCGGGCCGTTGCCGCCGAACATGCTGATCCACATAAAAGCGGTGACTGCCACGGGCACACTGTATTCGAGCACGATGCCGCAGACAAGGTTGGGGTTGGAACCAAAGAACAACGATCCCATGGCGTAGGCCGCGATGGGAATAAGCGCCGCCGAGACCAACAACGCCAGAATCAGGTGCAGCGGACGGTGGAACACCTCGGCTACCTGGTGAAAGGTGTTGCTGAGCGCACCTTGGAACGTCATAAAGGCAAACAAGGTGGGAACGATGGGCTTGAGAACGCCGATCTGTTGAGGAAAGAGCACGCCGAGCGCCACACAAATCGGAACGATGATTTGCATGTGCCCCGCGAGAAACTTGCCCAGTCCAACCCATTGCTTCATATGCTCTTGTGACTCCCTTTGCTCGTGAATCCGTTTTGACTGGATATGCTAGACGCTCACATGTGTCCGTGCGTCAGAAACGCTCGATTATTTCGAGGCTATTACCGGCATCGTTTACCGAAACCGCGGCATGCTGCGGCGATTTGCGTCCGCGCCGCACGGTATAATAAATCCGTTCAACAGATCTGCCTGCCGAAGCGGGCATACACAGAGGACTCATCGCTATGAACCGTGAGAGGTATCGCGGCGACCTGCCCCTATCGGGGGTGGGTGCCTATGTCATCGCTTAAGACGACGCATCGCTGGGCGGTCGCTCAGCAAAAACCCGAGCTCGAAAAGGAGCTTTCGGCTGGTCTGGGCATTCCCGGGCTGGTGGCGCGCATTATGGTCGCGCACGGCATTGGCTCAATCAAAGAGGGCCAATTGTTTTTGACGCCTTCGCTCGATCGCGACTGGGCCGACCCACTCATTATCCCGGGCATGTCGGTCGTTGCCGACCGCGTCGAGCGTGCTATTCGCAACCACGAGCACATTGCAGTCTTTGGCGATTTTGACGTTGACGGTATTACGTCGACCTGCCTGTTGACCGAGGCGCTGCGCACGTTTGGCGCCGATGTCACGCCGTTTATTCCGCATCGCTTTGATGAGGGCTACGGTCTTTCGCGCGCGGCGCTCGACCGCGTTAACGAGCTCGCTCGCCCCCAGCTGATCGTGACCGTCGATAACGGCATTGCCGCCAAGGAAGAGGTTTCCTATCTGAAGAGCCTGGGGATCGATTTGGTGGTCACGGACCATCACGAGCCCTCCGATCAGGTGCCGCAGGGCGTACCCCTGACCGACCCTAAGCTCGATGACGATGGTCCTTCGCGTGAGCTTGCCGGTGCCGGCGTGGCACTCAAGTTGGTGCAAGTCCTGGGTGAGCGCCTGGGCAAGCCGTCGTATTGGCGTTCGCTAATCGAGGTCGCGGCGCTGGGCACCGTGTCCGACATGATGCCGCTCACGCCCGAGAACCGCGCGCTGGTTGCCGAGGGCATCCAGCAGATGCGCGTAACCGCTCGCCCCGGCTATATCGCGCTTGCCGCGCTCGCCAAGGCGGACCTTTCGAGCATTACGGCGGATGGCCTGTCATTCTCGCTCATTCCTCGCTTAAACGCTGCCGGTCGCATGGCCGATCCCAAGCTGGCGCTCGACCTGCTGCTTGCCCGCGATCCCATCGAAGCAAGCGCACTGGCGGCTGAGCTCGAGGAAATCAACCGCCAGCGCCGTGAGATCGAGGCGGAGCTCACGCGCGATGCCATGGCAAAGGTCGAGGAGACCTATGACGGCGGACGCGCGATCGTCGTGGGCGGCGAAGGCTGGCACGAGGGCGTCAAGGGCATCGTGGCAAGCCGTCTGACCAACCGCTACCACGTGCCGGCGCTGCTGTTCTCGATCGAGGACGGTATCGCGCGCGGCTCTGGTCGCTCGGTGGGCAAAGTTAACCTGTTTGACGCCATCGAGCGCTGTTCCGACCTGATGATTCGTCGCGGCGGACATGCCGGTGCGGTGGGTGTGACTATCGAGGCATCCAAGCTCGACGAGTTCCGCCGTCGCCTTTCGGCCGTGCTATCGGAGCTTTCCGCCGAGGACTTTGAGGACACTGACGAGGTTGCCGCCACGGTCGACCTTTCCGAGCTGAATATCGAGACTATAGAGCAGATTTCCCGTCTTGAGCCGTTTGGCCAGGGCAACAAGGTGCCGCTGCTGGCTGCCGAGGGCGTGACGATGTGTGATCGCGCCGTGGTGGGCAAAACCGGTGAGCACATGCGCTTTGTGGCGACCGATGGCGCCGCGAGTGTGCCGGCCATTATGTTCCGCGTGCCGCAAATCGATAAGCTCATCAACTGCGATAGCGCTGTCGACTTGGTGTTCGAGGCCGTTGCCGAGCATTGGCAGGGTCGTGTGAAGCCCAAGCTCATGGTCAAGGATGTTCTGGTCCGCGATACCACGCTGCCCAGCGTCGACGATCCGGCATGCGAGCTTCGTCGTGGCGTGCAGCCGACGGATTCCGGCCTGCGCCTGGAGTCGCGCAAGCGCGAGACGCTCGCCCAGCTTTCCTATACCGAGCTCACGCGCTCGCTTATCCATGGCTTTATCGGATCGAACCAGCCGCACCGCGCGCAGGCTGAGGCGCTCGACGCCTTGGCCGATCACCAGAGTGTCTTGGCGGTTATGGGAACGGGCCGCGGCAAGTCGCTCATCTTCCATGTGCATGCCGCGCGTGAGGCGGTGCTTCGCGGACGTGCGAGCATCTTTGTCTATCCGCTGCGTGCGCTTGTTGCCGACCAGGCCTATCACCTCTCGTCGACGATGGCATCGCTTGGCATTGGCGTTGGCGTGCTGACCGGCGAGACCGTGGAGGCCGCACGCGATGACGTGTTCGCCGGCCTAGCTTCGGGCCGCACCGGTATCGTGCTCACGACGCCCGAGTTCCTATCTATCCACCGTGACCGCTTCGCGCGTTCGGGCCGCATCGGCTTTGTCGTTATCGATGAGGCGCATCATGCCGGTCTTGCCAAGGGCGGCGACCGCAGCGCCTATCTTGACATGCCCGATATCCTCAAAGCTCTGGGCGACCCGGTCGTTATGGCTGCGACGGCCACCGCGACGGCTCCGGTCGTGGCCGAGCTTGCCCGCATGCTTCCGATCACTCACACGGTGGTCGACGAGACGGTGCGCGAGAACCTGCAGCTCGAGGACGACCGAGATCTTGCGAGCCGCGAGAACCGTTTGGTGTCGATCGTGGCGACGGGGGAGAAGACCGTCATTTACGTCAATTCGCGCGACCAGTCCGTGGCGCTCGCCAAGACGTTGCGCAAGCGTGTGCCCGATTGCGCAACCCATATCGCGTTCTATAACGCGGGGCTTGCGCGTTCCGATCGCCGTCGCGTGGAGGAAGCATTCCGAGACGGCAGCCTCAGCTGCATCGTCTCGACATCTGCCTTTGGCGAGGGCGTCAACCTGCCCGATATCCGCCATGTCGTGCTCTATCACATGCCGTTTGGCGGCATTGAGTTTAACCAGATGAGCGGCCGTGCCGGTCGCGATGGCCAGCCCGCCGTGATCCACCTGCTCTATTCGTCGCGCGATGCCCGCATTAACGAGCGCCTGCTCGACTGCTACGCACCCGAGCGCGACGAGCTCGTTACACTCTATCGCGCGCTGCAGACCATGTGGCGCTCCAACCGCGGCAAGACCGGGGATGATTCATTCTGCGCAAGCGATATCGACATCGCGCAGATGTGCCTTGCCATCGATGCCCGCACGCCGGTCGACGAGCGCTCGGTGGAAAGCGGCCTAGGAATCTTCGAAGAGCTTGGTTTCTGTCGCGTTTCGGGGTTTGACGATACGCGTCGCATCGCGATGGCCGAAAACCCCGGCCGCGTGCAATTGAGCAGGTCAATTCGCTATTTGGAGGGCTTGCGCTCGCGCATGGAGTTTTCGGCTTTCCGGAGCTGGGCGCTCGATTCGTGCGCTTCTGATATGCTAGCCAAAGTTAACCGCCCGATCGTACCGCGGGCCTAGGGGAAGGGGACCTCGATGGATGCCGCAGCCCGTACCGCCCATGATTCCACCCTCCAGCCGTTTTCGGAGATGGAGCACTATAAGCATGCCGATGAGCTGCCGCCCGAGATTGTGGCGGACAGCTACGACAAGCTGGAGCGTCTGTGCCTCAAATATATGAATGAGGACGACTTTTCTAAGGTTGAGCAGGCCTACTGCTTTGCTGCCGAGAAGCATTGCAACCAAAAGCGGCGCTCGGGTGAGATGTACATCAACCATCCCGTCGAGGTGGCCATCATTCTGGCCGATCTCAAGATGGACTGCGATGTGGTGTGCGCCGCGCTGCTGCACGATACCGTCGAGGATACTGAGACCTCGCTCGCCGATGTTTCCGGCCTGTTTGGCGATACGGTGGCCGAGCTCGTCGATGGCGTGACCAAGCTCACCAACATCGAAGTCGACAGCATGGACGAGAAGCAGGCGCTCACGCTGCGCAAGATGTTCCTTGCCATGTCCAAGGACATTCGCGTCATCATCGTTAAACTTGCCGACCGTCTGCACAACATGCGAACGCTGGCAGCCCTGCGCGAGGATCGTCGCCTATTTAAGGCTCGCGAGACCATGGACGTGTACGCGCCCTTGGCCGACCGCCTGGGCATGAGCTCTATTAAGTGGGAGCTCGAGGACCTGTCCTTCTTCTACCTGGAGCCCGATGCCTACCAGCGCATCGCGCGCATGGTGGCGGAGTCGCGCGAGGTCCGTGAGCGCTATCTGGCTGAGACCATCAAGACACTCACTGACGAGCTCAACCGCATTGGCCTGGAAGGCTTCCAGATCAACGGCCGTTCCAAGCACTATTGGTCCATCTACCAAAAGATGAAGCGCAAGGGCAAGGAGTTCTCCGAGATCTACGACCTGGTGGCACTGCGCGTCATCACGCATTCGGTGCGCGATTGCTACTCCACGCTCGGCGCGGTGCATACGCTGTGGCACCCCATGCCCGGTCGCTTTAAAGACTATATCGCCATGCCCAAGGTCAATAACTACCAGTCGCTCCATACGACGGTTATCGGCCCCACGGCCCGCCCGCTCGAGATTCAGATTCGAACCTATGAGATGCATGAGCAGGCCGAGTACGGCATTGCCGCCCACTGGCTATATAAGAAGTCGGGCGGATCGTCTGCTTCCAAGACCAATGACGCTCAACGTTTGGACGACCAGATCAACTGGCTCAAGCATTCGCTCGATTGGGCGGCTTCCGACGAGATCACCGATGCCAAGGAATACCTGCACTCGCTGAAGGTCGATCTGTTCGATCAGGAGATCTTCGTCTTTACGCCCAAGGGCGAGGTCATGGCGCTTCGTGCCGGCTCTACACCGCTCGACTTTGCCTACGCCGTTCACACCGAGGTGGGAAACCATTGCGTCGGCGCCAAAATCAACGGTGCGGTGGCTCCGCTCACGCACGAGATTAAGACGGGTGACCGTGTCGAGATCCTGACTAACAAGAGTTCCAAGCCGTCGCGTGATTGGCTCAAGATCGTCAAGACGCCTTCCGCCAAGTCAAAGATCCGTCGCTACTTTGCCGCCGCGACTAAGGACGACGACGCTGCCGCCGGCCGCGATATGCTGGCCAAGGACCTGCGCAAGCGCGGGTATGGCATCTCCACGCCGCGCTCCACGCGTGCGCTCAATGCCGTGGCGGAGCAGTTTAACTTCAAGCAGCTCGAGGACCTGTTTGCCGCCGTCGGTGCCGGCAAGGTTGCCCCGCGCGCTGTGGGCAATAAGGTCGAGCAAATCTTGGACCCCAAGCCCGAGGAACAGCTCACCAAGGCCGAGGCTATCGCCGAGGTCGTGAAACAGCCGGCCCGCGGCTCCAACCGCAAGCCGCAAAAGCGTGGCAAGAGCGCAAGTAACGGCATTATCGTTAAGGGCGAGAGCAACAGTGGCCTGCTGGTCCGTCTGGCTCATTGCTGCAACCCCGTGACGGGCGACGATATCGTCGGCTTCATCACGCGTGGCCGAGGTGTCTCAGTGCATCGCGCCAACTGCCCCAACGTCAAGGGCCTCATGGAGCACCCCGAGCGCATGATTGACGTAGAGTGGGATGGTGCTGCCGACACCCTCTTCCAGGTCGAGATCGTGGTCGAGTGCCTGGACCGCATGGGCCTGCTCAAGGACGTCACCATTGCCATTGGCGATGCAGGCGGCAATATCCTTTCCGCCGCCACCTCGACCAACCGCGAGGGTATTGCGACCCTGCGCTTTATGGTCGAGATTTCGGATGCGAGCGGCCTGGATCCGCTGCTGGCTTCCATCAGCAGTGTCGATTCGGTCTACGACGCTCGCCGTCTTATGCCCGGCGAGGGCGGAGCGCAACTCAAGCGCCGTGTGTAGGTGCGAGAGCCTCTCAGCATCATAGATATTGGTTACGCTCGAGGCATCGTTTGGTGCCTCGAGCGTATTTTAGAAGGAGGGTATGCGCATGGACGATATGACTTTGGACCTGACACCCCGAGGCACGGCTTCGATTGAGGCGCTCGTCAACGGCCCGATTCAGACCAACAGCTACGCCGTGATTTCGAATGACGAGTGCTTAATCGTCGATCCGGCGTGGGAGGGCGAGCGTCTTGTGGAGCATATCCGCACCGCGCATCCCGAGGTGCGCGTACTCGGCTCTGTCTGCACGCACGGTCATGCCGACCATGTTGGCGGGGTTGCCGGGGTTCGAGCTGTCGTTGGCGACAGTGCGCTATATGAGTTGTGCGCTAAGGACGTGACGGTACCTCGCGCAAATATCGAGGAGCAGCGTGTCATGTGGGGTATCGAGACGCCCGATCCGGGTGAGCCGACGCGCTTGCTTGCCGAGGGCGATACAATCGAGGTGGGCGACGTCTGCCTGCAGGTGATCGAGACGCCGGGGCATACGCCGGGCGGCATCGTCCTGTTCGCCGCGACCGAGCAGGGAAACATCGCCTTTGTGGGCGACACGCTTTTCCCGGGCAGCCACGGTCGTACCGATCTTTCCGGCGGTGACGAGGCGGCGATTATGCGCTCGCTCTCCAAACTTGCCAAGATGCTTCCGCCCGATACCGTTTGCTTGACGGGCCATGGCGATTCGACCACGATGGCGCGCGAACTTATGCAGAACCCGTTTATGCAGATGTAGGCTCGAAGCCGTCTTCCGAACCACGAAGACCGCTCAATCGTCAAGCTATTTTCCCAGTGGGTCGATTCTGTGGGGCAAACGGTCAAAATTTGTCCAATCGGATGGTATTCGTGAACAAACGAACGTTTATGCTCGGGTATGTCGTGGTAAAATCTCAGGCGTTATCGGAGCAACCTTACAGGAGGTTTCTTTTATGCTCGTCAACGCAGCAGACATGCTCAAGAAGGCCGAGGCCGGCAAGTACGGTCTCGGTGCCTTCAACACCAACAACCTCGAGTGGACCCTGGCTATTCTCCAGGCCGCCGAGGAGGCCAAGTCCCCGCTGATCCTTCAGTGCACCGCTGGTGCCGCTAAGTGGATGGGCGGTTTCAAGGTCTGCGCCGACATGGTTAAGGCTGCCGTCGAGGCCACGGGCGTTACCGTTCCCGTCGCCCTTCACCTCGATCACGGTTCTTACGAGGACTGCTTCAAGTGCATCGAGGCCGGCTTCACGTCCATCATGTATGACGGCTCTCACGAGGAGACCTTCCAGCTTAACCTCGACCGCACCAAGGAGCTCGTTGAGCTTGCCCACTCCAAGGGCATGTCCATCGAGGCCGAGGTCGGCGGCATCGGCGGCACCGAGGACGGCGTGACCTCCAGCGGCGAGCTCGCTGATCCTGCTGAGTGCAAGCAGATTGCTGACCTGGGCGTCGACTTCCTCGCCTGCGGTATCGGCAACATCCACGGCGTGTACCCTGCCGACTGGGCTGGCCTTTCCTTCGAGCGCCTGGGCGAGATCAAGGCTCAGACCGGCGACCTGCCCCTCGTCCTGCACGGTGGCACCGGCATCCCCGAGGATCAGATCAAGAAGGCCATCTCCCTGGGTATCTCCAAGATCAACGTCAACACCGATCTGCAGCTCGTCTTCGCCAAGGGTGTTCGCGAGTACATCGAGGCCGGCAAGGATCAGCAGGGCAAGGGCTTTGACCCCCGCAAGCTCCTCAAGCCTGGTCGTGACAACATCGTTGCCCGCACCAAGGAGCTCATGGAGGAGTTTGGCTCCGTCAACAAGGCGTAAGTAGCGGTTTAACTTTCCCGTCGGAGGCCCCGTTCACCCTACGCTTTTCCCTTGCACTCACCTGGCTTTGCCAGAAGTCGCGCAATGGGAAAAGCTTCGGGTGAACGGGGCCTCCTTCGTTAACTCGCTACAGGGTTACTGGGCTGAATTCATTTTTTTGACTACCGTTCGGTGGTGTTGATGGCTCCCTTGTTGGGGCTTTCTTTTTTATCTCGCTACAATGGACTTCAAGCGTTCTAGTGACTTGGAGTTTTAGTATGGCTGTTGTTAATGTGTTGCCTTCGGATGGGAAGGTTATTGACGAGGGTCCTGTTGGTTGCTCTGTTGATGTTTGCTGTAATGACTTTCGTCATCTCGATATTGGACTACCGCCCGAGATTCTTCGACTCAAGGATGCCGGATATTTGACGCAGACTGTTGCGGCTTGTGATCGTCTTTTGGGGCAGAATCCCGATCCCTCGCTTGCTGCCTGCGTTCGTGCCGAGCGGTATCGCATGCTTGAGACGCCGCTTCATTTTTCGGTGTCGCGCGATCGAGCTATTGCGATGATTCGCGAGGAGTGGCCTGAGTTTACCGAGGAGCAGTTTAACGATCTGATTGACCGTAAGCGTATTGACTGGCGCTTTATCGATGGTGAGCTGTTCGTTCTCGACAACTTCCTCGATTCGCTTCGCGTATATCCCAAAGAGGTCCCCGGCATGCGTCCCGATTCTACGGACGGAATAGCGCTGCGCAACGAGATGCTCAAGGAGATGGAGTCGCAAAACGGATTGACTCGCGTTATTACGCTTAAGGCGTCCTTGTCTGTCCCCGGCGCTCTAGAGGGGGAGACCGTTCGCGCTTGGCTACCCGTTGCCGCCGCCTGTCGTCAACAGTCTCATATCGAGGTTCTCAATATGACGCCGGAGGGTGCTGTTGCTCCCGCGAACGCTTCGGCGCGTACCGCCTCGTGGTCTTCTTCGAGTGATCGCTCATTCTCGGTGACCTATCGCTATCAAATCAATGCCGCTTATCGCGATATTTATGGGGGTGCGCTTCCGTCGCATCCGTGTATGGACGCGCCGTTGCCCGAAGATATTTCTGAGGACCGTCCGCACATTGCATTCACGCCGTATCTGCAGCAGCTGACGGCCGGTGTTGTTGACGGACTCGAGGATCCGCTCGATCGCGCCCGTGCTATCTATGATTATCTGACGCAGCATATCGACTATCGCTATCAGCCGCCGTACTTGCTTTTGGGATCTATTGCCGATGACTGCGCGCATTCGCTCCGCGGCGATTGCGGCGTTATGGCGCTCACGTTTATCACCATGTGCCGTATCGCGGGCGTGCCTGCCCGTTGGCAGAGCGGCCTGTACGTTGCGCCCGATTCGGTGGGGTCGCACGACTGGGCAGAGTTCTATACGCCGCAGACCGGTTGGCTCAACGCCGACGTGTCATTTGGATCTTCTGCTCGCAGGATGGGGGAGGAGTGGCGCCGCCGTCACTACTTTGGCAATCTCGACCCGTGGCGTATGGTGGCCAACAATCGATTCCAGGCAGGGTTTGACCCCTCTTTCGACGGCATGCGCGAGGACCCTTACGATAACCAGATGGGCGAGGCTTCGGTCGACGGTCGCGGATGCCGTCAGCGCGAGATGCTCCGCACGGTCGAACTCATCGAAATGCTCGAAGTTCCATTTTCGAACTAATCGGTAGAAAGCTGTGATAAACTAACTCACGCATTACGTGCCCGAGTGGCGGAATTGGCAGACGCAGTGGACTCAAAATCCACCGTTGGCAACAACGTGCGAGTTCGAGTCTCGCCTCGGGCACCATACATGCAAGTGAGCGTTCAAGGGGGTTGCGGCCCCCTTTTTCGTGCCGAACTCGCGTGAGCGCGCGAAGCGTTAAGCAAACAGGCCTGCGGCCTGTTTGTAGCGGAGCGTGGCGAGGGCGCCGCGCGTCCGAAGCCCGGGGCTTCGCGAAGCGAAGGCCCTTCGAGTCTCGCCTCGGGCACCATACATGCAAGCGAGCGTTCAAGGGGGTCAAGGCCCCTTTTTCGTGTACGTAATGTGATAACGCGCTGTACGTGTTATTATTCGCAAGGCGTTGTTCCCGCAATGCCCTAAAGAGGAACCCGAGGGTTCCCACCTTTTGGCGCCAATGAGCAGCTGACTGGTCATACAACTTAGATTCCCTTCCTCAAATCGAGGAAGTCTATGTGTACGACCTGGTTGCTGAGAAGCGCCGGGTTATTTTTTTATGAATGGAGGTAGGGAAAATAGCTAAGTCTGATGACACCCGCATCAACGACGAGATTACTGCATCTTCGTGCCGTTTGATTGGCGTCGATGGCTCTCAGCTCGGCCTGTTCGCCATCCGCGATGCCCAGCGCGTCGCCGACGATCAGGGTCTCGACCTGGTCGAGATCGCTCCCAACGCGGAGCCGCCGGTCTGCAAGGTCATGGACTACGGTAAGTTCAAGTACCAGCAGGCCATGAAGGCCAAGGCTGCTCGTAAGAACCAGTCCAAGGTCGAGGTCAAGGAAATGAAGTTCCGACCCAAGATCGACGTTGGCGACTACGAGACCAAGAAGGGCCACGTTCTGCGTTTCCTCAAGAAGGGCGCACGCGTTAAGATCACCATCATGTTCCGCGGCCGTGAGATGGCTCACCCGGAGCAGGGCCTTAACGTTCTCGAGCGTCTCGCCGAGGATCTCAAGCCTTACGCTACGGTCGAGTCCAAGCCTAAGATGGAAGGCCGTAACATGCTTATGCTGCTCGCCCCGATTAAGGGCGCCTTCGATGAGGATAAAGCGGCAAGCGATACTAAGTAACTAGTGTTCTGTAACCGATTAAGGAGTATTTCATGCCTAAGATGAAGTCCCACAGCGGCACCAAGAAGCGTTTCCGCAAGACTGGTACCGGCAAGCTTATGCGCGCCAAGGCTTTCAAGAGCCACATCCTGAGCAAGAAGTCCACCAAGCGTAAGCGTGGCTTCCGTCAGGAGACCGAGATTGCCGCTGCCGACCGCAAGGTCATCAAGTCGCGTCTCGCCTAAGTTCGCGTTCCCGTTTTTCGTTTTACCGTCTAGGAGTTGATAGAACATGGCACGTATTAAGCGCGCTGTTGCCGCCAAGAAGAAGCGCCGTACCGTTATGCACCGTGCGAAGGGTTACTACGGTGCCGCTTCGCGTACTTACAAGCATGCTAAAGAGCAGGTCCAGCACTCCCTGCAGTATCAGTATCGTGATCGCCGCAACAAGAAGCGCGAGATCCGTTCTCTTTGGATCACTCGTATCAACGCTGCTGCTCGCCTGAACGACATCTCTTACTCTCAGTTCATGCACGGCCTGAAGGTTGCCGGCATCGAGCTCGACCGCAAGGTCCTGGCTCAGATGGCTTACGAGGACATCGAGTCCTTCAACGAGCTGGCTACCATCGCCAAGAAGGCTCTCGAGGCCTAATAGATTCTCTTGAATCGCTAGGGGAGTGTCGCGTTGTGCGCGGCGCTCCCTCTTTTTATCTGAAGCGCGGTTTACATTGCTAAAAGCGCGGGTAGATAATCACCTACAGGTGACCGATCTCCATATATTCCTGAACCAAAGGGTCATCATCTGATACGTGCGGAAGATCCGCACCAGTCTTTCTATTACCTATAGAAAGCAATATGTTGTGTAGGACTTGTGAAGAGTGGAATTGACGTCCCACAGAGCTTCGCGGTCTGGCAATATATCTCCTTGCCGCGCGGCCCGGTCGGACCGGATCAGCCGCGGGGCGTGCACCTTGAGAACCGGATACTGCGAGGATGGACACTAACTTCAGTGTCGCATCCGGGCAGACATCGAACCATTTGAAATGGTCTAACTTGGATTTGTT
>CATZJG010000002.1:0-226737 GCA_958420355.1 uncultured Collinsella sp.
CGCAGGAAGCTTGGATACGCCTAGGCGCGGTCCAAGAAATCGTCCGCACCCCCATCCAGGAACTATTTCACCGCAACTTAGGAGGGGATGTGGGGTCCCCGGCATGTATATGAAAACGGCTCTGGCACCAAAAGGAGCCAGAGCCGTTAAAGATATCCTATGGAGCGGGCGACGGGAATCGAACCCGCGTCATCAGCTTGGAAGGCTGGGGTTCTACCATTGAACTACGCCCGCAAGATATGGTCGGGACGACAGGATTTGAACCTGCGACATCCTGCTCCCAAAGCAGGCGCGCTACCAAACTGCGCCACGTCCCGAAGGTGTTGAGCAGCTAAGGTCTAAACCTTGCGTGTCCCAAAGCGAAGGAAATTATAGGGGAGACTCCCCGCCTGTGCAAGCGCAGAAACCCTAGCTCCTCGAATGTGCGACAAAACGACTATGGAGCAGGCCGATCACAAATGCCACCACGGCAACCGGCGCCCACGCGGCACCGATATCCGCCAACGGCAGCGCATCAAACGGCAGCCACGTGCCCCCAAAGAACGCATCGCGGACCGAGGTGATCACGCTCTGCACGGCAACCACACCGCCAACCCAGACCCACACCTGCGGATGAGCGTCGCAAAAGCCGTGTACCAAACCCATGAGAACCAGCACGATGGCGACGGGATACAAGGCGTTAAGCATGGGCACCGAGAACATAAGGATCACATCGAGGCCCACGTTGGAGAGCACGCACGAAAACGCCGCGAACACAAAGGCAAGGATCGCGAAGGGGCGGCGCATGGCCCCCTCGGAAGCCTCCGCTCCCCCTTCAACTACGTACGTCTCACAGAAATAGCGCGAGCAGCAGCTAATAAGACCGACGCACACGTTCATGCAGGCGAGGAAAAAGATCGCGAAGACCACGACCGTGCCAGCAAGCCCAAAATGCATGGAGGCCGAACGAGCGAGGATGGCAGCGCCGTTGGTGACATCGGGCATAACCGTGCCGAGTTGCATTCCGGCAAGCGCCAGGCCGCAGTAGATGATGGCCATGAGCACGCCGGCGATCACACCCGAACGCGAGATCTCGAAGGCCACGCGCCTATTGTCGGTAACGCCCAACTCGTGGATGGTCTCGGCGATGATGATGCCGAAGGCGAGCGACGCGAGCAGGTCCATGGTCTGATAGCCAGTCAAAAAGCCCTGCACGGCGGCGCCTGCATCGTAGGGAGCCTGAGGCGCGGCAGCCGGTCCCAGTGGCGAGACCACGGCGGCACCCACGACCAACACGATGAGCGCAATGAGCGCGGGGCCCGTAATGCGGCCGAGCACGCGCGTGATGACACCCGGGCGCAGCGTGAGAGCAAACGCGACGACAAAGAAGCCAACGGCAAACACCAGACGAGCCGTGCCAAGCGAAACGCCCTCGGGCAGCAGCGGCACCAGCATCTCGAAGGCCGTGGAGCTCGTACGCGGAATGGCCAGGCACGGGCCGATGGCCAGATACACCGCCGCAACAAAGAACTCACCGAACTTGGGGTGCACGCGGCCGGCAAGCTCGCGCGCCGTTCCGGCAAGCGCCACGGCGATAAAGCCCATGACGGGCAGGCCGATGGCGGCGATGAGAAAGCCGAGCATGGCGACCGGCGTGGCTGAACCTGCTTGCAGCGCCAGCAGCGGCGGAATGATAAGGTTGCCGGCGCCAAAGAGCATCGAGAACAGGGCGATGCCGACGGTAACGACATGGTCGGAGCGCAGACCACGCGAGGCGGATGAGGCCATAGACACACCTTTCGGGTCGAAACAAAAACGGGACGGGCAAAAGACCCGTCCCGCAAGTATATACGCTCTAGCAGGCTAAATCGCGCAAAGCGTCAATCGCGGTGTCGACTTCCTCGTCCGTGTTGAAATACCCAAACGAGAAGCGAACGACACCCTGACGCTCGGTCCCCAGCGCACGGTGCATGAGCGGGGCGCAATGGGCGCCGGGGCGCGTCGCAATCCCCCACCCTTGCATGAGTGCATCCGAGATCTCGGCAGAGTCGATATCGCCCACGTTGAGCGAGACGATCGCCGAGCGCGTCGGTTGGCCAAAGGCACCATAGAGCTTAATCCCCGGAATCTCGCGCACACCGGCAAGGAAGCGATCCGCCAGTGCTCGCTCGTGTGCCGCAATCGCCTCGACCCCGCCTTGCGCCTCGATAAAGTCGAGACCTGCGGAAAGGCCCGCGATGCCGTGACCGTTGAGCGTACCCGCCTCAAGGCGCGTGGGCCACTCAAGCGGCTGCAGCGCATCGAAGCTGTGCACGCCCGTGCCGCCCATGGCCCACGGAGCCACGTCAATGCCCTCCGCCACGGCCAGGCCGCCGGTGCCTTGAGGTCCCATGAGCCCCTTATGGCCGGTAAAGCACACAATGTCGAGCCCCATGGCCTGCATATCGATATGCATCGCGCCGGCAGACTGCGAGGCGTCGACGATCACCAGCGCGCCGGCCGCATGGGCCATGGCAGCCACGCGCGCAATGTCAACCGAGTTGCCGGTCACATTGGAGGCGTGCGTCACCACTACGGCACGCGTGTCAGGCGTGACCAGCTGCTCGAGCTCGTCGTAGTCGAGCACGCCGTTCGCGTCACAGCCCGCATGCTCAACAGTCACGCCCTGCTCTGCCGCCAGGCGGTTGAGCGGACGCAGCACGGAGTTGTGCTCGAGCACCGTCGTGACCACACGGTCGCCGGGGCGCACCACGCCATTGATGACGGTGTTGAGCGCCGCGGTGGAGTTGGGCGTAAAACAGACATGGTCAGCACGCGGGCAGCCCAGCAAACGCGCAAGCTTGGCGCGGCAGCCGTGGATGGTACGCGCCGCGTCGAGGGCACCCGAGGTGGCACCGCGCCCGGCATTGCCGAGCGAGCGCATCGCCTGCGTCACGGCATCGATGACCGTCTGCGGCTTGTGTATGGTCGTCGCCGCGTTATCCAGGTAGATCATCGCACGACCTCCCACATATCAATCACGGTATAGCCCTCGGTGGGAACGCCCGCCGCGGCGAGTTCGCCGCGCAGCAGTTCCTCATCGGCAGGCAACGCCTTCCACGCCAGACCACAGCCGGCAGCGACCTCCCCGGGCACGGGAATCGTCCGCCCGGGAAGACCGCGCTCGATGCACAGGGACTCGCAACCCATGGCGGCCGCCGTGGTGGGAAACGTGATGACAAGCGCCGGGCGCTTCTCCCTCATGGCAACTCCAACCAATACGCTACGGGCGCACGACGCGCGCGGCCTGCTCCATCTTCTCCACGATCACGTACATGTTGGTGACCTCGCCCACCGCAAGCTGGTCTTTAATGCCATAGTGGTCGAGGCAGGTACCGCAGGTGAGAATCTCGACACCCTGCTCCGCCAAGCCCTTCAGGTCATCGAGCACCGGCGAGCCCTCGACGGTGAGCTTGGCACCGCCGTTGTAGAAAAGCATAGTCGCGGGCAGCTCCTCCTGCTGCGTCACGGCAAAGACAAACGCCTTCATGAGCTTGTGGCCCAGCTCGTCGTCGCCACGGCCCATGCAATCGGTATAGACGGAAATGACAAGTTTGCCCTTGCCGGCGCTGGCGTCGCAGAAAGCAGCGCCGTCCTGCTCGGGGTCCGCAACGGCCACGGCACCGGCGGTCGCGACGGTCACGTGCCACTCAGCGTCAGAAACCTTCTCGACTGAGGCCGTGCAGCCCTTCTCCTGCGCCATCTTGGAGATGTTCTTGACGGCGGTCTCGTTGTCGACCGAGGTCACGACTGTGCCCTCGCCATCGAGCTGCTTCAGGGCTCTGAGCGTCTTGACGACGGGCAGCGGGCAGGCATCGCCCATGGCATTGACTTCAATTTTGGTAGACATAGTTTTTCCTTTCAAAAGGGACCGCCCAGAACAGTAGGCGGTCGCATAAACGGTTTTCCTTAATGCACAACGCGAACGGCAGGACCGCCTGGTACCGGCTCGTACACGCGCCCGACGACGGCGGCGATACGTCCTTCGGCATGTAGACGGCTCGCAAGCTCATCCACATCGGCAGCAGGTGCCGCGATAAGCAGGCCACCAGACGTCTGCGGGTCGTACAGCGCGTCGAGCATGCCCGGCTCAAGGTCCTCGTCGGCCGTCACGCGCGAGCCAAAGAAGTCCTGGTTGCGGTAGGAGCCCGCGGGGATAATGCCCAAACGCGCCATGTCGAGCACCTGGTCAAAGAGTGGCACCGCCCCCGACGCAAGCTCAACTTGCACGCCCGAGCCCTCGGCCATCTCGCATGCGTGCCCGATCAGACCAAAGCCCGTAATGTCGGTGCAGCCGTGAAGCTCAAGTCCCTCGGCCAGACGAATCGGAGCCTCGTTGAGGGTGCGCATCGAGTCAAACATGGCTGCGGCCTCGTCCTGCTCGATGAGCTCGCCCTTAATGGCCGTGGTGATGATGCCCGAGCCAACCGCCTTGGTCAGCAGTAACGCATCGCCCACGCGCGCGCCGCTGTTGGCGAGCATGCGGTCGAGCGCGACAAACCCGCTCACGGACAGGCCGTACTTGGGCTCGTCGTCGTTGATGGTGTGACCGCCCGCGATGGAGCAACCCGCCTCGACGCACTTGTCGGCGCCGCCCGCCAGAATCTGACCGGCAACCTCAACGCCCAGACAGCTCGGGATGCACAGCAAGTTCATGGCATGGCTCGGCCGCCCGCCCATGGCGTAGATGTCCGACAGTGAGTTTGCCGCGGCGATCTGGCCAAATAGAAACGGGTCGTCGACCATCGGTGGGAAGAAGTCGATAGACTGCACGAGGCCTAAGTTATCGCCAACGCGGAAGACGCTCGCATCGTCGGAGGTATCGAACCCAACGAGCAGGTTGTCGTTATGCACATTAGGCAAGTCGCCCAGGACCTGGGCGAGGGCTCCGGGAGCCAGCTTAGCGGCTCAACCAGAGGCAGCGGTCATCTGCGTGAGCTTAATAACATCGTCAGCCATCGATTCCTCCTCTCGTAGGTCAATCAGTTCCTCCCAGTATACGCATGGCGGCGCCGAGAGCGGACGGCGAATGACACCGCCCCTTACATGAGCGCCTGTGCGCGAATCGCCGCGCCAATCGCTCCGGCAAAGCGAGCCTGGGGCGAGGTGGTCACCGGCGACCCCAGTAGCTCGCCCAACCGCTCCACCACGAATGCGTTCTCGCACAGGCCTCCCGTCAGGTAGTACGGAGCACCCGCCGCCTGCCCAGCCATGGTCGCCACGCGCGAGACCACGCTGTCGATCACGCCACGCGCAATATTCTCGCGCGGCTCACCGCGACCGATCAGGCTGATGACCTCGCTTTCGGCAAACACCGTGCACATGCTACTGATCTTGGTGGGCTCGCCGATGCGAGCGAGGTCCGCCATCTGCAGCTGGGAAATGCCTAGGCGGTCGGCCATGATCTCCAAAAAGCGCCCCGTGCCGGCGGCGCACTTGTCGTTCATGGCAAACTTGGCCACGCGGCCACCCTTAAGTTGGATGACCTTGGTGTCCTGACCGCCCACGTCGATCACGGTGCCGTGGTCGCCAAACAGGCGCACGGCACCGGTGCCGTGGCAGGTAATCTCGGTCACGACCTTGTGCGCATAGGGCACGGCAACACGGCCGTAGCCAGTCGCGACCACGCGAACATCGTCGCCCGTCACGTCGTAGCCGGCCGCTGCCAGTGCCTCGCGCAGCCGCTCGGAAGCATCGACCGAGGAAAACCCGGTTGGCCGCACGCACGTCCACGCCACCGAACCCTCCCCGTCGACCACAGCAGCCTTAGCCGCCGTAGACCCGATATCGATCCCGATCCCTATCATGGCTCTCTCCCAATCTAAACATCAAAGATAGCGGCGCGTTCAGGCGCCTTAGCTCTAGGTTTCTCAGGTGCCGGAGGTTGCCCCGAAAGAGGAGCGCAGCGTACTTTGGTACGCAAGCGACGGTTTGAGGGGCAAGATCCGGTGCCTGAGGAAGCTAGAGGGTTTCGATAAAGGCGGCGATGCGCGTCTCGATCTGGCCCATGTCGCCGTTGCTGTAATCGGTCTCGATCTTCATATACGGAATGCCCGCACCCTCGACTGCCTCCTGCATGCGCGCACTCTCCACGTTAAAGGTGTGGCACGCCTGGAGCACGCTCTCCACTACGCCATCGACGTGATACTTCTCGCACATGGCCAGCGTGTTTTCCATACGACCGTCGTTTGGCGTCATGACCGAGCAGTTGATGTCCAGGTAGCGGTCGGCGATGGCGCGCAGGATGTCGGGCGCGTCCGGGTCGATCATCATGGCCGCCGTGCGCTCGCCCGAGCAGTCGTCCATGCACACGACCACACCGTCGTTGGACTCGATGGTGCGACCGATCTTGTTGATCACGCCGCCCACCGGGCAGCCGGTGATCAGAATGCGCTTGGCATCCGCCGCAACCGGGCGCTCGCCCGCGTCGTAGGCCTCGCGCAGCTTGACAACCTTTTGCTCCAGCTGCTGCGTATAGGCCTCGATATCAAAGCTAAACGTACCGGCGAACATAGTGCTCATCAGGTCGACGCCGCTCATGGCCGCCGGCTGGTTGGCCTGCAGAGCAAACATTTCGAGCTGGGCCGCACGCAAGCGGTTGCGACGACGGACGGCAGCGCGCAGGTCATCGTCGGTAATCGTGATTCCGTAGAAACCCTCGAGCTCCTCCTTGAGCAGACGGCACTCCTCGTACCAGCCTTCACGCTCATAGGCGCGATCGCGACCCTGCGGAAGATGCAGAATGTGCGTGCGCTTGAGCTCGTTGAGTAGCTCGTACATCTTCTTCTTGCCGTCGCAGGTGGTCTCACCGATGATCATGTCGCTAAAGTACGTAAACGGGCACTTTTGCGAGTAAACAAAACCGTAGGTCGACTTGATGAGCGGGCAGAGGTTTGCCGGCAGCACCTTCTCGGCCTCGGGGGTCACCTCATCGGATGTACCGCACAGCGCCACGCTCGCAGCGCCCGCGGCATCGATAATCTCGAGCGGCGTATAGCTGCACAAAAAGCCGACCAGGCGATTACCCGCCTGCTTATAATCCTTGACGCGAATAAACGCCGCCTTGCGTTGCTCGTTGAACTCCTCAAACGTGGACGGCAACGGCTGCTCAATATTTTCCGACATATAACTCCTTAACAAACCTTTTAACCAACCAAGGAAACGGCTTTCCCAGGTGCCCGAGGTTGCCGTGAAAGAGGAGCGCCGCGTACTTTGGTATGCAAGCGATGGTTTGAACGGCAAGATCGGGTGCTTGGGGAAGCCGCTGGACCGGATAGCCCTAAATGGTTTCCAAGAAAGCCTCAATCCTGGTTTGCAGTTGGCCTGCATCCTCGCCGGCGTAGTCGGTCGTGATGTGCATAAACGGGATGCCGGCCTCTTCGGCGGCCTTCTCCACGGCAAACGACTCCATCTCGTAGAGCGCGCAGAACTGCAAGGCCACGTCGACGATGCCGTCGGCATGCAGGTCCTTGGCCATCTGGACAATGTCCTTCATACGCTGGTCGTTGGGCGTAAAGACGGCGCAGTTGATCTTAAAGTAGCGCTCGGCGATGGCGTCGAGCATCTCGTCAACCGTCTCACCGGACTCGTCGACCAGGTCCTTGTAGTAGCGCGAGCCCGTGCAGGACTCCTCGCCCACCACGACGCCGCCGGCCTTCTCGATGAGGTTGAACAGCTTCCAGTTGGGCACGGCCATGGGCGTACCGGTGTACAGGATGCGCTTGGTGCCCTTGGGCGCCACACCCTCGCCGGCCTCAACGCGCTGCTCGCACTCAGCCGCCATTTCGTTGATGGCGCCGGTCAGGCGCGGCGTGTCATCCATAAAGGCGGCCTGAACGGTCAGCAGGCTGTCGAGACCGCTGATGGGCGCCGGATCGGCAGCGCGGGTCGCAGCCAGACGCTGCAGGGCGCGACGCTTCTCGTTGACGGCGTGGATGGCAGCCTTCAGGCGCTCAGGCGTAATCGTGACGCCGCACTCTTCCTCGATCTTGGCGGCAAGCTTCTTGACCTCGGCCTTCCAGGTCACGAGCGTCGACTCGTCGTGCACGTTGGGAATATCCATGACGTACATGTTCTTTTGCGTGGCAAAGAACTCGTAGGCCTTCTTCTTGCCATCGCAGGTGTTCTCGCCTACCACCAAGTCACTCGACTCAATGTAGGGGCAGACCTCGCCCAGCTTAAAGCCGGCAAAGCTCTTGATGAGCGGGCAGGTGTTGCGCGGCAGATGCTCCTCGACCTTGTCGGTCGCCCAGTCGGCACCCGAGCACAGACCAACGGGAATGCCGTCACAGGCAAGTACGATCTCCTCGGGCACGTACACACAGAACGAACCGACGATCTTGGTGGCCTCGCCGGCCTCCTTCTTGTCGAGCATCTCCTTAATACGGCCGCTGTGGATGTTGGTGGCGACAAAATCCAGGTAGGACGTGGACTTGGGGCGATTGTTCTGCGTCAGGAACATATCGCCGTACATCTGGCCCACGGCGCCCAGCAGCATGTCGTGGTCGGCAAGATTCATGCCGAGGCTCTCCCACATCGGATGGAAATCAAATTCTTCAGCCATGACGGTTCCCCTCTCGAACCAAAAATGGATAACAGCGGTATCGATGCACGACGGACGGCGATTGCCCGGCCGTGCTCAAACCCGGAATTTTAGGGAACCTGCTTTGCGGTCGATTATTTAGTTGTGCGTCGTCTCTCCCGGAGCCGTGAACATACCTGCTCATATGCGACTCCGAGCCATATACAGGGCGCGCGCGGCAACGCGGCGAATGTATGTCGTCTGCGGCATGTGCGCACCCTCCTTAACCAGTCAAGGTCAACTATATCAGCGGTCATCGTCCAGACGAACACCGTTGACATTCGTACGACAGCCTCGTGTGCCGTCGTTTAATAAATTATTATCTTGATTGATAAGAGTTTGTCATTCCTCATTCGGCAAGCGGCAAGACAAAGCCGCCGAGGCTTATATCCCCGACGGCATTACCCGGCGCTATCGACAAACCAAATGGATCCTGCTGGCATCAAAATGCATGCGCAGCGTCTCGCCTGCTTGCGGCAGCTCGTCGACAGGCACGCCCACCTTGTTGACCTTCCACTGCAGACGCGTGGGCGCATCGCCGCGCGGCACGTCCAGCAGCACCAGCCGCTCAAAGCGTGAATCGCTCACACGGGCCACGTGCAAATCGTAGCTGTTACGACCCCGCTCCGCGCGATTGTCAACATGGAAGTAGCTTGCGCGAATGCCCAGGAACGCCACATTATCGGGAACCTCGCGACCCACGTTAAAGGTCATGCCCCAGTCGAGGGCCTCAACTTCTTCGTCGCCGATCTTGCGCGCGCGGCTCGTGTTCTTGCAGCCCGTCAGGCGCAGCGCCGCCAGCGTCTGCGGGCGGCGGACCACGTCCTCGATGGAGCCGATCTCCTCAACATGCCCGTTGTGCATCACGCAGATGCGCTCGCACAGACGGCACGCTTCGTCGATGTCGTGGCTCACGTAGAGCACGGTGCGGTTGCATACATCGAACAGGTCGAGCATGTTTTGCTCAAGCGCGCTCTTGAGATACGCATCGAGCGCGCTCATGGGCTCGTCGAACATAAAAATGCCCGGATGCGCCGCCACCATGCGCGCAAGCGCCACGCGTTGCTGCTGACCGCCCGAGAGTCGCGCGGGAAAGCGGTCGGCAAAATCGGCAAGACCGAAAATGCTCAAATAGCGCTCGGCCAGCCTTTTGCGCGCGGCGGCGTCGCCCGCGTCCTTTACACTGGCACATACGTTATCGGCCACCGTCATGTTGGGAAACAGCTGATAGTTTTGGAACAGCAGGGCGCATTTTCGCTCCTGGGGCGACAGGTTAATGCCCGCGGCCGAGTCAAAAAATGTCACGCCGTTGACAACGATCTTGCCCTCGTCGGGCGTCTCCACGCCGGCGATGCAGCGCAGCGTACAGCTCTTACCGCAACCCGAGGCGCCGAGCAACGCCACGCGCTCCTCGCCGGCCTCAAGCTGCATGTCGAGCATAAACCCGGGATAGTGCTTTTTTATATCCAGAACGAGCGACATGGCCTATCGACCTCCCTTTGCGACCGTGTCATCGCGCATAAGCTCGGCCAACGCCTCGCGATCGATACGCAGCGCATCGCCGCCGACCGGGTCGAGCGAATCGGCCTGGCCGCCCAACTGCTTGGCCTGCTTGCGCTCCGCGCGAGACAGGCCGCGCTCGCGATACTTTTGCGAATGTGCCGTGTACATATTGATGAATAGGATGACCAGGAAGCTGAACGCAATTACGACCACGACCCAAAAGAGGGCCACCGACGTATTGCCGCCCATCCACTCAAAGTAAATCGCAATGGGAATGGTCTGCGTAATGCCGGCATAGTTGCCCGCAAAGAACAGCGTGCAGCCAAACTCGCCCATCGCGCGAGCGAAGGCGAGCACCGTGCCGGCAGCAATCGAGGACCAGCCGAGCGGCATCATAAGCTTGGTGAAGATACGACGTTCGGACCATCCCAAGGTTCGCGCCGCATCGAGCATCTGCGTGTCGAGGCTCTCGAAGGCTCCGAGCGCCGTGCGGTAGACCAGCGGAAACGACACGACGACGGCCGAAATGACCGCCGCGGGCCAGGTAAAGACGATCGAGATGCCGTGCGCGATGAGCCACTGGCCCACCCCGGTCGAGCGGCCAAACAGCATAAGCAGCAAAAAGCCGCAGACCGTGGGCGGCAGCACCATAGGAATCGTAAAGACCGAATCGAGCAGGCCCTTGATGCGACTCGAGGTACCCATAGTCTTCCACGCGGCGAACAGGCCCAGCGCGAAGGAGATCAGCAGGGCAAGGCCGCCCGTTTTGATGGACACCCAAAACGGGCGATAGTCGATGTCGCCCAAAAAGGAGGCCAGAAAGGTCAAGGGCCCCTGCTCATCCCGCAACACGACAGACGATGCTTCAACCATTTGAGCGCTATCAAGCCAACGCGCGCCGCCCTTGGCATCACCCGAGGCTGATGCAATCACCACATAGCGGTCCCCATCCGCACCGCGCTCGTCAAAGCCATAGGTATACCCGCCAGCATCAAACGTTGTTTCCGCCGTGACATACCAAGGAAGATCCACGTCCCCTAGCTGCGCACCTCCCATGCAGTTTGCGCTGTCGAGCTTACAGACGAGGGCCTTGAGACCCGATACGCACTCGATATCCTGCGGATCCAATCCATACTTCTCGACCGCCTTGGGCGATATCCACACCACAACGCGATCGGCAGCGGGCACAACTACAAGGTCCACGTCCTCGTCAACGGGAAACCGGTAGCCCTCAGGCTGGCCCTCCATGGAACGAGCGGTCCCCTTGGCCAACCGCTCAAAACCCTCGATCCCATAGGAAAGCCCATGAGCGGTCGCGGCAACCTGGGCCCCGTCCCCAGCGTTCCCAGCAAACGCAAATCCCGGCACCCAGCAAAGCGCGAAGGTCAAAGCACAGGCGACAAGCATGCGGAATCTATTAAGCACGAAAAGCTCCAAGCGAATACAAGGACGGAGTGAAACACAAAACGATGGAATTATCGCGCCAAGCCGCACTACGCGGAAAGCTCAAAGCCGTACTTAGCCCAAATCTTCTGAGCCTTCTTGTTGGTCAGGCAGAAGTCGATAAACGCCTTAGCCTCGTCGGCGTGTTCGGAGCTATCGGCGACAGCGCCGGGATACACGATGGGCTTGTGCGAGTCCTCGGGACACACGAAGGCCTCCTCGATACCGTCGTAGCGGAAGATGTCGGAGCTATAGACAAAGCCAGCCACGCAGTCGCCCGTAGAGACGTAGGCGGCAGCAGTGCCGACCTTGTCGGCCAAAGCCACCTTGTCGGCGATCTCGGGAGCATACTCGCCGTCGTCGCCCTCGGTGCCGGTGTAGAGGCCCACGGAGGCCAGGGCCTGGTTGGCGTACTTGCCGGCGGGAACGGTCTTGGCGTCGCCGATGGCGATCTTGCCGTCCAGATTCGCGACGTCGGCGATGGCCTCGACCTTGGTGTCGGAGCCCTCGGCGCGAATAATCACGAGGTCGTTGACGAACATGTCCTCACGCATGTCGGTGTCGACGAGCTCAGCGGCCTCGGCGTCGTCCATGGTGCCCTTGGAGGCCGTGATAAGCACGTCGACGGCAGCACCGGCGCGCATTTGCTCGACAAGGTCGCCAGACGCCTTAAACTGCGTGTCGGCAAACGTGGTGCCGGTCTGCTCGGTGTAAAGCTCCTGAACCTCGGGCAGAGCCTTCTCGAGCGAGTTGGCGGCAAAGACCTGCAGCTCGACAGCTTTCTTGGAAGATGCCTTAGCAGAACCGGCATCGGATCCGGCCGGCTCGGACGTCTTGCTGCCCGAGCAGCCGGCAAGACCAAGGCCGGCAGCGGCGACAGCAGAAAGCGAGACGAATCCGCGGCGAGAAACCATATCGAACATGTTCAACCCTTTCGAACGCTATGCCCGGGCACCCCGCCGCAGGCTTTATTCTGTTATTAGATTATACTTCTGCGCGAATAATGTTTGTGATAATGATTTCTCGTCCAATAAGTTTCTTTTACCGATAACCCCGAGATGGCCGCACTGTCGCTGCATAAAAAAGGCGGAGCAGCCCGTAAGGTCGCTCCGCCGCAGGTAGCGCGCTTATTTGGCGTGCCCGCCGCCCGCCGTCATTTGGGCCGCATGCTCCAGCTGGTCGCTCACAGCCTCCCAGCTTTCGCGGGCCGCTTTCGTAGATCCCGGAAAGTTGATGACAAGCGTATGCCCACGCTGCATACACACGGCGCGCGAGAGCATGGCGCGGCGCGTCTTGGTCATGGAGTACGCACGGATTGCCTCTGCAATACCCGGCACATCGCGGTCGCAGACGGCACGCGTCGCCTCGGGTGTCACGTCGCGCATCGAAAGCCCAGTTCCGCCGCAGGTGAGCACGACATTGGCGTAACACTCATCGGCGGCTTCCACAATGGCATCACCGATCTCGCTGGCGTCGTCGCGCACGACCACGTGTGAGGCGACCGTCCAGCCCTGCGCCTCGATAAGTTCCTCGAGTGCGGCTCCGGCCTCGTCCTGGGCAAGATCGCGCGTATCCGAGCACGTCACGATCGATATCTTCAGCTCCATAGCATTCCTCCTACAACACGGCGCCCTCGGGCAGGTCGACGCGAACAACGTCCACGACATCTCCCGCCTTGAGCTCGCACGGTCCTTCGTCAATGCACAGCAGGCAGTTCGCACGCTGCATAGTTCCAAGCAGCGCCGAATTCTGCGTCTTAGCCTCGGTCACCAACAACTCACCGGTCTCGGGGTCGCGCAAAACCGTGGCGCGATCGAAGAAGCGGCGATGCTGTCGCTTGTTCACGCCGTGTGTGAGCGTCGCCTGCTGCACGGGACGCGCATCCTCGGCAAAGCCGCGCATCTTGCGAATCGCTGGGCGGGCGAGCATCTCAAAGCCCACATACGCCGCGGCAGGATTGCCTGAAAGTCCCAGGTAGGGCTTACCCCCGAGCAAGCCAAACGTGATGGCCTTGCCCGGACGCATCGAGATGCGGTCAAACAGCACCTCGCCCTCGCGCCGGACGAGCGCCGTCACATAGTCGTAATCGCCCGAAGAGGCGCCGCCGCTCGTAATGACAAAGTCGCACTCCTGCACGGCACGATGAACCAGCTCGGCGATCGCCTGCTCATCATCGGGCGCAATGCCGTAGAACACGGGCTCGGCGCCGGCATCGAGCGCTTCGGCCATCAACGCCGACGAGTTGGAGTCGCGAATCTGCCCGCGCGCCGGCAGCTCACCCGGCGCGACCAGCTCCGTGCCCAGCGAGATAATGCCCACGCGCGGAGCGGCATGGACCTTCACGCTCGCGTAACCGGCGCTTGCCAGCAGGCCGGCGCCGGCCGGAGCCACAACCTCACCGGCGCGCATCACGACGTCGCCGGCATGGGCCTCCTCGGCGGCAGAGCGAACGTTCTCCCCCACCTTGGCCGGCGCCGAGAACCTCACACGCGAGCCCTCGTTGCCGTCACCGTCGAGCACATCGACGATCTCGTATTTCACCACGGCATCGACACCTTCGGGTACCGGCGCGCCCGTCATGATGCGGACCGTCTCGCCCGCGCCGATTACGCCCTCAAACACATGTCCCGCAGCCTCGTGTCCGATAACGTCGAGCGTCACCGGCGCCTCGCCAGACGCCTGCGCCAAGTCCGCCGAGCGCACGGCATATCCGTCCATAGCACTGTTAGCAAACGGCGAGATGTCGATGTCGGCCACCGCGTCCTCGGCCAAGGGAAGACCGGTGGCCTGCCACACGGGAATCTCGACGAGATCGGTCGGAACAACGTGCGACAGAACAATCGACTGCGCGTCCTCCAGCGGAATGAGTTTCTCTGCCATATGCACCTCTTAATGCCACGGCGCACAACAGGGGCGCCAATTCTTTATGCTTGTCTCAGTATAATCCCCAGACGCACGACCGCGACTTGGCCTGTACCCGCAAATACACCTGTCGGTTGCAGGCCACGAAACAGAATCGAAACCAACCCACCGGCTCGTCGCGTTTACCGCGTTTTATAATGCTTGCGTTGCAACCTAAAAGAGGAACGTATGACTCATAACGACAAACCCGAAAGCGCAAACGAGGCGCAAGACCATCCCCAGCCGCTCGACGACGGCGGCTTTTTCTCCCTGAACGACGTCATCACGGCAGGCAGGCATCAACTTACCCGCTCCGAGCATCTCTTGGCTGCCGACACGCGCCGCAACGCCCGCAACCTGTTTGCAAGCGCCAAACTGCTCGCGCTCGTCGTCATCGTCTCGCTCGCCATGGGTGTTGCCGCTTGGGCATTTTTGGCCTCGCTGAATATCGCGACCGATTATCGCGAGCACCACGTGTGGATTTACGCGTTGCTTCCCGTTGTGGGCGTTGCCACCGCATGGGTGTACAAAAACCACGGCCTTGCCGCCAAACGAGGTAACAACCTGGTCATCGACTCCGCCCTGGGCACACGCCTTATCCATATGCGCATGGCCGTCCTCACCTTCGTCTGCTCCACACTCACGCACCTAACAGGCGGATCGGCCGGCCGCGAGGGCGCCGCGGTGCAGATTGGCGGCACCATCGCCAGCAACATCTCGAGCCTCGCCCACCTCAAAAAGCATGACCACCACGACCTCATGCTCGCCGGCATCTCGTCGGCCTTTGGCGCCGTATTCGGTTCACCCCTCGCCGGAGCCTTCTTTGGCATGGAGATGTGCTTTATCGGCAAGATCGACTACACCGCGGGCATCTACTGCTTAGTCGCCTCGTTTACCGGCTACTTCACATCACTCGCCCTGGGTACCGAGTACGAAGCGAATGTCATCGCCAGCGTTCCCGCCATGACGCCCAAGACAGTCGTCATCGTTGTTATCAGCGCCATCATCTTCGGTCTGACGGCACGCCTCTTTGCGTGGTCGGTTCGAACCGTCAAGAGCCTGTACGGTCGCTTTATCACCAATTACCTCGTTCGCGCACTTATAGGCGCACTCGTGGTTTTGGCCGCCTATGCCCTCCTCGACGCCTGGGACTACGCCGGCCTTTCCACGTGGCTTTCCGGCGCTGGATTTGCCGGCAACACCACCCTGGCGGACGCAGCCATCAAGTTGGTCGTCACAGCGCTTACCCTGGGCGCGGGCTTCCAAGGCGGCGAGGTCACGCCCCTGTTTGGCATCGGTGCGGCACTCGGTGGCTGGATCGGTTGCCTTACCGGGCTCGATCCCAGTTTTCTGGCGGCTCTCGGCATGCTCGGCATGTTCTGCGCCGGCCTCAACGTACCCATCACCACCTGCATGATGGCCATCGACCTGTTCCACGGCACGGCCGCCGGGTTCTTTGTCATCGTGGCCTTTATCAGCTATCTCGCCGGCGGACACCGCGGCGTGTACCCCGCCCAGCGCATCATCTCACCCAAGCGCCGTTCGCTTATTGTGGATGAGGGCGGTACGGTAGCGGATGCTATCGAGCGCCACAACGACCTGATAGAGTAGATGTAATAATCGCCGTGCAGCCACAATCAGGGGCAATTCGACCTGAGCGCGACCGCATCGTCACGTCATACGCCGGGAGTCGCCCCATGCACGCAACTGATTTTGGCCGCACGCTCATCATCGCCAACCCAGCCGCCCAGTCGGGTGCGGCGCACGAAGTTGCCGAGCGCCTGCAACGCTTTTTGGATATGACCGCGCGCGCATCCCAGTTTGACCTGGTGCTGACCGAGCGCATGGGACACGCCAAGGAGCTGGCCGCCCAGGCAACGGACTATCGCACCGTTATCGCACTCGGCGGCGACGGCGTAATCCACGAGGTCGTCAACGGGCTTATGACGCAAAAGGAGGACGCCCGCCCCGCTCTTGCCGTCCTGCCCGTTGGCTCCGGCAACGATTTTGCCCAAACGCTCGGCATCGACGATTTCTCCGGCAAGGATTTTGGCGCACTGCTCACCTGTGAGCTGCAGCGTCAGGACATCGGGCGCATTCGCTCATGGAACCCCGCAAGCGGCAGCGGCGAGGCTACCGTTGAGTACTACGACCAGACGCTTTCGGTCGGCATCGATGCCGCCATCGGCCTGGGCACCACCGAGCTGCGCAAAAAGACGGGTCTCACCGGCGCGCCGCTCTACACTCTTTCGGGACTAGAGCAGTTTGGCCTACGCTATCGCAACTACCCCATGACAGTCAGCTTTGACGGGGCGCCCGCCGAGCGCGTGAGGGCAATCATCATGGCGATTCAGCTGGGTCCTTCCTATGGCTCGGGCTATCGTATCTGTCCCGAAGCCGACCCCTGTGACGGCATACTCGACGTCTGCTACGCCTGCGGCCCCGTCCCTCGCGCGGTAGCCCTGCCTTTGTTCCTTTCGGCCAAGGACGGCCACCATACCAAGTTGCCGCCGGTTCGCATGCGCCGCTGTCGCCATGTCGAGCTTACCTTTGAGGAGCCCGACTACCCCATCCAGGCCGACGGCGAGCCCATCGTCGCCTCGCGCATCGAGGTGGACATCCTCGCCGGCGCCCTCCACGTCTGGCACCCCACCCGCTAGCCCCACCTAAGTTGCGGTGAAATAGGGACTGTTTATGCAGCTAAAGCCGCAAAACAGTCCCTATTTCACCGCAACTTATTGATAAGATCATTCCTCCCCGCCCAGCTTGCGACGGTTGGCCTTTTTAATGGCGTTGAAGCGTTTGTCGTTGAGCCTGCGCTGGCGAGAGCGTTGAGGCACCTTGGTCTTTACGCGTCGGCGCGGTGGACGCCCGCGACGCTCAAGCTCAGCGCGCAGCTTACGCAGACAGCTCGCGCGATTCTGAAACTGGCTGCGGCTCTCACGCGCCGTCACGACAATCCCCGAAGGGATATGTTTCATGCGTACCGCCGAGTCCGTCGTGTTCACGCCCTGTCCGCACGGACCCGTCGCGCGAAACACCTGCACCTCGCAATCGCGCGCCAACTCCTCGACCGACATCTCGGCATAGCGCGCATACTCGCGCCATTCCATCTTGTTCTCATCCATATCAGCACCTCCCCTCATACAAAAAATGTGACAAAGGGACAGTCCCTTTGTCACATCGCATACCAATCGCTTGTGTTGCGCGCTTAGGCGAAGGTGATCTCGCCGTTCTCGCAGTCCATATCGGCGATACGGGCCAAGCTCTCAACGCGGAAGCCGCGCTTACGGAGCTTATCGCCGCCGCCCTGGAAGCCCTTCTCAACGGCGATGCCAATGCCGGCAACTTCGGCGCCCGCAGCCTCGCAGATCTTAATAAGGCCCTCAAGCGCGCAGCCGTTGGCCAGGAAGTCGTCGATAATCAGGACCTTATCGCCCTCGGACAGAAAGCGCTTGCCGACAATGACCGGGTACTCCTTCTGCTTTGTAAAGGAATAGATGGTCGTGGCATACTGCTCGCCGTCAAGGTTGATGGACTGCGCCTTCTTGGCAAAGACCACCGGCACGCCGCCAAAATGCTGAGCCGCGATGCAAGCCATGCCAATGCCCGAAGCCTCAATCGTCAGGATCTTGTTGATCTCGACACCCTCGAACAGACGGGCCCACTCGGCGCCCATGTGGTCGAACAGCTCAACGTCGCATTGGTGGTTGAGGAAGGCATCAACCTTAAGGACGTTACCGGCCTTTACGATGCCGTCATGGCGAATACGATCCTCAAGCTCCTGCATGGCGCAACCCCTTCTCGCGGCAACGATACCGCGCGATTAATAAACGTTGTTCGATAGTCTACCACGGACCGACCCCCGCCCGTCCCACAAGCCGCATCGCACCATAAAGCTGCAAGACCAGTAGATAGGTCCGATTCGTGGCAAGCCTGCCACTACACGCTAATGACGGGCGCGCATCCTCACCAAACGTACCAATGTGAGCGCAAAGCCCACGGTAGCAACGGCCATCAGCACGTAGAATACCAAACGGAAGCCAAAGAGGAACACGTCCGGACGACCCGCCACATAGCTCGTGACCGTCTTGCCCATCGCCGCGCTCGTCTGTCCATACAGGATGCGCGACGCCGCCGTAATACCCAGCGCTATGCCCGCATAGCGCGCCAAGCTGCTCAAGCTGCCCGCAAAGCCAAGCGCCTCACGCGGAGCCGAACCCATATACAGCGAATTATTGGGACTCTGGAAGATCGACGTGCCGCACGACATAAACGCGACGCAGCACACAATCATCAAGACGGAAGAGTGCTCGTCAAGCGTGCTCACCGCAAAGAGACCGCACACATACACGCCCAGGCCGACCGCCGTAGGGCCCTCGCAGCCAACACGGTCCGAAACCGTACCCGAAAGCGGCCCGATAAAGGCATTCACCATCGGCAGCGCCAAAAAGAGCAATCCGGAAATGTCGGAACCAAAGCCGTGGGCGTCCTGAAAATAGAACGGCAGAATAAACTCGGATGCGCCAATGCCAACGAACACGATGAGCATGCAGGCAAGGTTGATGGTGAAGGCCGAATTTGCAAAGCAGCGACGAGCGGCCTCGATCAGGGACATGGGGCGCTCGCCGGCCTCCGGCTTAACATGCGGCAGCGTGTAGAGCCCCACGATAAACGAGATCACGCCAATAGGCAGGTTGATGAGGAAGATACTCTCCCAGGGAAAGCTTGCCACCAGCATGCCGCCAAGCACGGGGCCACACATCATGCCGAGGGCCACAAAGGTCGCGAGAATACCCATGGCACGGCCACGTTCGCGCGCCGGAAACGACTCGGTGATGATACCCATGTTGTTAGCCATGGCCGCCGCGCAACCGACGCCCTGAACAATGCGTGCCAGGATAAGAACCTCGAGCGAACCCGAAAGGCCGCAAAGCAGCGAACCGGCCGTAAAAACGATTACGCCCAGCTGGAATACGCCCACCTTGCCGCGCACGTCGCCCAAGCGGCCAAACGGCAGCATAGCCACGCATGTCGCAAGCAGGTACACCGAGCTCACCAGCTGGATGCGGTCGAGGCCCACGCCCAGCTCCTTTTGCATCACGGGCAACGCCACGGTCACGACGGTCGAATCCAGACACGACATAAACGTCATGATGAGCACGGTAAACAGAATCGCCCATTTGTTCTTGCCATGGGTGTCGCCCTCTAGAGCAATGTGCTCGCGGCGCAACTGCTCTGCAGTTTTCTCCATATCCATCCTTTCGAGTGGCCTAACGCAAAAAACGGGGCCCCGATCGCCTGCAAACAGCCGCGATTGGGGTCCCGCCTACGGAATCGGAACGAAAGGTCACCGAAGCTTTCTGCCAGCATCGGCACCTTGTACGGAGCTAGCCTAGCACTGCTCGAGTGCCTGCTCAAGGTCGGCAATCAGATCGGCCGTATCCTCGAGACCGCACGACAGGCGCACCATGTCGGCAGAGATGCCGCAGGCGATGAGCTCCTCATCGTTCATCTGACGATGCGTGGCATTAGCGGGATGCAGGCAGCAAGTGCGGGCGTCGGCCACATGCGTGGCGATCTGGGCGAGCTTGAGGCTCTTCATAAAGGTCTCGGCCGCCGCGCGACCACCGTTAAAGCCAAAGCTCACAACGCCGCAGGTACCGTTGGGCATGTACTTCTGAGCCATGTCATAGTACTTATCGCCCTCCAGACCCGGATAGCTCACGAAGCGCACTTTGGGATGGCTCTGCAGGAACTTGGCAACGGCCAGGCCGTTCTCGCAATGACGCGGCATGCGCACATGAAGGCTCTCGAGCGAGCTGTTCAGGAAGAAGGCCGCCTGCGGGTTCTGCATGGGGCCGAGGTCGCGCATGAGCTGCGCGGTTGCCTTGGTAATGAAGGCACCCTCGCGACCGAACTTCTCGGCATAGGTCACGCCGTGGTAGCTCTCATCGGGCGTGGTAAGACCCGGGAACTTGTCCGCATGAGCCATCCAGTCAAACTGGCCGTGGTCAACGATCACGCCGCCCAGGTAGGCAGCATGTCCATCCATGTACTTGGTGGTGGAGTGCGTAACGATGTCGGCACCCCACTCAAAGGGACGGCACATCACGGGCGTCGGGAAGGTGTTGTCGACCATCAGCGGCACGCCGTGGTCATGTGCGGCCTTGGCAAAGCGCTCAATATCGAGCACGGCAAGGGCGGGGTTGGCAATCGTCTCGCCAAAGACGAGCTTGGTATTGGGCTCAAAGGCTGCCTCGAGCTCCTCATCGGTGCAGTCGGGGGCAACGAACGTGCAGGTCAGACCCATGCGCTCCATAGTATGGGCGAGCAGGTTGTAGGTACCGCCATAGATGGCAGAGCTTGCGACCACATGGTCGCCGGCACCGGCCACGTTAAAGATCGCGAGGAAGTTCGCGGCCATGCCCGAGCTCGTGAGCATCGCAGCGGTACCGCCCTCCATCTCGCAGATCTTGGCAGCAACCAAATCGCACGTGGGGTTCTGCAGGCGGCTGTAGAAGTAGCCCGACTCCTCCAGGTCAAACAGCTTGCCCATATGCTCGGACGTGTCGTACTTCCACGTGGTGGACTGGTAGATGGGCATCTGGCGCGGCTCGGCATCTCCAGGGTGATAGCCGCCCTGAACACATGTAGTACCGATGGTCTGCTCGCTCATATCTAGCTCCCTTGCCTGGGTTTTAGTTTTATTCGGTTCACGATACCGCTACCCTGCACCCCTCTCAACCCATCCCCAAGGTAGGTTATGGGACAAATTGATTAGGGGTATTTATCTCAAGCCTTGGGCATTTGCTCGATAGATAAAAATGAGGCATACATGAAGCTCTCGATGATTACATGCCCCGTCACGGGTACCATAGGCGAGTACACCGTGACCAAGGAGACAACGATGAATCAAATCGATACAGCCCAGCTCGACATCAACGCCTGTCAGGCTCAGGCTGCCGAATACCACGCCCGCGGCTTTAACTGCGCCCAGGCCGTAGCCTGCACCCTCGCGCCTGCCGTCGGACTCGACCCCCAGATCGCCTTTACCCTCACCGAGGGCTTTGGTGCCGGCATGGGCGGCATGACCGAAACCTGCGGCGCCATCTCGGGCGCCGTGGCCATCATGGGCTTTGTGATGAGCGACGGCATGGAAAACCCCAAGACCAAGGGCCAGACCTACAAGCTGTCGCGCGAAATCGCCAAGCGTTTTGGCGAGAAGAACACGACGACCGTCTGCGGCACGCTCAAGGGCATCGGATCGGACAAGGGTCCGCTCCGCAGCTGTCCCGGTTGCATCGACGATGCCGTCGAAATCGCCTGTGATGTGCTAAAGCAGCTCGCCGAGTAAGCGGCAGCAACAGAAAAACGACGGCCGGCGCGCTTGGGATCCATCCAAAAGCACGCCGGCCGTCGCCGTTAAAACTCGGCAAATTCGGGAGCGCCGACCTCAATCTCCTCGCGCCCCGCCATAAGCTCGCGCATCTTAGCGCAAAACGGCTCCTGCTCCCCCGCTTTGAACACCAAATGAATCGTCACGGTATCCGCGAAATCGGTATCCGAAACCTTGGCACCCGAATCCTGCGCCAAACGAAGCACTTGCTCATACTGCGGATAGGCCACATGCACGTCAACAGGCACGACACTCGTCATCTCGACAATCTGCCCAGCCTCCTGAGCCGCGGCCACCGCCGCCTGCGTCGCCGCGGTATAGGCGCGCACCAAGCCACCGGGCCCTAACAGCGTGCCACCAAAATAGCGCGTCACCACGCAGCAAACATTTTTGAGCCCCGCGCCGCGCAGCACCTCGAGCGTCGGCATACCGCTCGTGCGGCTCGGCTCACCATCATCACTCTGGCGCTCGCGTCCATCGACTAAAATCCACGCGGGAACATTGTGCCGAGCGTCGTAATGACGCTTGCGAACCATCTCGATAAAGGCATTCGCCTCGTCCTCGGACTCAATATGGACCAGCTGGGCAATAAACCGGCTCTTGCGGTCCACAAACTCGCCCGAAACCTCAATATTCGATTGCAGAGTAAAATAGCTGTCCAACAAAGCCCCTCAACAACAAGCAAAGCAACAAACAGCCTCAATAATACGGCAAAGACCGTACCGTTAATCCCGGTAAATAGAACGGCAACACCGATGATTCCGTAAACGAAAGCGAGAACCCGTCAGCGCGAGCAAGGTGCCTTGAAAGACGAGGGCATTGACCTTATGGTCATGCCCGAAGGCTTGAAAGGCGGATTGCCGCGCTGACGGGTTCGCAGCGTCAACATAGTTGCTGAGTGGGCCTATAAGCCGGGTTCTGTCGTGAACGGTCATTTATCTTGTCTGCACGTTACCGTGCAGCTCCACGCACGCTACCCGAACGCGGACCGGGCCGGCCCATAGCGTTCCTATTCGCGCTTGCTCCGGATGGGGCTTGCCAAGCCGCCGTGTTGCCACGACGCTGGTGGTCTCTTACACCACCGTTTCAGCTTTTCCCTTTACGCCTTGCGGCGCAGGTGGGAGTCTTCTTTTCTGCGGCGCTTTCCGTCGGATCACTCCGCCCGGCCGTTAGCCGGCATCCCGCCCTCTGGAGCCCGGACTTTCCTCACGCGTGCTGCAAGCAGCACATCGCGCGACCGTCTGGCCCACTCAGCAGTGCAAGAGTGTAACACACCGTTGCCGCAGGCAATGGCACAACGCAAACGCTCGACACGATAAACCAAGAACCGCCATGCGTTACAATGGTCCTGTCGATGGGCAACGTCGTCAGTCGAGACGCGACCGCGCTCCGCACCCCTCCGTCTACTCGGTGCGTTCCCGCCTCCTCCCCGAGGCGGGATGTCGGCATTTTTTCATGCACCGACAACCAAATAGCCTGTGGATGGCATGGGCAGCATCGTGCATCTCAGCACCAAATGCAAAAAGGGACCCGTCCATTACGGACGGATCCCTTAAAACAAGTGATCGTCAAACCGATTTACTCGGCGTCGGTCTCCTCGTCCTTCTTCTCGGAAGGCAGCGGGGTAACCTCGATCTCGACGCCCAGAGTCTCAGCAGCAGACTTCATGGACAGGGAGATACGACGACGGTCGAGGTCGATCTCCATGACCTTGACCTGAACCTTGTCGCCCACGTGGGTGACCTGAGAAGGCTGATCGACGTGCTTGTTGGCCATCTCGGAGATGTGCACCAAGCCCTCGATGCCCTCGCCCAGGTCGACGAAAGCGCCGAACGGGACAAGCTTGGTCACAGTGCCCTCGACGATAGCGCCGACGGGGTACTTCTTGACCAGTGCGCGCCACGGATCCTCGGTGGTCTGCTTGAGACCCAGGGAGATGCGCTCGCGGTTGAGATCGACGTCGAGAACCTCGACCTCGACCTCCTGGCCGACCTTGACAACCTCGGAAGGATGGTTGACGTGGTTCCAGGAGAGCTCGGAGATGTGGATGAGGCCGTCGATACCGCCGAGGTCGACGAAGGCGCCGAAGTCGACGATGGAGGAAACGGTGCCCTGGAGACGCATGCCAGACTTGAGCTTGGACAGGATCTCGGAGCGCTCGGCCTTACGGGACTCCTCGAGCACGACGCGACGGGAGAGGACGACGTTGTTGCGGTTGCGGTCCATCTCGATGACGCGAGCCTCGATGCGGGTGCCCATGTAGGAGGTGAGGTCCTTGACACGACGGAGGTCGACGAGGGAAGCGGGCAGGAAGCCACGCAGGCCGATGTCGAGGATCAGGCCGCCCTTGACAACCTCGATAACCTCGCCCTCGACGTTCTCGCCGGAGTTGAACTTCTCCTCGATGCGGTTCCAAGCACGCTCGTACTCGGCACGCTTCTTGGACAGGACCAGACGACCGTCCTTGTCCTCCTTCTGGAGAACCAGAGCCTCGATGGGATCACCGAGTGCAACGATGTCTGCAGGGTTAGCGTCCTTGCGGATGGACAGCTCGCGGACCGGGATAACGCCCTCGGACTTGAATCCGATGTCAACGAGCACCTCGTCATGCTCGATCTTAACGACAGTGCCGTTAACGAGATCGCCCTCATCAAAGTCGGTAATCGTACCGTCGATGAGGTTGTTCATCTCCTCCTCATTGACATCGTCAAGAGAGAAAATGGACGAGTTCTGAATCTCACTCAAAGGTGGACCCCTTTCGAACTACGGGGCCCCGATTGCTAGGACCTACAGAAGGGTGCGACAAGCACACAACGTTTAGGAACACTCGGGAGCCGACAGATACTAATGTGACGCTTATGCAATCACGTTCGTATAGGTTACGGGGAAATGAGTTCGATTTCAAGCGTGAACTGCGATTTTTTACTCGTGTGGAGACTTTTTCGTAATCTTATGAACACACGTCTCCGCAACTTGACGATAACCAGCCAGGCATTCGGCTTTGGGGTAAAGTATCCGGAGCCAACGATTCTAGATCGATTTTTCGAGAAAGGTGCCCGCGTGCTCAAAGCAGTCGTTTTCGATATGGACGAAACGCTTCTTAGCATCAACCTCAACGCGTTCATCCTTCGCTATTTTAAGGATGTCTCTTCGATGCTCGCGGATATCGGGCGCCGCAGCCGCGGTGGCACGATGGCACGCCTCGGCACCATCCTGGTCGACCTCAACGCCAATCGCCGCAGCGGCACGGACAACCGCACCAATCTTGAGTTTTACCAAGAAGAGGTCGAGCGCCGATGCGGGATCTGCCTCTCCGATCCCCTCATCTACGAGGCGTTTACCTACTATGACCGCGAAGTTCTTCCGTACAAGAACGACGATGTCATTAACGCCCACGCTATGCCGGGCGCGCACGCCGCGCTCCAGGCCGTACAGGACGCTGGACTGCGTTGCGCGCTCTTTACCAACCCCAGCTTTCCCCAGGGGGCCATCGAGTGCCGCATGGGCTGGGGCGACCTGGCCGACGCCCCCTTTGAACTCGTGACGCACATGGGAAACACCACCCGCTGCAAGCCCGATGCTACCTACTATCTAGAGCAGCTTCAGGTGATGGGGCTCGAGCCACACGAGGTCCTTATGGTGGGCAACGATCCCAAACGCGACTTCCCATCCCCCGATTGCGGCATCCAAACCGCCTTTGTGGGCCAAGGCAAGCCCAGCCGAGCCACCTGGCGCGGAACCATGGAAGACTTCGCCCGCGAATTCAACGCCGTAGTAGAAGCCTTCTACGAGCACCAAATAGCCGACGAACTGTCGTAGGACCCCTCCCTCGCTCCAAACAAAATAACGCCGCAGACCGAATGTGACAAAGGTTCAGCCCCTTTTCACATTACAAAGATGGCGCCGATGTTTTGGCAACGACAGACACTATGACCCAATCCGAGGGCACTAAAAAGATAGGAGCCCCCGCTCGTGACCGCGGGTCGGGGCTGCGACAATGATGTTGAAGTGCCATAGGCGCAGCCGCGCCGCAACGAGGTTGGGAGGCTCCCATGCCAAAGTATTCTACCGCGTTCGGGATGGACGTCCACCTGAGGTCGACCACCGTCTGCGCCCTCGACGCGGACACCGGCGAGGCCGTGACGAGGAGGTTCCCCGGCAACCCCTGGGGCGAGATCGCCGGGTGGGTGGATGGGTTCCCCGGGCCGTCGCTCGCGGCCTACGAGAGCGGCTACCTCGGCTTCGCCCCGCAAAGGGAGCTCGCCGGGCTCGGCGTCGAGTGCGTCGTCGCGGTCTCGAAGATCCCCAGGTCGGCCGCCGACTCGGCCTCCAAGAACGACAGGAACGACGCCGCCAGGATGGCCAAGGCGATACTCGCCCACGACATCTCCCCCGCATGGGTCCCCTCCCCCGAGGTCGAAGGCATCAGGGACCTCGCCGGCGCCTACGGCGGGGCGACCGCGCGCCTGGCGACCGCCAAGCAGCGGCTGCTCGCCTTCCTCGCAAAGCGGGGGTTCGTCTACGGCGGCACCACGCCCGCCGGCAACCCGAGGAAGTACTGGACCTACGACTTCCTGAGGTGGCTCGACAAGGTCAGGCCGGAGGACGATGGCGGGGTTCGGACGCTCGCCGCCCTGAGGAACGAGGTCGAGGCCGCGGCGGAGGCCCGGGCGGACCTGCTCTCCGAGTACAGGGCCGCCGTGGATGCCAGCCCGATCGCCGCGGAGGTGGCCGCCCTCCAGTCGATCAAGGGCTGCGCCTTCGCGCTGGCCGCGGCCTTCTCGGCCGAGGTCGGCGACTTCACGAGGTTCCGTTCCGGAAGGCAGGTCACGGCCTATTTCGGCCTCGCGCCGAGTCAGAGGTCGAGTGGCGACTCCGTGCGGCTCGGAGGCATCAGCGGTGCGGGCAACGCGCTCGTGAGGAAGCTGGCCGTTGAGGGTTCATGGTGCTACGCCGCGGCACGGCACCAGCCGAAGCTCATGCCAAGGGACACGGGCGTGCCCCTCGAGATAAGGATGCACGGGAGGAAGGGGTCCGAGCGGCTCCTGCGGCGGCGCGAGGAGATGCTCGCCCGCGGCGTGCCCGCGGCGAAGGCCAACGCGGCCACCGCGGCCGAGCTCGTGAGGTGGCTCTGGGCCCTCGGCATGATGTGCCGGGAGGGCGCGGAATAGACATAGCCCCCGTCCCGGCGAGCCGGGCGGCCTTCGGGGATACCCCCTATTTCGCTGTGCGCGCGGAGCCCTCCGCATGCGCCTCGACAGACTTGGGGAACCCCGCCGAAGGAATGGAGTGCGGGCCGACAGAACGGTATCCGCGGATATGAGACTGAGCCGAAGGCGTCGACGACATGCCGGGGGCGGACCGGGACGGGTTAACGGCAGGCCCCGCCGACCGATTGCAAGCGGTCGGCGGGGCCATTGTGGCTCTTGACAGCGGATTGGGTCATATGAGCGAAAGCCCGCCAGAGCGAGCAAGGTGCCTTGAAACAAGGCGGCATTGACCTTCTGGTCATGCCGCCGAAGTTGAAAGGCAGATTGCCGCTCTGGCGGGCTTGCAGCGTCGACTGGTTACGCGGTTTGGTAAAACCGCGTAACTAACAAACCTGGGTTTTGCCGATCATGATGTTGAGGATCTCGACGTCGGTGTCCTTCATACCCACACGGCCTACGTAGCCCATGCTAGCGATTGTCTGCTCAACGGTATCTTGGATCAGGCCCTCGCCGGCGCGGAAGCCGCGACCCTGCATGGCCATATCATGGCCCAGAATCGCCGCATCGACGGCAGCCGAGATCTTGGCGGCACAGCTCGCCTTGGCGCCGTCGCACACGATGCCGCCCACGTTACCGAGCGTATTCGAGACCGTCGCGCCAATCTGCTCGCGCGTGCCACCGCACAGCCAGGTAATCGCAGCGCCGGCGCCGCACGCGGCGCAAATAGCACCGCAAAACGCCGAGAGCGCACCAATATAGCTCTTGATATGCACGGCGATCAGATCGGACAGCATCACGGCGCGCACCAGGCGCTCGTGGTCGCAACGCAGGTACTCGGCATACTCCATGACGGGCAATGCGCAGGTAATGCCCTGATTGCCCGAGCCGCACACAATGGCGACCGGCAGCGCGCAGCCGTTCATGCGGGCGTCGGACCCGGCGGCCGCACGGGCACGGGCACGGCAGGCGACGTCATCGGCACGAGCACCCAGCAGCGTACGACCCACCTCGGCGCCCCAAGCGTGCGCAAGGCCCTCGGCACTGATCGCGCCATTCAGCTCAATCTGACGCTCAACGGCAGCGCGGGCGTCCTCAATGTCGCCGTCCTCGATAAAGTCAATGATGGACTCAATCGACATGGGCGTGTCGGCCTTATCCGCCGCACGCTCGGCCACCACGCGCTCGGCGCAGGCGGCACACTCCCCCGCCGACTTGCCGCACACCGGAATACCGTCGAGCGTATGGCACGTGACATTGGTGTGGTGATCGGTAATCTCGACGACCGCGGTATGGCCCCCGGCCGTCGCAGTCACCTTGATGTAGAGGTTGGGCACGCCCTCGACAAGCGACACATCGCAGTAGTCGGCGTCGGCGAGGAGCTCGACCACGCGTGCACGGTCTTCATCGTTAACGCTCTCGAGCACCTCGAGCGCGCTCTTGGCGTCGCCGCCCACGGCACCCAGCACGGCCGCGGCCTCAATACCGTGCATACCACCCGAGTTGGGCACGGTCACGCTCTTGACGTTCTTGATGATGTTGCCCGAGCAGGCAACATCCATATGATCGGGTTCGCAACCAAGCGTCTGGCTCGCCAACGCCGCTGCATAGGCAACGGCAATGGGCTCGGTGCAGCCGAGTGCACAGACAAGCTCGCGGTTCAAAACATCGCAAAACGCGGCATCGCGAAGAGAATCGGCAGGCATAGGTATCTCCTACTTGTATAACGGACAGGGCTCTCGAAAATAATTAGCTCTTTTATTTGATAACAATGCATCAAAAACCGCAACCCAAGTTCCGGCGGACGGCGTTCAAGCGCAAACTGACGGCATTAATACATGAAAAGCTAGTCTTGTTGCATGCTAAAGCGTTTGACCAAAAAACGCCCGAGCGTTTCCACAAAAGTCGCGCTATCATGCAGTCGAACGCGGTAAAACCTTTAGCAATTCCGCCGCACGGACCAGAGAGGAACCACTCATGAAGATTGGTATCGGTAACGACCACGCCGCCGTCGAGCTCAAGAACATCATCTCCGAGCACCTGAAGGAGCGCGGCTGCGAGGTCGTGAACTTTGGCACCGACACCTCCGAGAGCTTCGATTACCCCATCGCCGGCTACAAGGTGGGTAAGGCCGTGGCCAACGGTGACGTCGACCTGGGTATCCTGATCTGCGGTACCGGCGTCGGCATCAGCCTGGCCGCCAACAAGGTCGAAGGTGTTCGCGCCGTCGTATGCTCCGAGCCCTTCAGCGCCAAGCTCTCCCGCATGCACAACAACACCAACGTGCTCGCCTTTGGCGCCCGCGTCGTGGGCTCCGAGCTCGCCAAGATGATTGTCGACGAGTGGCTCGACGCCGAGTTTGAGGGTGGTCGTCACGAGCGTCGCGTTAACCTCCTCAACGAGATCGATCGCACGCGCGGCCTTAAGATCGTCGACGAAGCCTAAACTATTCAGTGCCACAAGCTAACAGCAGGGGCCCGCTCGGAACACATATCCGAGCGGGCCCCTGCATAGATTTTGGAATAAAAGGGCGCCGCGGATGGAGTTCCGCGGCGCCCAAGCCACACGCTAACAGCTTTAAGGAGTCAAAGCTGGTTTAGCCAAAGAAGCGCTTGATCTCGATCTCGGCATTCTCCAGGCAGTCGGAGCCGTGGATCACGTTGGCGTTGACATCGACGGCAAAGTCGCCGCGGATGGTACCAGGAGCAGCCTCAAGCGGGTTGGTAGCGCCCATGAGGGTGCGCATCTTAGCAACAGCGGAGAGACCGGAAACGACCATCTTGACGACCGGACCGCTCGTCATAAAGTCGCAGAGACCGCCAAAGAAGGGCTTGTCGGCCAGATGGGCGTAGTGCTCCTCGACGGTAGCGCGCTCGAGCGTGGTCATCTCCATGCGCTCGATGACAAGGCCGCTGCGCTCAATGCGAGCAACGATCTCGCCGATCTTGCGGTCGCGCACGGCGTCGGGCTTAATCATGATGAAGGTCTTCTCGATAGCCATAAAAGTAGCCTTTCAAGTAGGTTCGCGCGTGCCCAAGTCCCATTCCGGCACCCGCCTGGACTGCATCGTAACAGAGTTTTAGCTGCAGTTAAACAAAAAGCTGTTTATTGAAACGTTGCAATTTATTAAAGCGCTCCATATGTGTCACTTCTGTTTCGAAGCCCGATTAGAGTACCATCCGACCGCCCATC
The DNA here is from genome assembly GCA_958420355.1 of uncultured Collinsella sp. Classification (GTDB taxonomy): domain Bacteria; phylum Actinomycetota; class Coriobacteriia; order Coriobacteriales; family Coriobacteriaceae; genus Collinsella. The sequence goes on from CATZJG010000002.1 coordinate 30,245, forward strand.
AACCGCATCGAACAGAGCAGGCGGTCGGTTGCCGCCCGCGAACGTAACCCCTTCACAACCTGCCCAAAGGTCCTACAGAAGTTCTCGACAAGCCCCTCCCCCATAGCAACAAAATACGGGCGCCCACATCAGCAGGCGCCCGTAAAGTGAAAACGATTTATCAATAAATGGCCAAAACGGCTTCAGCCAAATCCCTACTTTACCCCGTGGCCCATCTCGACGACCTTAGTCAGTGACCCAAACACACCCTCGTCGACCACGAGCTGCGCCTCGGCACGCTGCAGCTGCACGGCAACGGCGGCAGGGGCGGTGCCGCCCTCGGTCGTGCGCGCGGCGACAATCGACGGGATGTCGAGCGCCTCGGTAATGTCGCGCTCAAAGAGCGGGCTTGCCTCCTGGAACACCTCAAACGGCAGGTCCTCAAGATTGCAGCCGCGCTTCTCACACATCAGAACCAGATGCCCCACCACGGCATGTGCCTCGCGGAACGGCAGGCCACGCTTGGCCAGGTAATCGGCAACATCGGTGGCGGCAAGGTGCCCCACGCCGCACTCGCGCGCCATGGCATCCTCGTTGACGGTCCAAGTCGAAATCATTCCGGCCATAACGGACAGGCACTGCATGAGCGTATGGGCGGTATCGAGCGCGCCCTCCTTGTCCTCCTGCAAGTCCTTGTTATAAGCAAGCGGCAAGCCCTTCATGGTTACCAGCAGCTGCACCAGGTTGCCGTACACGCGACCGCTCTTGCCGCGGATAAGCTCGGCAAAGTCGGGGTTCTTCTTCTGCGGCATGATAGACGAGCCGGTGGAGTAGGAGTCTGAAAGCGTGATAAAGCCAAATTCGGAGCTCGACCACAGCACGATCTCCTCGGAAAGACGCGACAGGTGCATCGCCATGACGGATCCGGCGTAATGCAGATCGAGCAGGAAATCACGGTCGGAAACCGCATCGAGCGAGTTGGGGATCACGCCCGCAAAGCCAAGTTCGGCAGCCGTCATCTGGCGATCGAGCGGATAGCTCGTACCGGCAAGCGCGGCAGCACCAAGCGGGCAGTTGTCGGCGGCATCAAAGGCGGCCTTCAGGCGCGTAAAGTCGCGCGCGAACATCCAGAAATACGCCAGCAGATGATGCGAGAGCAGCACGGGCTGAGCGTGCTGCATATGCGTGTAGCCCGGCAGAATCACCTTGTCGTACTTCTTGGCCGCATCCACCAGCACATGGCGCAGCTCAAGATTGGCCTCCATGAGCTCCTTGGCCAGCGCCTTGACGCCCAGGCGCGTATCGGTCGCCACCTGGTCGTTGCGCGAACGCCCAGTATGCAAGCGCTTGCCAGCCTCGCCGATGCGACGCGTCAGCTCGCTCTCGATGGACATATGAATGTCCTCATCATTGATGTCGAAGGTAAAGTTGCCGGCATCGATATCCTGTTCGATTCCGGTCAGGCCCTTGGCAATCGCCTGCTCGTCCTCGGCACTGATGATGCCCTGGGCGGCCAACATCTTGGCATGCGCCTTAGAGCCGGCGATATCCTGCTTATAGAGATGTTTGTCGACCGGCAGCGACGCGCCAAACTCCTGCGTGACCTCGGCCACGCCCGCCTCAAAACGACCGCCCCAAAGAGCCATGGAACCGTCTCCTTTCTCCAAATACCAAAACAAGCGTCCAAAGCAATGTGCCCTGTCGCTAAAGCGATTTATCAACCGCTAGTTTTACACACTCCCTGCCGCGCGCGGGGCCATGTGGCTAATTTGCAAAGAAGTGACGCACCATGCACTTGGCGCCCAACGTCCCCCTCCGGATGTTGCCCTGCGAACCATCGATCCAGGCCTTCAGGCTCATAGGAACGTCCTCGACCCTTACAGCATCGAACTCGGGCGCGAGGGCAAGCAAAGCATGCGCGATAGCATTGAACATAATGGATACTCCTCATATATATAGGCACAGAGCCGCCAAATTGATAGAAGGAGCCCCGCCGGACAACCCCGGCGGGGCTCGGACTCAGCCGCAGACGCGGCATCATATATGCGGGCGGAACGTAGGGGCCACCGATGTTAAGAAGTGTCAGCAAGCATAACGAAAGGTAGGGACCCCGTGCGCCCGTTATGTATCACGCGGATGGGCCGCGCGGATACCAAGGGAAGGAGGCGCTAGGCCTGGGCAGCAGCAGAGCTGGGGCCCTGGACCTTTGCCCACGTCTTGAGCGACAGCGTATCGATCTCGATAAAGCCGGCGCTGGCCTTCTCGTCAAACGTGGTGTCGCGGTCGTAGGTAGCCAGACCGTAGTCGTAGAGGCTGAAGGGGCTCTTGCGGCCGACGACATGGCAGTTGCCCTTAAAGAACTTCAGACGGACAGTGCCGGTCACGAACTTTTGCGTGTCGGCCATAAAGGCATCGAGCGCGTTCTTGAGCGGGCTGTACCACTGGCCGTTGTACACGGCGGTGGCCCAATCCTGCTCGAGCTTGATCTTGGTCTTGAGCAGGTCGCCCTCGACGCAGATGTCCTCGAGCGCCTTGTGGGCGGTGATGAGCGTCAGGGCGCCGGGAACCTCGTAGCACTCGCGGCTCTTAAGGCCCACCAGGCGATCCTCGACCAGATCGAGACGGCCAAAGCCATTGTCGCCGGAGATCTTGTTGAGGGCGATGACGATCTCAGAGAGCTTCATCTTCTTGCCGTCGACGGCGACGGGCTTGCCGGCCTCAAACTCAATCTCGGTGTAGGTCGGGGTGTCCGGGGTGTCCTCGGGATTCTTGGTCATAACCCAAGCGTCGTCGAGCGGCTCATTCCAGGGATCCTCCAGGTGACCGCACTCAATGGCACGACCCCACAGGTTGTCGTCGATGGAGTAGGGGTTGTCGTTGGCACCCTCGGGAACCGGCACGTTGTGGGCGTGGGCATAGGCGACCTCGTCGGGGCGACACTTCAGGTCCCACTCGCGAACCGGGGCGATAACCTTGAGCTCGGGGTCGAGGGCCTTGACGGCGGCCTCAAAACGGACCTGGTCGTTACCCTTGCCGGTGCAGCCGTGGGCGACGTAGGTCGCGCCAAACTCGTGGGCGACCTCAACAAGCTTCTTGGCAAGCAGCGGGCGAGACAGGGCGGAGAGCAGCGGATACTTGTTCTCGTACATGGAGTTTGCTGCAATGGCTTTGGTCAGGAACTCATCGGAGAACTCGTCGCGCAGGTCGAGCACCTGGCAATCGAGAACGCCCAGGTCGAGCGCCTTCTGCTTCTTGGCATCCAGTCCGGTCTCTTCCTGGCCCACGTTGCCGCAGACACAAACGACATCGAGATTCTTCTCGTCCTGGAGCCACTTGACACATACGGATGTATCAAGACCACCGGAATATGCGAGAACGACTTTTTCCTTGCTCATGGCTGTTTCCTTTCGCCCTTGGTAGCTAGTTAGAACATCGGTCAGTTGCAAGTCATTTCAAGGTCATATACCGTGCAATATCAGGTTAAATAGCAAAAATCAGCACATACATGCCCTAGAAACATGCAGCAATGTCGTGCTAAAACCCAACGACCTCAAAATGACTCTGTTGAGGCAATTCGCCCCATGCGGACAGAGACGATTGTTATCGTCGTCGGGAAATTGCGCGCTGGCGTCGGATGGCATTGTCTGCAGTGGTGATGATCGTTACGAACTGCATCTGCCTCTCCTTTCACCTATCGCCGGGCGCAATTCTAATATCGTAAACGGTACCTTTTCCTCGGTAAGCGGTTGTTTTTCCGTCTCCGTTTTCGATGTTCGCTATATTACGATAAAGTGCACGCTGCGCAAGCGACAAATTCAAATTTCTGAAAAGTTTTTTCATTAGTTTGTGAATTGCAGTGCAAATACGCACCATTCCTGCGAAAATACGCTCGACTACTAGTTGATGGTTATAACGTCTGAAACAATCTCGAAACGAAAGGCGCATTTTTATGCAAACTTACGAATCGGACGCCAACATCGGCAACATTAAGATTCTCGCCGTCGATATGGACAAGACGCTGCTGACCGACGATCGCGTGCTGCCCCAGGGTCTCGACGAGCGTCTGGACAAGCTCGCCGACGCAGGCATCGTATTCTGCCCCGCCAGCGGACGTCCCGCCCCCAAGCTCGAAGAGATGTTCGAGGGCATTAAGAACCGCCTCGCTTTTTGTCCCGATAACGGAGCGTGCGTGATCTATCGCGGCAGCTATATCTATAAGAGCAATATTGACGTGGAGCTGTATCAGCAGGTCTTGAGCCGTGCCTCGGAGGATCCTCGCGCTGTCCCCGTCCTGTGCTGCTTCGACGAGTTCTACGTGCTTGCCCGCGACCATCAATACCACGACGAGATCAGCGTCTACTACAACACAATCAACTACGTCGACAGCTTTGAGGGCATCGATTTCGAGTCCAACAAGATTTCGGTCTTCTTCCCAGGCTACGACGCCGAGCCCGCTTTCCGCGAGACCTATAGCCCCGAGTTCTCGGACAAGCTCTACGTCACCAACGCCGGGCGCGAGTGGATCGACTTTATGAACCTGGGCGTCGACAAGGGCGCCGGCATCGCTCACCTGTGCGAGCACCTGGGAATCGATATTGCCGATGCTGCCGCCGTGGGCGACACCTACAACGACATCCCCATGCTCGAGCGCGTCGGGCATAGCTTTATCGTGGATAACGCCGAGGAGCACATGAACGCGCATGCCAAGTGGCGCATTCCGAGCAACAACGACGGGGGCGTACTGACGCTCATCGACGCCATCTTGGCGGCTCGTTAATCTATCTCGTCGCCATGCCCGGGGCCGGCCGTTTGATTTTTGCTCGGTCAGGTCCTGGGCTCGCTCGAAGGCCACATTAAGTGGCCTTCGGCTCGTGCGGAATCTACAAAAATCAAACGGCCGGCCCCGGGCATGGCTACGTTGACTTGCTTGCCGCCTGGATGGCGTCTTGGCACCTAGATACTTGGCTGAATTTAATTGAACGAAGGGGGGCTCCTTGTTGGCAAGGAGCCCCCTTCTGCTTTTGGTTACTTTGGGGTTGTTGATATGCCTTTATTTGGCATCGGCCCAGGTTATGCCGGTGCTGGCTTCGGCGATTAGGGGGACGCGGAGGTCTACGACGTGCTCCATGACGTCGCGGACCATGGTGGTTAGGCGCTCGACTTCGTCGATGGGGCACTCAAAGTCCAGTTCGTCGTGTACCTGCAAGATCATGTGGGCGGCAAAGCCCTCCTCTTCCAGACGGCGGCTTACGCGGGCCATCGCGATCTTGATGATGTCGGCGGCGGTGCCCTGCATGGGATGGTTCATGGCCGTGCGCTCGCCAAAGCCGCGGAGCTGTGGGTTTTTGGCCTTGAGCTCCGGAATATGACGACGGCGGCCGTACATGGTCTCGGCGTAGCCCGTCTGCTTGGCGCGCGCCACCACGTTGTCGAGGAACGTACGCACGCCCGGGTAGGCCTCGTAGTAGCGGTCGATCATGTCGCGCGCCTCGGCCATCGAGATATGCAGCGACTGCGACAAGCCATAGGCCTGCTGACCATACACGATGCCAAAGTTCACGGCCTTGGCGCGACTGCGCAAGTCGGGCGTTACCTCGGACACCGGCACACCAAATACGCGCGCGGCCGTCTCGGCATGGAAGTCCTCGCCCTCGTTAAAGGCGCGCACCAGGTGCTCGTCACCCGAAAGATGCGCCAGCAGGCGCAGCTCAATCTGCGAGTAGTCCACCGCCAAAAAGACGCTGCCCTCGCCTGCCGAAAACGCCGTCTTGACGGTACGACCCAGCTCCGAGCGCGTCGGGATGTTCTGCAGGTTCGGGTCGCTCGAAGACAGACGCCCCGTTGCCGTGATGGTCTGGTTGTACGTGGTGTGCACGCGACCGTCACCACGGCGCAGCGGGCCCAGCGTGTCCAGATAGGTTGACTTGATCTTGGACTTTTCACGCCAATCCAAGATCAGACGCACGATTTCGTGGTCGCGGGCAAGGTCGCTCAACACCTTGGCGTTGGTCGAATAGTAGCCGCGCTTAGTCTTCTTGAGGCCCTTGGTCGGAAGCCCCATCACATCAAAGAGCACATGCGACAGCTGCATGGGACTGCCAATATTAAAGGTCTCGTCACCCGCCAGGTCGCGAATGCTGCGCTCGACCTCGGTGATCTGGGTCGCCAGGCCCTCGGACAGATTACGCAGGCGGTCGGGATCCACGAGCATGCCCGCGCGCTCCATCTTGGCAAGCACCGGCACGAGCGGCATCTCGATGCCATCGAACACGTTGGCGGCGTTCTCGCGGGCCATGCGGTCGCGCAGCGGTGCGACCAGCGCCAGCGTCAAGGCCGCCGTGCGAGCGGCGGGCGCCGGAGCGTCCTCACCGGCACCCTCTGCACCGCGCGCCGCAGGCAGCGCCATCTGCAGATAGGTATCGGCCAGATATGCCTCATCGAACTCGGAGCGATCGGAATCCAGCAGATAGGCAGCGACCACGGTATCGAAGATACGCGTGGAATCGGCAGCGAGCGGATCCATGAGCTCGGGCTCAGAAGAATCGATGGGCGAAAGCTCGTGCAACAGCACCTTCATATCCGGGCTCGCCACGCGACCCTCCATAAACAGACGCGCGAGCACGCCAGCAATCACGCCGTGGACGAAGTTGAAGCCCTCAACCTCAGCCGCCGTGCAGCTGTCGCCCTCCTCGAGCGCGAAGAGGCCCGTGGACGTCGCCAACCACAGCGTACGCGTCAGTCCAAAGAGCGCGCCCTCTTCCTTGTCATCGTCCACCACGGCGGCGACCCACTCGCCGGCATCAATCGCGCGGGAGACCTCAGCCGCAACGGCACCAAGCGCGTCAGCATCGCCGGCGGCTGCGCGGACCATCGCAGGTATCTCAAACACACTGGAGGCAGCAGCGCCACCCTCGCCGCCGATCAGCGCCAAGAAACGGTTCTGCATGGCAGTGATACCAAGCGTGCCCAGCGCCGCGGACACTTCGTCGGCAGAAAACGCCGGGAATGACGTCGCCTCAAAATCGAGCTCGACGGGCGCATCGGTGCGAATGGTTGCGACCTTGCGGCTCAGCAGCGCATCGTCGATGTGCGCACGCAGGTTCTCGCCCATCTTGCCCTTGACCTCGTCGGCATGCGCGATGACCTCGTCCAAGCTACCGTACTGTGCGATGAGTGCGCTCGCCTTTTTGGGGCCGATGCCCGGTACGCCGGGAATGTTGTCCGACGTATCGCCCTTCAGACCGTAAAAATCGGGCACGAGCGCCGGCGTAATGCCGTGATACAGGTCATCCACGCTCTCGGGCGTCATGATCGCCACGTCGGACAGGCCCTTGCGGGTCGAGACCACGTTGACATGCTCGGTCACAAGTTGATACATGTCGCGGTCGCCGGTCACCAGCAGCATGTCGCAGCCGGCCTCCTCACCCAGGCGTGCCATGGTTCCCAGGATATCGTCGCCTTCCCAGCCCTCGGACTGCAGAATCGGCACGTTGAGCGCGGTGAGCAGCTCCTTAATCATAGGGAACTGCGCATGCAGATCGGGGTCCATGGGCGGGCGCTGCGCCTTATACTGCGGCAGCATCTCCATGCGCACGCGCGGCTTGCCATTATCAAACGCCACAACAACGCCGTCGGGGTTAAAGGCGTCGATCATCTTAAGAAACATGTTCAGAAAGCCAAAAATCGCGTTGGTGGGGCGACCGTCCGGCGCGTTCATGGTCGGCGGCACGGCGTGGAAGGCGCGATGCATGAGCGAGTTGCCGTCGATAACGGCAAAGGTGCGGCGCTTGTCAGACATATTGAATACCTCGCTTTAGGCTGGGCACGGTTTGCTCACTCCAGTTTACACGCTCCCCGCCCCGCGGCCACCTCACATCAAGCTCCCCCGCCACCGTGAGCCCGCGCGTGATACGATGGCTCACGGTACATCAACCAGCACGATCGATCCGAAAGGAGCCTGCGTCATGGAGCGTCCCTGCGCATGGAAAAAGTACACGCCACAGCAAATCGAGGAGCTCGAGGAGCTTTGCCGCGGCTATAAGCAGTTTTTGAGTGAGAACAAGACCGAGCGCCTGTGCGTCAAGGCCGGCATCAAGATGGCCGAGGAGGCGGGATACGTCGACCTGGAGACCGTAATCGCCGAAGGCCGCGAGCTCAAGGCAGGCGACAAGGTGTATGCCGCTAACCACGGCAAGGACCTTATGCTCGTCAACCTGGGCACCGCCCCGCTCGAGCAGGGCTTTAACATCCTGGGCGCGCACGTGGACTCGCCGCGCCTGGACCTTAAGCAGAACCCCGCCTTCGAGGCCGGCGACATGGCTTATCTCGACACGCACTACTACGGCGGCGTCAAGAGCTACCACTGGGTGGCCTCCCCTCTCGCACTCGTGGGCGTCATCTGCAAAAAGGACGGCACCACCGTCGACATCAATATCGGCGACAAGGCCGACGACCCGGTCTTTACCATCTCCGACCTGCTGATCCATCTTTCGAGCGAGCAGATGGCCAAGCCCGCCAAGGACGCCGTCGACGCCGAGATCCTCGACGTGATCGTGGGCGGCCGTCCCGTCAAGTTCGATGAGGACGACAAGGACGCCCCCAAGGAGCCCGTCAAGCAGATGTTCCTGGACATCCTCAAGGAGCAGTACGGCGTCGAGGAGGAGGACTTCCTCTCCGCCGAGATCGAGGTCGTGCCCGCCGGCCCCGCCCGCGACATGGGCCTCGACCGTTCCATGATTCTGGGCTATGGTCACGACGACCGCGTCTGCGCTTACCCCTCCATGCTCGCCCAGATCAATGTGGCCAATGTCGAGCGCACGAGCATCACGCTCATCGTCGACAAGGAGGAGATCGGCTCCGTGGGTGCCACCGGTATGACGAGCCGCTTCTTCGAGAACACCGTCGCCGAGATCATGACGCTCGCCGGCGAGGATAGCCCGCTGGCCCTGCGCCGCGCACTCGCCCGCAGCCGCATGCTCTCCTCCGACGTGTCCGCCGGCTTCGACCCGGGCTATGCCGGCAAGTTCGAGACCAAAAACGCCGCCTTTATGGGTCGCGGCCTGTGCTTTAACAAGTACACGGGCAGCCGCGGCAAGGGTGGCTCGAACGACGCCGACGCCGAATACGTGGCCCTCGTCCGCGACATCATGGACGAGGCAGGCGTGGACTTCCAGACCTGCGAGCTCGGCCGCGTCAACGCGGGTGGCGGCGGCACCATCGCCTACATCATGGCCAAGTACGGCATGAACGTCATCGACTCCGGCGTTGCCGTCCTGTCCATGCACGCCCTGTGGGAGGTCGCCAACAAGGCCGACATCTACGAGGCCTACCGCGGCTACAAGGCCTTCATCGAGCGAGCCTAACCAACCCTTCATCAGTTGCGGTGAAATACGGACTAAACTGGCCCATAAACGGCCAAAACAGACCGTATTCCACCGCAATTTCTTTTTTGGCAGAGGAGAGTTCATGCTGCAGGTCATCATTTCGCCCGCCAAGCAGATGCGCGCGGCCCAAGATGCTTTTGAAGTCCTGGGCATCCCACCCTTTGTGCGCGAGACGGCTCGCCTCCACCGCGCACTGCTAGATATCGAGCGGAATGAAGGCAGCGGCGGCCTGCAGGCGCTATGGAACGTGAGTGACAAACTGTTGGGGCCTTGCCTCAACACCCTGCATGAGTTCGGGCCCATCCTGAAAAACGGCGATCTCGACAATCCCGCACTCGCCCGTCACCTCTCCCCCGCCGTCATGTCCTACCACGGCATCCAATACCAAAGCATGGCGCCCGAGGTCATGGATGCCGCGCAGCTCGCATGGCTGCAAAACCATCTCTGGATCCTCTCGGGACTCTACGGATGCGTGCGCCCCTTTCATGCCGTTGAACCGTATCGGCTGGAGATGGGCGCAAAGCTTGCCGTCGACGACGCCCGAGGCCTCTACGCGTTTTGGGGCGACAAGCTCGCACGGACCATCGCTCCGGCGAGCTCCAACGCTACGATCGTCAATCTCGCCAGCGCGGAATACGCCAAAGCCGTTCTGCCCCACCTCACCACCGATGTCACGGTCGTCACATGCCTCTTTGGTGAAGGCATCCGCAACGGCAAGCCCATCCAGCGCTCGACCGCCAGCAAAAAGGCGCGCGGCTCCATGGTGCGCTGGATGGCAGAAAGCAAGCTCGAGGATGTAAGCGGGCTCACCGCGTTCGACGTTGGCTATCGTCACCTTCCCGAGCTTTCAAATAAAAACACTTTGGTCTTCCTGAACGAACAGACCTTGTAGGACCACCGCTACTCTTGAATGTACTGCCTAGGCACGACGTCTATTCCGCCAAGCCGTCGGCTTTGGCAATTTCATTTGTCGTGCCGTCCTGATAGGTAATCTTGACATGCTCCACCTCGGACACCTTGACGCCCGACGGGGGCTCCAGGCGCCATTCCGTCAGCGCGATATCCATCGTCGTGGGCACATCCCCTTGATCTTTGAGCTCGACCGACAGCGTTTTGAGCGCCGCGTCAAACGTCACGCGTTCGATTTCTTCGCCTGGAATGGACCCACCACTCAGCTGCAACTGCACAAACTCATCGCGCGGGTACCAATAATCGCCCGGAATGGCGAGCGTATTGGCATTACCGCCAGTACTCCTCACCGCCATAATCGGTAGGCTATCATCGGCCTCAAACTCCCAGGCAGCGCCGCCGCGACCGCCAAACGTCCAAATACAAAAGGCAATCACCAGCACGGCAAGCACCGCAAAGCCAATCGCGACCAACCCATGGTGCGCACGGCCCTCCTCGGCCGATATGTCCCATTGCGTCTCTCGATATAGATGCTTGTCTTCCATGTACGCCTCCCCACAGGCACGTTCGTTAGGCCAATCGTACCCATTCAGGCTATACTTGAGCCCACTACATAAACGGGGAGCTTGCAGGACAGGACGGCAGGCTGAGATTGGGCGCGCCCGCCCTGACCCGCAAACCTGATATGGGTAATGCCAACGAAGGGAGCCGTGCCAATGAGCACACAGACCGAGTCCAAGCTTGTCACGCAAATCGACTTCGCCCGCGCCGGACAGATCACGCCGCAGATGAAGGAAGTCGCCGAGCGCGAGCATCGCGACCCCGAGTACATCCGCGAGCGCGTGGCCGACGGCCGCATCGCCATTCCCGCCAACATCGTGCACATCAAAAAGGGCATGCGCGCCTTTGGTGTCGGCGAGGGCCTGTCCACCAAGGTCAACGTGAACTTGGGCATCTCGGGCGACAAGGCCGATGCCGCCGAGGAATGGAAGAAGGTCAAGATCGCTGAGGACTTTGGCGCCGACGCCATCATGGACCTCTCCAACTCGGGCAAGACGCGCCAGTTCCGCCAGCAGCTCATCGACGAGACGCCGCTCATGGTAGGCACCGTCCCCATGTACGACGCCATCGGCTACATGGAAAAGCCGCTGGTCAAGCTCACCAAGGACGACCTGTTCGAGGTCGTGCGCGCGCACGCCGAGGACGGCGTGGACTTTATGACCATTCACTGCGGCATCAACAAGTCGGTCACCAAGACCTTTAAGGAGACCGGTCGCCTGATGAACATCGTCAGCCGCGGCGGCTCGCTGCTGTTTGGCTGGATGGAGGTCACCGGTAACGAGAACCCCTTCTACGAGTTCTACGACGAGGTGCTCGAAATCTGCCACGAGTACGACGTAACGATCTCGCTCGGCGACTCCTGCCGCCCGGGCTGCCTATATGACTCCAACGACGCCACCGAGACCGCCGAGATGATCGAGCTGGGCAAGCTGTGCAAGCGCGCCTGGGCCGCCGGCGTCCAGGTCATGGTCGAGGGCCCGGGTCACATGGCGCTTGACGAGATCGCCGCCAATATGAAGTTGCAGAAGCGCCTGTGCCACAACGCCCCGTTCTATGTGCTGGGGCCGCTGGTGACCGATATCGGCGTGGGTTACGACCACATCACCGCAGCCATCGGCGGCGCCATCTCCGCCAGCTCCGGTGCCGACTTCCTGTGCTACGTGACACCAGCCGAGCACCTGTGCCTGCCTAACGCTCAGGATGTGCTCGACGGCCTCATGGCCACCAAGATCGCCGCACACGCCGCCGATATCGCCAAAAAGGTGCCCCACGCCCGCGACATGGACGACAAGATGGGCCAGGCACGTCGCAAGCTCGACTGGGACGCCATGTGGAAGTGCGCGCTCGACCCGGTTACGGGCAAGAAGCGCTACGAGGAGTCCCCCGCCGCCACCGAGGGCACTTGCACCATGTGTGGCAAGATGTGCGCCGTCCGTACCGTCAACAAGGTGTTTGAGGGTACGACGATCGACCTTGGCATGGAGGACTAACCTTATCGCCGCGATTCGCCGCGATCGCCTATAGGCTCACCGCAGCACCTGCCAATTGTTAACTTGTGAACATTTGCCTGCATTTGCGTAAAAATTGCATCTCGCGCCCGGGTTCGGCATATCGCCGGCCCGGGCATCTTTATAATGCGGGGTAAAAGACCCATTTGAATCCGACCGGACAAGGGAGCGAACATGGATCACAGTAAGGTACCAGCCGTTCTATCCATCGCAGGATCCGATTCCAGCGGTGGCGCCGGCATTCAGGCAGACATCAAGACCATCACGGCGCACCGTCTGTATGCCGAAACAGCCATCACGGCCATCACCGCACAAAACACGCTCGGTGTCACCGCCGTGCAGAATGTCTCCCCGGATATTGTCGCGGCGCAGATCGATGCCGTCTTTGACGATATCCGACCCAGCGCCGTCAAGATCGGCATGGTTTCCTCTGCTGAGATTATCGAGGTTATCGCCGACCGCCTGAGTGCCTGGGACGCACAAAATATCGTCGTCGATCCCGTCATGGTCGCCACTTCGGGCGCTCGCCTCATTGCCGAGGATGCCGCCGAGGCGCTCACACGTCGCCTGTTCCCGTTGGCGACCGTCATCACGCCCAACATTCCCGAGGCCATGGCGCTGCTCGACTACGAGGTCGATTCCGAGCGCACGCAGCAAAACGCTGCCATGCTCCTCACCCGCCGCTTTGGCTGCGCGTCCCTCGTTAAGGGCGGGCATTTTGTCAACGAGGCCAACGATGTGCTAGCAGAGCCCGCGCCGCTCGATGACGAGGGCAACCACCTGGGCGATCCGCTCACCACGTGGTTCCGCCATAAGCGCATCGAGACCGGCAACACGCATGGCACCGGCTGCACGCTCTCGTCCGCCATCGCCTGTGCGCTGGCGCAGGGCATGGATCTTGCCGACGCCATCAATGCCGGCAAGGCCTACCTAACGGGCGCTCTCGCCGCCGGCTTTGACATGGGCAAAGGCTCCGGCCCCGTCAACCACATGTGGCAGTATTAAGATTCGCAGCCCAAAACCACCGCAAAGGGGACAGGCACCTTTGCGGTGGTTCCCACAAACATCTCGATCTGTAACAGTTAGAGTCCATTTTTCGGCCCACCCGTTACAAATCGAGACATCCAAATTCCACTGAGAAGATAATCTCGATGTGTAACAGTAACTCGGCAAAATCGACCCTAGATGTTACAGATCGAGACAAACGACCGATATCGACCTAAATAATCTTAATCTGTAACATCTAGCCCGTTTTTGGCCTTACAACTGTTACAGATCAAAGCAAACCAACGAAACAAGCCGTCGCAAGGAGAACTATTGTGGTGGTTTGGGGCCGTGCTACTCACCGAGCATCTCTTGGAGCTTGGCCGCCACGGCGTGACCCAGGCTCTCATGGCTTTCGGGCATCATATGCAGATAGTCGATATCGCCCGGCTCGGCAAACTCCGCTGCATTCAAAAAGTCGCAGCCAAACTGCTCGGCTACGTGCGCATAGTATTCAGCAAAATGCTCCGAGGCCTCGACGGAACGCTCGTCAAAATCGGTCATATATACATCGGCGATCTGCGGCTTGATCTTGATAGGAGCCATCAGCAGAATGCGCGGACAAGGCGCAGCGTCGGTCCACGGAAACGCGCGGACGGCGCGAATCAGCGCCATGGCGCCACGGGCGATATCGGCAGCCGTCACGTTAAAGACCGTCTTGCAGTCGTTGGTGCCCAGCATGATCACAATGGCGTCCAGTGGCTTATGGGCCTCGAGCAGCATCGGTAGCGCGCGGATGCCGTTAAGATTGGTGTCCAGATGGCACATGTCGTCGCGTACCGTCGTGCGGCCGTTGAGGCCTTCTTCAATTACATGCCAGCCCTCGCCTAAGTCACGTTGGGCCACGCCGCACCAGCGCACATCCCGCGCATAGCGCACCGCGGTGCCGTCGCGCATGCCCGCCGGATCGTAACCATAGGTGTTGCTGTCGCCAAAGCATAGAACGTTTTTCATCGTAAGCCCCTCGCTCAGTAAAAAGCCGACGGGAGCAGCCCTCCCGCCGGCTCGACCCATCTGTCAGCACGTACCGATTACAGGTACTTGCGCCAATCGTCCTCGTTCTCATCATCCTCGGTAGCAGCCTGGGCCTGCTCGGCGGCGCGAGCTGCCGCAGCGCGAGCGGCAACCTGGGCATAGGACTCCTCGTTGCGCTCGGGGAAGTTTGCCAGCACGTGCTCGAACTTGGCAAAATCCTCATCCCAGCGCGTAGAAGGCACGGCAAAGAAGACTTGCTTGACCTTAAAGTCGCCCGACGCGAGCTCCTTGCGGAAGAGCTCGGCCACGGCCTCGGCGTCCAAGCCGTTGTTGTCGCAGCCCCAAGCGCCCAGTACGAGCTTCTCGCGACCCAGCTCGTCGCAGATGGCAAGCACAAAGCGAATGCGGTCGCGCAGGGCATCCAGCAGAGCATCGTCGCTCACGCGATACTCCTGGCGGGCGCGCTTAACGTTGGGCGCGGCGGCCACGATCACGTCGGCGTATGCATGCACGTGGTTGCGGTCGAAGCGCACCGCAGGCACCACCAGCGCACGGTTTCGGTAAAGCTCGCAGCTGATGTTGCGGCGACGGTTCTCGCCGTACCATTTGCGCTGCTTATCGAGAACGTTGTACAGATACGAATCGGCGCACAGCGTGGCCTCCTGGCCCAGATAACCCTGAATATAGCCACCGCCCGGATTGGTGAACGAGGCAAAGGCGAGCACAGCCATGTCGCAGAACTGCGCATAGCCACGACCGTTGTCCAAGATGGCCTGCGTGGCGGAGGCATCGAGCACGGTGACCTCAGGCAGGGACGCAGCAGGCTCCTCAGCAGGCGCGGACTCAGCTTCGGCGATTTCCTCGGCAGGCTCCTCGACGGGCTCAGGAGCTGCCTCGGTCTCGGGCGCTGCCTCGCTCTCGGGTGCCGCCTCGGTCTCGACAGCCTCCGCGCCCTCGACGTCCTCGGCAACCTGTTCTTCAGCGGCCACAGCAGTCTGAACCTTGGCCTTCATCGCCGCGACAAAGCCGGCAGGCATACCGTCAAACTCGCGAACACCGGCAAGCGAACGCTCGATATCCTTGGCGCACGCTTCGGACACAGTTGACACGTGACGCTCGGCGGCCTTGGCACGGGCCTCGCGCTTGGGATTGGGCTGACCCGCTCGGTTGGACCTGCGGTTACGGTTCCTGTTGTCGACGTCTGCCATACGTGGCCACCTTTCCTGTCGCTGCCGCTATCGGCTTTTCCCATCCATGATACCCCGCCGCGTACAAAAAAGACGGCCCCGAAGGACCGCCTTTCGCATCGATTTGCCCGCACGGCAAGCACCGCCGCAATTCGCCACTAGTCGCGACGGCCAAGGATGTTCAGGATGCGCAGGAACACGTTGATAATGTCAACGAACAGATTGGACGCCATGAGCACGGCGTTGGGCAGCGTAGGCGGCACCGTCGTGGCAACATAGGTGTCGTAGCCAATAAAGCCGGCGAACACCACGATCACGATCAGGTCGGTGATGGACTGCGAGACGCCCATGAACATCAGCACGATCTCAACCAGAACAGTGGCGAGCAGAATGCCAAAACCGATGCCATATACGCGCTGGAAAAACTTGGGGAAGGTCACGCCCAGCGCGCCAAAGACAAAGGTGATGGCGGCCGTGGCGATAAAAGCGGTGTTGATGGTGGGCAGGTCGTAGTTGGCAAGGCCAAACGACGCGGTCAGGCCAAAGGTACTCGCAAAGATTACGTAGCCCACAAGGGACAGGCCCACGGACTGCTTGCTGGCGGCGGCCGACATCATGACCATGCCGACGATGGTCAAAATAAACGAGCCAAAGACCAGCGGCAAGGCTGCGCCGCTCATCATCATGCGCGCAAACGACATGGTGCTCGTAAAGTAGGCGCCGGCGCCCATGGCGCAAAAGCCCAAGAAAATCAGGGCAGACATGACAAGGTTGTACGCGCGCGGCGACATCTCCTTGGCACGGCTTGCACCGGTCTCGATGGGGCCGTTCTGATAGCCCTGGATATCGTTCATACTTCGTCCTTTCACAAAGCGCCGTGAAAGACGGCGCAGCAGATGACAAGATTCCTGCCATTGTACCCGAACGCCGCGCGTCCTTACCAACGGCGCTCGCCCTCAAGCGTACGATCAAACGCCCAGACCCACCAACGCATCACGTGGGCCTGCGAGCCGTCCGGCCGTCCGCACGCCTGGTCCTCCAGATACAACTCGGTCGCGTGCCCGCCAAAACGCACCTTATAGGTTGCCGTACGAACGCCGTGGACCGTCAGGCCAAAACCAGTGGACGAGACGATCTCGTCAATCGTAAAGCAGCGACCGTCGACCCAGCAGACGGTAACCGGCACGACTTGTCCGCCCGCGAGGATGCGGGCCACGACGTCCACATACTGCTTGTGCACGCGCCGAGTTTTGCCGTCTGTCTGTCGATATTCCATGCCTCCTATTATCGAACGCATGTTTGCATGTTGTAAAGCGAACAGACTGTGGTTTTGGAGTGTCGTAGTAATCGCACGTGTCCGCATGGCGTGTTAGCAAAAAGAACACCCGCGGTCAACAGGGCTAATATTCAATTTTAGTGCCAAAAAGTTCACTTCTCCCATCAGAACTCGGTAAAGAGACCCGCAGGAGGTGATACGATTTATCATGTTTTTGTAACGTGTCTGCAAACTTCGAGAAAGCCCATATATGGACGTAACGTTCTCAACCTTCCTCGGCCAAATTGTGTCGAACCCAGTCCTTGCCGTCACCGTGATCCTCGCGTTGGGCGCCATCTTCGTCAATGGATGGACCGACGCGCCCAACGCCATCGCGACCTGCGTCACTACGCGTTGCATGCCCGCCCGCGCCGCCATTCTCATGAGCGCCGCATTCAACTTCCTCGGCGTGCTCATCATGACGCACTTTAACGCGAGCGTCGCCAACACCATCTCACATATCGTCGACTTTGGCGGAAACAGCACCATGGCGCTCGCCTGCCTATGCGCGGCGCTGTTCTCCATCGTCGTCTACGGCGCCACAGCGTCGCGTTTTGGCATCCCCACCTCGCAAAGCCACAGCCTTATCGCCGGCCTGACCGGTGCCGCCATCGCCCTCGGCGGTGCGAGCAGCGTCAACGTCCACGAGTGGATGAAGGTCATCTACGGTCTGGCGCTCTCCATCGGCCTGGGCTTTGTCATGGGCTGGGTCCTGTGCAAGCTCGTCTCGATTCTTTTCGCCGCCGCCAACAGGCGACGTGCCAATGTCTTCTTTAAATACGCTCAGATCGCGAGCGCTGCGGCCATGAGCTTTATGCACGGCGCGCAGGATGGACAGAAGTTCATCGGCGTGCTCTTTTTAGGCGTGGCCTTTGCCAGCGGCCAGACGAGCGTCGGCGATGCAGGCATCCCCATCTGGATTATGCTGCTGTGCTCGGCCACTATGGGTATCGGCACCAGCGTGGGCGGCGAGCGCATCATCAAGTCCGTCGGCCAGAGCATGGTCAAGCTCGAAAAGTATCAGGGCTTCTCCGCCGACCTGGCGGGCGCCGCAAACCTGCTGCTTGCCACCCTTACCGGCATCCCCGTGTCCTCCACACACATCAAGACCTGCGCCATCATGGGCGTCGGTGCCGTCAAGCGCCTCTCAGCCATCAACTTCGGCGTCGTCAAAGACATGATGTTCACCTGGTTCTTCACCTTCCCCGCCTGCGGACTCATCAGCTTTGTCATGGCCAAGCTGTTCATGATGTTCCTCTAGTCAAACCGAACGTCCATCCGGACTGCATTACCTCGCCCACCCGTCTTCGCCTCGAAAGGACCCACCCATGGCAAAGAAACCCGATTCGTTCTACTTCGACAACTACGTCGCCTGCGCCGACCTTGCCGTCCAGGCCGCCGAGCTGCTCACCAAGATTTTCGAGAACTTCGATCCCGCAAAGATTCACGATATGCTCAACAAGATGCACGCGATCGAGCATACGGCCGACAAGAAGCACCATGAGCTTGAGGACGCCTTGCTCACCGCCTTTATCACCCCGCTCGAGCGCGAGGATCTGGATCTGATGAGCTGCTCACTCGACACCGTGCTCGACCGCATCGAGGGCGTCGTGCAGCGCGTCTACTTCACCAACATCCAGAGCATCCATCCCGACGCCATCGTCATCGCCCACAAGGTGACTGACGCCTGCCGCGCCATGAAAGACCTGATGGTCGAGCTGCCCAACTACCGCAAGTCCAAGACCCTGCGCGAACTCGTCATCCAGATCAACACCATCGAGTCCGAAGCCGACGAGCTCTATATCAACGCCATGCGCAACCTGCACGTCAACGGCAAGGACCCGCTCGAGGTCATCGCCTGGCGTGACGTATACGCCTTCCTGGAGTACTGCGCTGACTGCTGTGAGAATGTGGCCGATGTTGTGGATTCAATTGTCATGAAGAACAGTTAATTGGGGGTACATGTCCCACCGGTCGCGGGCCCGACCACTGATAACCTTTTTCACTCCGGCTGCAAGCAGAGTCGTTCAAAAGGTTATCTGTGGTCGGGCCCGCTCCCTTATGTACCACCATTGGAACTTTGGCTGATAGGTTTAGCGCAATGGGGGGGGTTTGGCTGAAGGGACCTTTGGTATCCGTTCGGACACTTTGGCCCTTGATGAGCGTTTGGCTGATTGCTGCTTTGGGTACTGTTTGGGTTACTTTGGGTTTGTTTGATTTATAATTGTTGGAGGGCTTGTATGTCTTATTTGGATCTGGCTCGGGGTCGGTATTCTTGTCGCGAGTTTGAGAATCGTTCTGTTGAGCAGGCTGTGGTGGATGCCATTGTTGAGGCTGGGCGTATTGCTCCTTCTGCTTGTAATAATCATCCAACCCGTGTGATGGTGTTGGATACGCCTGAGCTTCTGGAGAAGGCTGCTGCTTGTCAGCCTCGGTTTGCTCGTGATGGGTCTATCTTTGGGGCTCCGCTTGTCTTTCTTATTTGCAGCGTTACCGATGATGCTTGGGTGCGCCCGTATGATCAGATGAATTCCAGTGAAATCGATACGTCCATCGTGTGTGATCAGATGATGATGGAGGCCACCGAGCAGGGCCTGGGAACGTGCTGGGTATGCCATTTTAAGCCTGGGGTGGCACAGGAGCAGTTCAATCTGCCCAAGGGCGTCTATCCTTATCACATGCTCGTCTGTGGATATCCTGCCGACCACATCGCCGATCCCGAGCATCGCGAGGCCCGTACCATTCCCCTCTCCGACTTCCTCCTCAAGTAGGTTTTGGGACATGCCTTAAAACCTACCCTTGACCGCTCACCCGTTCGCCGAGTTCTGCGCCATTATGTGCAGGGCTCGGTTTTTTATGTTACGCACTCCGGCACAGTCATAAAAAAGGACCCGCAAGCTGCGGGTCCTTTCTAGGCACTAAATTGTAGGCCGAATGTTAGTCCAGGTCGTCGGCAGCGAAGTTGTCGATCGGGGCGAAGGGATCGGCCACGGGGACAACCGGGTCAGCGACGGGCAGCGGCTCGGCGGGAACAGTCACCGCAGGAGAAGCGGCGGAACCGACCGGCGTGGAGGCCATGAGGTCGGCCGGGAAGGAGTTTTGGGCATCGTCCATGAAGTGCTGGATGAGCTTGAGGTACTCGGCCTTGAACTCCTCACGGGAAGCCTTGAGACGATCGATCTCCTCGAGCTCGGCCTGCTTCTCGGTCAGAGCCTGGCGGATAACCTCGCGTGCCTTGGCGTCAGCCTCGTTGCGGATACGCTCAGCGTTCTCATTGGCATCGTTGACGATGGTCTCAGCGGTCTGCTGGGCAGCGATCAGGGCAGCGGAAATCTGGCGCTCCTGAGCGGAGAAATCAGGGGCGGGAGCAGCCACGGGGGCGGCAGGAACGGCCTGGGCGGGGGCATCCTGAGCCTGGGCAAGCTGAGCCTGCGCATCGGCAAGCTGCTGCTCGGTAGCAGTCAGACGACCCTTAAGGTCGACGATCTTAGCGAGCATAGCGTCAACCTCGGAAGACAGCGTCTCCAAGAAGACGTCGACCTCGGCAGGATCGTAGCCACGCTTGGCCTCAGAGAAAGTCTGAGCCTGGATGTCTGCAGGGGTAATAGCCATAACAAGTCTCCTTTTTCATCGCCTCGGCGCTACACGCCCGACGTAAGTTACTAAGTCAGTTCTACACGAGTATACCTATAAGAAGCTGCAGAACCAGCCTCTGCACCAACTGCAACGCAATAATCGCAACGACCGGCGAAAAATCGATACCGCCCATCGGCGGGATGAAACGACGGAACAGGTTGAGCCACGGACCGCACACGCTATCAAGCACCGCGGCAATATCCTGAAGCAAACCACCCTGCTTCATGGGAATCCACGTCATAAAGCAGTAGACGACAATAAGCGTGGAATAGAAGTTGAACAGCGTGTTGACCAGCTGGACGATAGTGTAGATGTTGATGGGAATCTCCTCGTCTTGTCTTTACTTAAGGTAGCCGTCCGCACGAAGCTTCTTGAGATCGGAATCTTTGACCTCGCAACCGGCGGGCAGCACCATGAACACGCGGTCGCCCACCTCCTTGACCGTGGCACCCAGACCGCAGGCAAAGCCGTAAGAGAAGTCCAAGACGCGCTTGGCAACTTCGGTGCGTACGCCCACAAAAATCAGTGCGACAGGCTGCTTGGTGCGAACGCGGCGCACCACGGTCTCCACGTCGTCATAGCTCTCGGGGCGCAGGACATAGGCCGGCAGCTGCGGTGTGGCGTTGATGATATTGCTCGCATAGGCCGAGGCATCGCTCGGTGCAGGCGCGGGCGCAGCGGCGGCACGGGCGCGGGTGTTCTCGGCGTAGCTCGACGGCGTGTCATAGGCACCAGGACGATAACCGCTCGCAACACTGTCCTGCGAGCGCGAAGGCGGATTATACGTCGTGGCATGGCGGGAGTCATCGCCGACCAGCTGACCGGAGCGCGTATACACGGCAACCGACTCAGCTTCACCGCGGCGCGTCTGACCAAGCAGGCCGTTGCTCGGCTCGTCTTGGGTGTAGAAGCCCTCGCCCGAAGCACCGCTGTAGCCGTTGCCCTGATAACTATCGTCATAGCCGTCATCGTAGCCGTAGTCGTCGTCCTGGCCATAACCCTGGTCGTAACCCTGCTGGCCGCCCAGGTGCATTTTATTTTTAATCTCGTCAAGGAAGCCCATGGTTGTGTCCTCTCGCGGTTTAGTGCAGGCGCCCCGATAATCAGTGCGCACTTCAGAGCCTTATTTTACTGCAAACTCCGGGCTAAATACTACCCTGCCCAGGCGAACGAGCGTAGAGCCCTCCTCAAGGGCAGACTCAAAGTCCTCGCTCATGCCGCAGGAAAGCTCAGGCAGGTTCAAATCGGGATGCGCCGCCTCCAGCTCATCCCTCAGCTCACGAAGCCCCGCAAAGGTGCGGCGTGCCACATCCTTATTCCCCCGGGGCGCCATAGTCATAAGCCCCTGCACGCAAATTCCCTCAAGTTCCGCAAGCTCACCCGCGGCGGCGCGAATCTCATCGGGCGAAAAGCCTCCCTTCGACTCCTCACCACTCACATTGACCTCGATGAGCACACGCTGGGGGCCGGCGAGCTCGCCTGCCTCAATCTTGCGGACAGCACGGCTCGAGATCGCCTGCGCCAGATGCAGCGAACCCACCGAGTGAATCAGCTCGGCTGAGCCCAGCACCGCATTGATCTTATTGGTCTGCAGGTTGCCGATCATATCGAAGCGTACCTCGGGCAGCTCCGGATGCTCCGCCAGACCCGTGAGCTTGCGAACCAGCTCCTGCGGGCGGTTCTCGGCAAAATGGCGATACCCCGCCTGGATGGCGGCAACGGTCTCATCGACACCAACGGTCTTGGACACGGCAATGAGGCGCGCGGCGTCGTGGGGACGGCCTGCGCGATCGAGCGCCGCATAAAAACGTTCCAGAATCTGCTCGCGGCGAGCGCGCATCAAGTCCAAATAGTTATCCATTGCTAATCGCCTCCGCTGACAGCCAAACAAGTAGTCCCATGCTAACGCAAGAGCGCGGCCCCGCATGTGCAAGGCCGCGCTCACTTAGGTATTTACAATCTTTCGACGAACGGGGTTACTTACTCCTCGTCGTCCTCGCCATCGTCCTCATCCTCAAGATGATCGAGCAGGTAGCGAAGACCCTCGCTGACCTCGTTAGCGGGCACCTTGGCAACGTAGCGAGCGTCGACGGCGGGCCTCATGATAACACCCTCGCCCGAAGGCACGCGCATGCTCTCGAGCTCATCCTCATCAGTGCGGGCGATATCGCCGGCATTCATGCGCTGACCAGTCAACAGGAAGGTCAGACGGCAGGCGGCATCGATGGAAATCGAGGCGATGCGATCGAGGTAGCGCGAAACCATGATGGCGCGGCGCAGGTCGTCATAGTTGCTGTCGTCGTCCATAAAATCGCCCGTGTCCATGCGGTTAAAGGTGCGGAAGAACTTCTCGTACGCCGCATGCACCGGCTCGTCCTCGACGGCCAGGCTGCAGATGATGGACATGTCGTTAGTGACGAGCGCAGAAAGCGAAGAGCCCAGCACCTGGTAGACGGCCTCAGCCTCGGCCTCGACCGTACCGACGAGCTCCTGGGGCAGCGAGATGTCGGCCTTGATCATATGACGCGTGGCGCGGCAGATCTGGCGAACCTTATCGGTCATGCGCTGCAGGTTAAAGTCGACGTAGATAATCGTCTGCAGCAAGCGGAAGTCGGAGGCGACCGGTGACTGCGTGGCGATCAGGTTGTAGCACACGGCCTCCAGGTTAGCGCAGCGCGCGTCAATCGAAAGCGTGCGCTTCTTGGTCTTGGTGGCGAGCTTGCGGTCGTCGGTCACATAGGCCTTAACGGCATCGTGGAGGGCCAGATCGACGGCCTCATAGATGCTCAGCATCTCGTGACGGGCCTCGACGAGCTGACGGGAAAACAGTTTGCGCATGGTTCACTCCAATCAGTTGGGTGCGGTCATGCCGCCCGCACAGTGAATATACACCGGACCAGGTCCGATCAGCTTGGGACTAGTCGCACCGATCAGCCAAAGCGGCCGGTGATATAGTCTTCCGTCCGCGAGTCCACCGGACTGGTGAAGATCGCGTCGGTTTGACCATACTCGATGAGCGTGGCGGGCTCGCCGGCAACTTCCTGCAAGAAGAATGCGGTGTAGTCGCTAATACGAGCTGCCTGCTGCATTGAATGCGTGACGATGATGATCGTCATCTCGGGCGCCAGCTCGGCCATCAGATCCTCGACCTTAGAGACGGACGTGGGGTCGATGGCGGAGCAGGGCTCGTCCATCAGGAGGACATCGGGTTGCACCGCGAGCACGCGCGCGATGCACAGACGCTGCTGCTGACCGCCCGAGAGTGCCAAACCATCCTTGTTGAGCTGATTGGATACCTCTTTCCAGAGGTTGGCGCGCTTGAGCGATTCTTCCACGATGTCATCGAGGTCACTTTTGCTAGTCACGCCCTGCAGACGAGGGCCAAAGGCGACATTCTCGTAGATGGATTTAGGAAACGGGTTGGGCTGCTGAAAGATCATGCCCACGCGACGACGGAGATCGACCGGGTCGACACCCTCGGCATAGATATCGTTGCCGTCGAGCGTCATGGTGCCCTCGATGCGCGTGCCCTCGATCAGGTCGTTCATGCGGTTGATGCAGCGCAAAAACGTCGATTTGCCGCAGCCCGAAGGGCCAATAAACGAGGTGATGGCGTTTTTGGCGATGTTGAGGTCGAGCCCCGTCAGCGCATGAAAGTCACCGTACCAAAAGTTGAAATCCTTGGCCGTAATGGCCGCTTGCTCCAGCGTGGGAGCGGACTGATAAACGGACATGGGACTCCTTAACTAGCGACGCTTGCGCGACAGGAAGCGCGCAAACAGGTTGAAGGCCAAAATGATCACCATCAGCAAGAGCGCGGTGCCGTAGGCTGCGTTCATGTTGATGCCGTCGTTGGCAAGCAGGTACAGGTGAACCGTCATGGGGCGGCCGGAATCGAGCGGCGAAATAGGTAGATTGATGGCCTGCCCCATGGTGTAGAGCACCACCGCGGTCTCGCCAATGGCACGGCCGATGGCGAGGACGATGCCCGTGGCAATACGGCCAAAGGCAGAAGGAAGCACGATCTTGGAGACAACCTGCCACTTGGTGGCGCCCAGGCCGTACGCGCCCCAACGGATATAGCGCGGAACGGCGCGAATGGCCTCTTCGGTGGTGCGCATGACGATGGGAAGCATCAAGAGCGCGAGTGCCAGGGCGGCAGAGACCATCGAAAGGCCCAAGCCCATGGCCTCGACAAACAAGGCGTAGCCAAACAGACCCATAACGATGGAGGGCACCGAGGCCAAAGCGTCAGCAGCGTAGCGAATGAGCTCGACGACCTTGCCCTGCTTGGCGTACTCGGCCAGATAGACGGCTGCCAGCACAGCGATCGGCGTGCAGATAAGCATGGCGAGCGCCGTCACATAGACGGTCGAGACGATCGTGGGCCAAATACCGCCCTCGGCGTTGACGCCCTGGGGCCAACCGAAGATAAAGTCGAGCGAGATGTGTGGCAGGCCGTTGATGACCACGTAGGCGATGATAGCGACCAGCACCAGCGTGGTGATGTAGGCAGCGGCACGGAACACGCCAAGCATGATCTTGTTGGACAGGTCCTTGTTGATGCGGCCCTTCTTGCCGTGGGAAAGGGCACGCTTGATGCGCTCGCGCGACGAGGTCGTATCGACCGTCGTGTCAACGGAATCGGACATAGCCTACCCCCTCTTCTTCTTGGAAATCAGACGGACGATGCCCACCAGCGTGGCGGAGATGATAAACAGGACCACACCCATGCCGAACAGCGCCGAGCGGTGCAGACCCGAGGAATAGCTCATGTCGAGCGCAATCTGGCTCGTGAGCGTCGAGATGGGGCTCGCAATGCTGTCGGGAATAACCGGGGCGTTACCTACGACCATGAGCACGGCCATGGTCTCGCCGATGGCACGGCCCATACCCAGCACGATGGCATCAACGATACCCAGCTTCGCGGCAGGTAGCACGACCTTATAGATGGTCTGCCACTTGGTGGCGCCCATGGCATACGATGCCTCGCGAATGCCCATGGGAATGGAATTGAGAGCATCGATGGTGAGCGTGGTGATGGTAGGGACGATCATGATGGCGAGCACAAACCACGCCGTCAGCGCACCAAAACCAAGGCCGCCGGTCAGTTGTGCGATAAACGGGCGGATGATGATCATGCCAAAGAAGCCGTAGATGATGGAGGGTATGCCCGCCAGCAGGTCAACGGCGGGGCTGATGAGCTTGCGCACGCGCTTGCTGGCAATCTCGACCAGGTAAACGGCCGTACCCACGCCCAGCGGCACGCCCATGGCGAGCGCACCGACGGTCACCAGACCCGAGCCGGCAAGCAGCGACAAGATGCCGTAGTGGCCCTCGGAAGGCGCCCACGTAAAGCTAAAGAAGTCCGCCAGACCGATGTCGGTAAAGACGGGCAGCGCCGAGTACGTGGTAAAGACAAAAATCAGGATGACGGTAACGACCGCCAAGAACGCGCAGGCAAAGAAGATCCACTGCAGCGCCTTCTCCTTGATATAGGTACTGTGCGATACGAGCGCCAGCTCGCGCTTCTTGGGCGTCTGAACATTCTGCTCAGTCTGGGAGTTTTCCTGTGCTTCCATGCTACTCACTCCCCTTCTCGTCGTTGGTGACGGGAATAAAGCCCGCCTCGCGAATCTGCTTGTCCATCTTTTCGGACGTCACATAGTCGATGTAATCCTGCGCCTGCTGCGAAGGCGCACCCTTCACAAAGAAGTAAAGGTCGCGCGAGATGGGATAGCCGCCGCTCGCGACCGTCTTCTCGGACGCCTCAACATGATTGACCGAGACGGCCTTGACCGAGGTCTTGGCGTTGAGGCTATCGACGAAGCCCAGCGAAATGTAGCCAATGGCACCGCGCGAACGAGATACCACGTCGCGCACCTGGCCCGTGCCCGAAAGAACGGCCGAGCGGCGATCGAACGGGGTGCCGTCCATCACGATGGTGCGGAAGGCCTCACGCGTGCCGGACGCCTCATCTCGATTGATGACCTGGATCCTCAGGTCCTCGCCACCGACTTCTTTCCAGTTGGTGATCTTGCCGGCGTAAATATCGCGGAGCTGCTCGGTCGAGAGGTTATCGACCGGGTTATCGTCGTTCACGATGACCGCGATACCGTCGTGGGCAATGACGATGGGAGTCAGGCCCAGATCCTGTTCGTCGGCATTGAGTCCACGGGAGGAGCTGGCGATATCGGCTGTGCCGGCGCTGACGGCCTCGATGCCAGCGGAAGAACCCAAACCGGAAACGAGCACGTCGATGCCGGTCTCCTCCTTAAAGCCCTCGGCCGCAATCTCGGCGATAGGAAGGCAGGTCGTGGAGCCGGCGACGGTAATGGAAGAGGTAGAAGATCCCGAAGAACAGGCGCACAGCGTAAGCGTAAGCACAGCGGCGCTCAGGACCGATACGATCTTTCTCATAGCATCACGCCGATCGCAGCATGGCGCCCACAGGTGCCGTCCTCGTTACGGTAGGAATAAAAGCGGTCGTTCTGACGCACAGTCGAAAGCTGGGTATCCACGATATTATCCGCGTCGACACCGACATCTACCAGCGCCTCGCGAATGGCAGCGGAAAGATCGAGCATGCGAGAGGCACTCGCATCGATGCAAGAGAACTCGGCGGCAAAGCGATCCATGAGTTCCTGGGATACCTCATATTCGTCACCCAAGATATGGGGGCCGATATAGGCGGAAACGTTGCTCGCATCGCAGCCGGCAGCATCGCAAAGCGCCTGGCACGCCTTGGCAGAAATACGTGCAATCGTGCCCTTCCAACCGGAGTGCACCACGGCAAATCCGCCAGGGGCCACCAGCACCACGGGAACGCAGTCGGCAAAGCAGAGCAGCACGGGCACGTTATGCGCCGTGCAGACGATGGCATCACAGCCCTCGGCAATCTGCTCGCGAACGTCCTCAAGGTCATCGGCGCCGTTCGAGATCACCGCAACGATATGATCACCATGGACCTGATTGGGAACGAGCAGGTTGTGCTCGCACTCGGCGGCACCCATAGCTTCGAGCGCACGACGACGATTTTCTTGAACAGCAAAGGGGTCATCGCCAACATGCGAGCCCAAGTTGAGTGAGGAGTACGCATCTTCGGAAACGCCACCGGCGCGCTCGGTGAAGGCAAAGCGAACATCGGATGTCGCGCCCTCCACCAACGTAACTCCATCATGGTCGACACGCGAAACGTTGTCCGCACGTGCTGCCATACTAAAGCCTCCTAATAACACAAGTACCGCGGCATCGCCGCTACAGCCCGCGTTTATACGGCTGTCATACTTCTCTAAAAGGATACCTGCTGCGCTGGAGGCAATCGTAAAGGGAACGTAAAGAGATTGGAGGTTCTAGTTTACAAAGTCGAAATAAAAAGGGCGCGTCCATACGGACACGCCCCTGTGCACAACAATGCAAAGAACGACTTAGAAGCTACCGCGCTTCAGGAAGTCGGGAAGCTCGAACTGATCGTTGCCGAAGTTAGGAAGCTCGGTGCCACCAACGTTGCGGGTCGGAGCGGCCTGAGCCGGACTGGTGGCCGGAGCGGTGCGTTGCGGCTCAGCGGAGGCAGCGGCCTTGCTCTGAGACTGCTGAGCAGCAAAGAGCTCGTCCTGGCGGTTGACGTTGGAGTCGGAGAAGCCCGTAGCGATGACGGTGATACGCACCTGGTCGCCCAGGGACTCGTCGACAACGGTACCGAAGATGATGTTGGCCTCGGGATCGACGGCATTGGCGACAACGTCGGCGGCGTCGCTGATCTCTTGGATGCCCAGGTCCTTGGAACCGGCGATGGAGAGCAGCACGCGCGTGGCACCATCGATGGAGCTCTCGAGCAGCGGGCTGGAGATGGCCTGCTGGGCAGCATCGACGGCACGGGTATCCCCAGAAGAGGTACCGATACCCATCATGGCGGTACCGGCCTGCTTCATGATGGTCTTAACATCGGCGAAGTCCAGGTTGATGATACCGGGGACGGTGATGAGGTCGGTGATGCCCTGGGTGCCCTGGGAAAGGACACCATCGGCAATCGCGAAGGCCTCGAGCATGGTGGTCTTCTTCTCGGCGATGTCGAGCAGCTTATCGTTAGGAATGACGATCATGGTGTCGACGCAATCGGAGAGGGTCTTAATGCCCTCCTCGGCGCTCTTCTTGCGCTTGCGGCCCTCGAAGGTGAAGGGCTTGGTCACGACGGCGACGGTCAGCGCACCGACCTCGTTCATCGCGATATCGGCAACGATGGGGGCAGCGCCGGTACCGGTGCCACCGCCCTCGCCGCAGGTGATGAACACCATGTCGGCGCCAGCGAGCGCCTCGGCAATGTCGTCGCGGGACTCATCGGCAGCCTTGCGGCCAACCTCGGGGTTGGCGCCGGCGCCCAGGCCGCGGGTAAGGTCGGTGCCGATGTGCACCTTGATATCGGCATCAGAGATCGCGAGTGCCTGAGCATCGGTGTTGATGGCAACAAACTCGACGCCGCGGATGCCCTCTTCGATCATTCGATTGACCGCGTTGGTACCGCCGCCGCCGACGCCGACCACCTTAATGACGGCAAGGTAGTTGTTGATCTCTGTCTCGTGCATGTCGGTCCTCCGAACAAAGGTTATAGCCATAGCATGGGTCGACCCCTGCGCACATTAACCTTCAGGTTGAAAGTAAATGCAAAGGTAAACCGTATTATGTTTGCACATTATGAACGTATCAGTCAAATAATTGACCGTGAAAACCAAACAAACCAGATAAACGGCGTGGTATGGCCCCTCAACAAAGCATCAACCAGCGCTACGAGGTCGGAGCGTTCCTAAATGTATAGTTACCCGGAGAACGCACATTGATATACGTTACGCCCTCTACCTGCGAAAGCAGCTTGGTGACTACGCGCTCCTTCTTGACGATATCGTTCGAATCGCCCAGCGACACCTCAATGCCGTTATTGAGGTTTGCCGAGATGGCTTCGACCGAAGGCGTGGAAATATCCTTGACTTGTCCCAAGAACTCGCTCGAAAAACCACGCACATAATCCAAGCCAGCCTTAACGGCCTTGGAGCTCACCGCCTGGCCGGAAACCGGAGCGACATCCGCCGAGACATCAGTCAACAACACCGCGCCATAGTGCTTAGCGAGCGCCAGCGCGGCATCAATGCCGGTCAGGGTATTTGAGCCCTGCCCCGTCGTGATGACGTTGCCCTGGTCATCCACTTCGACCGACGTCGACAGCGGGGCGATCCAGGTGTCATCATCCCCGATGGCCCAGGCAAGGTCATCGGAGCTGATATAGGCAATTGCGATGACCTTGCGCTCCATCGGCGTAATGATGAGCGTATGCGGGAACTGACGCTGGACATCCACGCCCGACACCCACGGGTTCTGCTTGAGGTCCTCGGTAATCTGGTCAGGATCGACGTTAAAAAGCGACGTTCCCTCGGGCAAATCGATCAGCTGGATAGCATCGTGCTTCGTCACATGCTCGCTGCCTTGAATCTGAATATCAGTGGCGGTAAACAATCCAGAGTTGATCACCACGACGGCAACGACGACGAGCACGGCCAAGACGGCCAGAACGCCGCCCACGATTTTGCCTTTGCCTGTAACGAGAGAAGCGGCGTCTGACGTTTTATTTGCCATCGCCCCAAGTGAAGACAACGGGTTGACGCCTTTTTTACCCGAAGGCTTCTTGGCGGTAGCCGGCACCGATGTCAGCGAGCGCGGTTTCGATGCGCCCAGCGTGCGACCCGGACGCGGCGCTTTAGTTCCCGTCGAGGGCTTAGGAGTTGCCATGGGACGGGCAGGTTTGGCGCCCATAACAGGCTTTGACGTCACCGAGGGACGCGAGGACTTTTTTGCGGCCGGACGATTGCCGAGCTGCGAGCCGACAACCGGACGACTGGTCTGTCGAGCATGCCCGACAGACTTAGAGTGCGCGACGGTATTGCGTTGAGGTTTGGCAGGCGCGCCGGAACGCCCTCCGGCGCGGCGGAAGGTGGGTTTCGATGCTCTAGAAGCCGAGGAATTTAACTTCCGGTCTGAGCTCGATGCCATACGCCTCCCTCACCTTTCCGTGCACATGTCTGATAACCGCGGCAACGTCATCGGCCGAGGCAGTTCCGTTATTAACGATAAAATTAGCGTGAACGGGCGAAACTTCCGCGCCGCCAATCGAAAAACCCTTTAATCCACAATCCTCGATAAGCTTGCCCACACTCGCATCGGGCGGGTTGCGAAAGACCGACCCGCAGGATGCGCGACCCATGGGCTGCGTACGCTTGCGCCTCGTCAGGTACCGCTCCATGCGCTCGCGAATGTCGGCCTTGGGCGCCGGTTTAAGCTTGAGCACGCACTCGAGGATAATCTCATTGCGGGGAAGGCTACATTCGCGGTAGCCCCAAGTGATCTCGGACCCCGCATAATGCTTGATACCGGATGCCGGGTCAAACGTTACGACATCCTCAACCAGCGAGCCAATCCACTCGGTCCGTGTGCCGGCATTCATAGATATCGCACCGCCAACCGAGCCAGGGATGCCAACGGCAAACTCAAGGCCCGAGAGGCTACGCGACAGGGCATCGTTGACCAGGCGCGCAAACATCACGCCCGCACCGACCGTCAGCGTACAACCGTCATCGGCAACAACCGTGCGCTGAAACTCACGTCCGAGCGAAATGACGGCGCCGCGATAACCGCCATCGGCAACCAGCAGATTGGAGCCCTTGCCGATGATGACCCACGGCACCTGCTCGCGATCGAGCACCGCCACGGCGCGGCGGAGGGCATGATAGCTATGGCACGTCACAAAGAGGTCGGCCTTGCCGCCGATACGATAGCTCGTATGACGCGCAAGGCGCTCGTCCTCGATCACATCCGTGTCGATCATGCCCGAGAGCGCCATGACGGCGTTAAACAGACCCATTAGACTTAAGCGTCTTTCTTGGCAGTCAAATACTCGATAAACTCGGGGCCGACGGTCGTAACGTCACCGGCACCCATAGTGAGCAGCAAGTCGCCCTCGCCCACCATCTGCTCGAGCTCCTGATTGAGCTCAAGACGGCTGGAGCAGTACACGACCTCCTTGCCAGGATGCTTGGCGCGCACGGTATCGGCGAGCATCTTAGAGGTAACACCCGGAATGGGCATCTCGCCAGCCGAGAACACATCAATCAGCAGCAGTTTATCGGCATTGGCAAATGCATCGGCAAAGTCGTCGCACAGGGCCTGCAGGCGCGAATAGCGGTGCGGCTGGAACACGACGTCGACGTGCTTGTAGCCCAGCGACGAAGCGGCAGCAAGCGTCGCCTTGATCTCGGTGGGGTGATGGCCGTAATCATCGACCACGGTGATGCCATCGATATCGCCCACGTGGGTAAAGCGACGACGGACGCCCTCAAAGCTCGAAAGCGCCTTGGCGGCGGCGTCGATGTCAAGGCCCAGGACATGGGCGACGGTGAGCACCGCCGTGGCGTTGAGCATGTTGTGGCGACCGGGATTACTCTTGATCTCCACAGCGTGCTCAGTGCCGTCCTCAAAGCGAACGATAAAGTCGCTCTGGATGCCCTTGACATCCGGGTGCATGCAGACGATGTCGTTGCTCTCGGCAAAGCCGTAGGAAAGCACGTGACGGCCCGTCGACTTGGCGAGCTCGACCAGATGCGGGTCCTCACCGCAGACGATGACGGTGCCGTCCTCGCCCACCAGGCTCATGAATTTGGCGAAAGTCGCCTCGATCTCCTCGATACCCGAGTAGTGATCGAGGTGGTCGGCCTCGACGTTGGTCACAATGACCACGTTGGGGTTCAGGAACAGGAAGGAACTGTCGGACTCGTCGGCCTCGGCGACAAAGTAGTCGCCCGAGCCGTTCTTGCCGTTCGTGTCATAGCCCTCGACGATGCCACCGATCAGGAAGCTCGGATCCAGACCCATGCGGTCGAGCATGGTGGCGCACATCGAAGACGTGGTGGTCTTGCCATGCGTGCCGGCAACAGCGACGGTGGTGTAGCCGTGGCCCAAAGCAGAGAGCATCTTGGCACGGGGCCACACGGGAATACCAAGCTCGCGAGCGCGCACGAGTTCAGGGTTGGACTCCGGAATAGCGGTGGAGACAACAACCACGTCGGGCTTGACCTCGTCGATCGTGGCGGCCTCATGGCCCACATGCACCTTCACACCAGCGCGGGTAAGCTGGCGGATATAACGTGACGTCTTAAGGTCGGAGCCGGTAACGGCATAACCGCGCTCGTGCAGAACGAGGGCGATGCCGCTCATGCCGGCGCCGCCGATACCGATAAAGTGGGCGCTCTTAAACTCGGGCGCGGAGGTTGCAGTCTGGGAATCAGCCATGTGCTCGTGTACTCCTTGCGTAAACACTGCCTGTAACCCGTTAACTGTACCGCACCTACCGCATCAGCGCGAGGGCGACCGACGATATCCCGTCTAACTAACGCAAACCCTCTACCGCATCCGCCAGAAGAGCGGCGGCCCTATCCTGAGCCAGACCACGCGCCGCCTGACGCATGGCGTCGCGTGCCGCCGCGTCATCGACCAGGTGCAGCAGCTCATCGGCAAAGGCAGAACCGTCGATATCGGCATCGGCGCAGAGCACGCCGGCCCCGGCGTCGACCAGATAACGAGCATTGGTGGTTTGGTGGTCGGCCGTCGCATGCGGATACGGCACGAGCACCGAGGGCACGGCGAGCGCAGCGATCTCGGCCACGCTCGATGCGCCCGAACGCGAGAGCACCAAATCGGCAGCAGCCAGCATATCGCCCATGTTGTCGATGTAAGGCTGGACGCGGTAACGCTTCGCCTCCTCGGGCGTCAGCGCCAAAGCGCGCTCGGTCTCCTCAAAGCCGTCGGCACCCGTCGAATGCAACACATAGAGGTTCTTGCGCGAAAGCAGCTCGTTTTTGAGCGAAACCACGCGCTCGTTGAGGTGTTGGGCGCCAAGTGAACCGCCAAAGACGAGCAGCAGCGTAGCGTCCTCGGGAACGCCAAGTGCCTTGCGGCCGCGAGCGCGATCGCCCTCGATCACCGAGCGACGTACGGGGTTGCCGGTCATGAGCACGTGGTCAGGGTCACCTTCGCGCTCAAAGACCGAACGCGCTGCCGGCACCGAGATGCACACGCGGGCGGCGTGGGAGTTCATCATCTTGTTGGCCAGGCCCGGAACAGAGTTCTGCTCATGCAGCAGATACGGAACGCCCGCGCCCTTGCACCACCCCAGCAGCGGAACCTCGACATAGGCACCAAAACCAATGGCGGCATCGGGCTTGCCGACCTTTGAGAAATGACTGGCGAGCGCACGCTTGGCTTTGTTGACACGCCACAGCGAGGTCAGCGCCGTCCAAGGACGGGAGCGGTCGAAGCCCGTGACCGTAATGGGCACAAAATCAAACCCAGCCTCGGGGACCAGACGACCCTCGAGCTTGCGCGACTGGCCCACGAACACAACGTGGTGGCCACGGTCACGGAGCTCTTCGGCCAAGGCGAGCGCGGGGTTGATGTGCCCTGCCGTGCCGCCGGCTGCAATAGCAACGGTCATTTTATCGGTCATGGTAGTCCCTTCGTACACGCGGTCCCTGGCCGTCGGTACGCAGACGCGCCGACGGGTCTGAGTTCAAATCGATTCGATTATATCCGCCGCCCGCATTGCGAGGAGTGGGGCGCTGAGGACGACCTTGCGGCGCCGTTCGCTGACGCGGGCGGGCTGCGGGGTCGGTCGCAGAGCCATCCAGGACGGTAAAACCGTTACGCGAAGATCGCTCGCCGCGCACGTGGGGCACGCCGGCGGTACTCTCATCCATAACGGCAAAGCTCTCACGGCGGCGGTCATACTCATCGCGGCGGGCGCTCTCGTACGAAACGCGCAGGATCAACCCGGCAAGCATGAGCGACACAATAATCGACGAACCGCCGTAGCTAATAAACGGCAACGGTTTGCCCGTCATGGGAAACACGTTGAGGATGCCCAGCGCGTTAATCAAAAACTGCACTGCGAGAATGACCGCGGAGCCAGACGCCATGAGCGCGCCCCGACGATCGGTCGCCTGCTCGGCAATGCGAAACGCCGAGTAGATCAGCATCGCAAACACCAAGAAGAACAGCACGGTTCCGACAAAACCGACTTCCTCGCCAATGATGGCCAAGATGTAGTCGTTGTGTGCCTCGGGCAGATACGAGTACTTCATGGTTGAGTTGCCGATGCCACGGCCGAACAGACCGCCCGAGGCAAAGGCCATGATGGCAAGCGTGGCCTGATAGCCGTCACCATACTCGTCGGCCCAAGGGTTCAAGGCAACCTGAATACGCACCATACGGTATGGCTCTGCGACAAGCGCAATCACGATCACGAGAATGCCGAAGATTAGCACGCCGATGATAAATCTGGGGTCGAGACCCGCAAACAACGCCATGCACATGAGGGTCAACAGGATGATCAGGACAGTACCGAAATCGGGCTGGATAAAGATCAGAAAGAGCGAAATGCCCAGGTAGATGCCCATCTTGCGAAGGAATTCGTTGATGTTGCCACCGGGCGAAAAGAAGCGATCAAGCATGATGGCCGAATACGCAATGGCAAATGGCTTTAAAAACTCGGAAGGCTGGAACTGAATACCGGCGATGTTGAGCCAGCGCGTGGCGCCGCGGCTGCCGCTGCCCACCAAGAACACCAGAAGCAGTAGCCCTATCATGCCGATAAGGAAGATCCTGAGCACATCCTCCCCAAACCAGCTGTCCGGCAAAACGCGCACGATGGCAATCAGCGCCAGAACACCGACCACGGCAAACGCGGCCTGTCGACCCAGAAAAAACGTCGCCGAGCCATTCTCGTGCAGCGCCTCGACCGAAGACGCCGAGTACACCATCAGCAGGCCAAAGCATACCAAGGTAAACAAGCAGGCCATGAATATCAAACGGGGGCGCATGATACGGGCGGGAACGCCGGCAATATAGCGTTCGCTAAACGACTGCCCGCCGCGGCTGGAACGCGGTGTGGTGCGACGTGAGGAAGCACGGTCCGAGTCGGGCCTCCTCATACCTTGTCGGGGGCTCTCCTCTCTCACCGCAACCCCTATTCCATTTGTGATTTCGCTGTAGCGGCAAGCTGAGCCACGTAGTCCTTAAACACGCGGCCGCGCTCCTCATAGCCCGAGAACTCATCGAACGAAGAGCAGGCAGGAGAAAGTAAGATCACGTCACCACGGCTCGAAAGCGAACGGGCAACGTCCACGGCGTCGCGCAGGTCATCCGCCTGGGCGATATCCACATCGCCATCGACATCAGCCTCGTCCATAGCGGCGGTGAAGCGCTCGCGCGCATCGCCAAAGCAGACGACCGAGCGCACGTTGTCCATAACGACGCGCGCGAAGTCCGTGAGCGGAGTGCCCTTATCGTGGCCGCCGAGCAGCAAGATCACGTCGTCATCGGGAAATGCCGTCAGTGCCTTCTCGACCGCATCGGTGTTAGTCGCCTTGGAATCGTTGACGTAGCGCACGCCGTCAATCTCGCCACACGGCTCCACGCGGTGCTCGAGCGGCTGGAACGAGGCCAGACCGCGGCAGACACCGTCGACATCGGCACCGACTGCCAAGGCAGCCGTGGCAGCGCACAGGGCATTGATAACATTGTGATGGCCCGAGATCTTGAGCTCGGATGTAGCGATGAGCGGGGTCTCGACGCCTTTCAGACGCACGATCATCTTGCCATCGCGCACAAAGGCGGCATCCTCGCCCTCAGGCTCGTCAAAGGCAACCTTGCAGATGCGACGACCCGGCGTGTAGATGTACTCATCGAACTCGTGAATGCCGGCGTCTTCGACGTCGACAACCACCAGATCGTCATCGACCATATTGTCAAACAGTTTGACCTTGGCAAGCGCATAGTTCTTATGGCTCTTATGCCAGCCCAAGTGGTCGGGAGTAATGTTGAGCAGAACCGCCACGCGGGGGTGGAGCTCGGTGGTCGTAGCAATCTGATAGCTCGAGAGCTCAGCCACAAACCACTCGTTGTGGGCTCGGCCGTCAATCTCGTTGACCGGCGGCTCGCCGATATTGCCGACAGCAACGCTGGCCTCGCCGGCAGCCTTGAGCAGATAATCAGTCAGCGACGTGGTGGTCGTCTTGCCGTTGGTGCCCGTGATGGCAATCCAGTTATCGGGCGACAGGCGATAGGCAAACTCGGGCTCACCCATAATCTGGGCGGCATGCTCGCGCCCGGCCTTAAAGAAGCCCGAGAACTCCGAGATGCCCGGGCACGTCACGCATACGTCATAGGCGCCCTCGACCTGTTCGGTCCCATAGACAAACGACGCACCAGCAGCCTCGAGCGCACGCGTGGCGTCATTGGGCTCAGAGGTGCCGCCGCCATACACGGTAACGGCGCTTACGCGCTCGGGATGTGCCAGCGCCCAGCGGGCGACATCGAGACCGGATTTGCCCTGACCCAAAACGAGCAGGCTAAAGACATCAGCAAGAGGCATGAAAGACCACTATCCCAACTGGAAGAACAGGGCAAGGCCAACGGCACCAAAGGCCGCAGCGATAATCCAAAAACGGATGACGACCTTGGTCTCGGCCCAGCCCTTCTTTTCGAAATGATGATGGATGGGCGCCATAAGGAAGACGCGCTTGTGCGTAAAGTGGAAGTAGACAACCTGAATCATGACCGACAGGGTCTCAACGATAAACAGGCCGCCGATGATGAGGGAGACGACCTCGGTGTTGGTCATGATGGACGTGCAGGCAAACGCGGCGCCCAGGGCAAGCGAGCCGGTATCGCCCATAAAGATGCTCGCCGGATAGCAGTTGAACCACAGAAAGCCCAAGCAGGCACCGGCACACGCGGTGCAGAAGATGGACAGGTTCACGTCTCCGTGCAAAAACGCCATGGCAGCCATGGCGAGCATGGCAATCATAGAGGTGCCGCCAGCAAGACCATCAAGGCCATCGGTCAGGTTCACGGCATTAGAAAGACCGGCGATCATCAGCCAGCAAAAGACAATGTAGAGCCACGGGAACGAAAGGCCGCAGATAGTGGTCGAAAGCACGCCAAGGTCGATCGTCAACCCACCGGGAAAACGAATCTCGGGGGCGACGCCGCACCAGTTAACGGCAAGTACCGTAAAGGTGACACAGATAATGGTTAGGCCGATCATCTTGGCATGGGGCGTCAGACCGAGCGAGCGCCCATGCGTAACGGAGGTCAGGTCGTCGATCAGGCCCAGCACGCCGGTCGCCAGCGTGGCGAGCAGCACGAGCACGAGCTCGGTGGTGAGCTTGCCCATCAGCAGACAGGTCAGCGAGATCGCGACGAGGATGACAACGCCACCCATGGTGGGCGTTCCCTGCTTAACCAAATGACGCTTGGGGCCGTCGGCACGAACCTGCTGGCCGATACCCTCGACCTTGAGCAGCTTGATCCACCACGGCATGAGCAGCAGCGCAATGGCAGCGGCGATGCCAAGCCCCAAAAAAGCCTGATACGTTGGATACGAGGGATTGCCGAACATGGGCTAGCACACACCTTCCACAAAGCGGTCGAGCTCAACAAAGCGGGAACCCTTGACCAGTACAACATCATGTTTTTCAAGCGCGCCGCCCATGCGGTCGAGCACCTGCTGATAATCGGAGAACACCTGGATGCGGTCCTCGTCCATACCCATCATGCGCGCGGCATCGGCCATAAGCTGGGCCAGCTCACCACCCACGCACGCCAGCATGTCGAGCTTCTTGGCGGCGGCATAGGCGCCCACGAGCTCATGCATGCGAGGAGCCTCATCGCCCATCTCGCCCATCTCGCCCAGGATCGCCATGCGAGACCCCGTGCACGAAAGCGAGCACAGCAGATCGAGGCCAGCAGCCATGGATTCGGCACTGGCGTTATAGGAATCGTCGATGACGCGGGCACCGCTCTTGGCGCGCTTGATCTCCTGGCGGTGACCGGTGATCGTGAGGCCCCTAAAAGCAGCATCGATCTGCTCGGGCGTCACGCCCAGGCGATAGGAAACCGCGGCGGCCTTAACGGCATTAGGAACGGACTGCACGCCGGGGATGGCAAGCATGGTATCGATCGTCTCACCCTGGCCAAAATCGAGCGTAAAGACCGGACGTCCCTCGTCATCAACACGAATGTCGCGGGCACGGACCTCATCGTCGTCCGAGACGCCGGCCAGCATCACGTCGATACCAGCAGGCTGGGCGAACGTATCGCGAATGAACGGCGTAAAGTCGTCCTCGCCACCCAAAACCAGCAGCGGCAAATAGTCGCCGGCGGCGCACATACCCTGGACGATCTCGGACTTGGCGCGGGCGATGTTCTCGCGGCTGCCCAAAATACCGATATGAGAGGTGCCGATCTTGCTCACGATGGCAAAGTTGGGATTGGCGGACTGGGAAAGGCGCTCGATCTCGTGGAAATGGTTCATGCCCATCTCGAGCACCAGGACCTCGGTATCGGCCGGAGCGGAAAGCACCGTGAGCGGCATGCCGATCAGGTTATTGAAATTGCCCTTGGTGGCCCAGACACGATAGCGCTTGGCGAGCACAGCGGCTAGCACGTCCTTGGTCGTCGTCTTGCCGATGGAACCGGTAATGCCAACGACCAGGCAGCCAAGCTCCAGGCGATACGCGTGCGCCAAACGCAGCAGAAACTCCTCGGGATCATCGGTCAGCAGGATGGCGCATCCTTTGTCCTGCGCCAGCGAGACCAGCTCGGCCTCGGGCTCACGCGTCATCACGACGGCGCCGGCACCCGACTGGACGGCACGGGAAGCAAAATCATTGCCGTCGACGTTTTCACCGGGAAAGGCGACGAAAATTGTCCCTTCCTCGACCTGGCGCGAGTCGATAACGCACCCGCGGCATACCCGATCGGCTTCTCCCGTCACGGTTCGGGCCCCTGTTGCGGCCACGAGGTTGTTGACGGCGATCTCTATCATTGCAGCTCCCCTGTAAACCTAATAATGCTATCGGCGTATTGTATCCCAGCGCCGCGCATGCGTGGTGCAGGGCATGTGAACACCCCTCATATGGGACAACAAACCACGCCCCAAAGATTGTAACCCCCTACTTCGTGCGCGGGATACCCAGCACGTCGAGCGCGTTGGCCATAATGGACTGGAACGGCACCGCAGCGGCATCTGAGCCGCTCGGCGTTCCGTCGAGCGTGATATAGCACAGCACCTTGGGCGATTGTGCCGGTGCAAAGCCCATAAAGGACGACATGTAGTTCTCCTTGAGGTAGCCGCCGTTCTCGTCGGCTCGTTCGGCCGTACCGGTCTTACCCGCCACGTCATAGCCGTCAACCGCGCCGCCAACGCCCGTTCCCTCGGACACGACCGTCTGCATGCACGATGTCACCTGGGATGCGGCGTCCTCCGAAATCGCGCGCTCGCCTTCGCCCCAGTCCTTCTCGTCGCCTTTGCTGGACTTATAGAAGTGCGGGGTCATCATCACGCCGCCGTTGGCGATGCCGCCCACGGCACGTGCGATCTCAATCGGCGAGACGGACAGCGCCTGTCCAAAGCTCATCGAACCCAGCGTGGCGCCGTCATACTGGTCACGCTCCTTGACGATGCCCAGGCTCTCGCCCGGAAAATCGACACCGGAGCTGTGACCTATGCCCCACTTGTCCACATAGGCGGCAAAGTCATCCGCACCGATCTTGCGCCCCACCAGGACAAAGCCCACGTTGGACGAACGGCGCATCATCTCGCGCACATCCATGGTCATGGCATAGTCGCGCTTGTCGGCATCGGTGACGGTATCGTCACCCACCTTGATGCTCGCCGGCACCTCAAACGACGTACTCGATCGCACGACGCCCAAGTCGAAGCCGGCGCCCGCCACGAGCGTCTTAAAGACCGAGCCGGGCTCGTAGGCGTCGGTGACCAGGCGCAAGTTCATATCCTCGGTCTTGGCGTTTTCCAGATTGGTCTGGTCGTAGGTCGGGTACGAGCAGGCGGCGAGAATTTCACCAGTCGTGGGGTCGGTGACCAAAGCCGAGCCGTTCTTGGCCTTTGTCTTCTCGACAGCCTCTGCCAGGGCATCCTCGGCCGCACGCTGGATATTGACGTCGAGCGTCGTCACGATATCAACGCCGTCGACCGCAGCCACCTTTTTATAGGCACCGCCCGCGATATAGCTGCCGTCCCTCGCGCGCTCGCGCACGAGGGTACCATTCGTGCCGGTCAGAAGCTTGTTGTATTGCTTTTCGAGACCCGTCAAGCCGTCGTTGTCTACATTCACTACACCCAGCACCTGCGATGCCAGATTGCCGTATGGATATACGCGCTTCATGGCCTGCTCAAAAAGCACGCCGGGCAGGTTCTTCTTCTCCAGCGCCGCAGCATCGTCTTCGTCCACCTGGCGCTTGATATACACCCAGGTGCCATCGGACTCGACGAGCTTGCGGCAGGTCTTTTTATCGATTCCAGTTGCCTTGACCAGCGCCGACACCGTCTTGTCAACATCCTCGACAAGCTGCGGGTTCACGGCGATGTTGCGACATTCGACCGACGACGCCAGCACGTTACCGTTGCGGTCGTAGATGGTGCCGCGTTTGGCATAGAGGGTCTGTGCAAGCAGGCGGCGCGCATCGGCACGCTCGCGCAGTTTATCGGCTTCGACAATTTGATAGTCGGCAAGGCGAAAGACGCCCAAGCCCAAACCAAGCCCGATGAAGCCCATGATGGCTTTGCGGCGAGGCAGAGGCGTGCCTGTGAGCCATTCGGTCGACGAACTCTTGCGCGACCTGGTGTTATGCATTTGAGGGCCGTCCGAGCCGCGAAGTCGCGACGCCGGGTCGTTGCCACGGGACTGCCCGGCGTTGTAAGATTGCCGACCCGTTCCTTGATAACCAGAACGTCCCCGCGACGAGGGACGTCCAGAACCGCGGCCCCCATCGGAACCGCGGCGATAGTCATTTGTCATACTCAGCTACCGTCTTGCTACTGAGCGGTCGCGTTGGCGCCCGCGGCTGCATCCTGCGAAAAGTCAAGTGTAACGCTCTCGCTGGGCTCCACCATGCCATAAGCGCCCGCAAGGTCGCGAATGCGCGTGTCGGCGCCATAGACCGAATGCATGACCTCCAGGTCGGAGCTCTCATCGGTCGCTTTTTCGAGCGTGTTGGTAAGCTCGGCGTTGCTGTTGAGCACCTGGGCCGTAACGCCGGCGAGCGCCACGCGGGCGACGCCGATCGTCATGAAGATAGCCGCAATGATGCAAAACGTTTTAAGAACGCTCATGAAAACCGGGCTTACCGCCTGGTTTGCCTGACGGCCCGCGCCCGTGTAGACATCAAAGCGCGGCGTGCGCTGCTCACGGGGAGCAACGGGGGCCTGCGGCGTCTCACGATAGGCGGGCATGGCGTTCATATCATAGGCGAGTGCTGCGCTTGAAGTGTTGTAGCCCATGATATGCCGCCTCCCATCCCGAGTACGTTGGTAGTGTGTTTAAGCTTCGTTTATGGTGCGAGCGGGAGGTCCAATATCGCGCGGTCGCGCCTACAGACGCTGCGCCACGCGGATTTTGGCTGATCTCGCCCGAGGGTTGCGCTCAACCTCATCAGGCTGGGCAACCAAGGGTTTGCGGGTGATGACCTTGAGTATCGGCACGTTGCCGCACACGCACACCGGAATCTCCGGCGGACACGTGCACCCCTGGCTCATCTCCTTAAAGTGGTTCTTTACGATACGGTCCTCGAGCGAGTGATACGAGATGACGCAGATACGTCCGCCCGGGTTGAGCCACCTGGTGGCGGCATCAAGCCCTCGTTCGAGCACATCGAGCTCGTGATTGACCTCGATGCGAATGGCCTGGAAACTTTTCTTGGCCGGGTGTCCACCATGCCGACGAGCGGCAGCCGGGATACCCGCCTTGATGATCTCGACAAATTGGCCGGTGGTTTCGATCGGTTCTTGCTCGCGGCGGCGCACGATCTCGCGCGCGATCTGCGAGGCGAACTTCTCTTCGCCGTAGACGCGTAGAATCCGGGCGAGGTCGTGTTCGTTATAGGTGTTGATGACCTCAGCTGCGTTTAAGGTGTTATTACCCGGATCCATCCGCATGTCCAATGGGGCGTCCTCGTTATACGAAAAGCCCCTGCCAGGGATATCGAGTTGCGGTGACGAAACGCCCAAATCGAACAGGAAGCCATCGACCCCGGGCACCTCGGCCGAGCAAAGCAGCTCGTCCAAGTCGCCGAAGTTGCCCTTCAGCAGCTGGTGCGGAACGCCGGGAACCTCGCGGTCCAGACGGGCGCCAGCGGCCTCGAGGGCCATGTCGTCCTGATCGACGCCGAGCAAAAGGCCCGTCTCCCCCACCTGCGCGGCCATCTTTACCGAATGGCCGGCACCGCCAAGGGTGCAATCGCAGACAACGGAGCCGCTCTTTAGCCGCAGCGACTCAAGCACTTCGCCGAGCATGACAGGTTCATGCCGATATTCTTGTGTCAAGATCCCACGCTCCATCCGTTACCCGTGCCTTGCCCTTACGAGAAGAAGAGGTCCAGCAGAGCCTCATCGTCATCGTCCTCATCGGCCGCGGCGCGATCCCAAACCTCAAGGTGGTCGTAGTTGCCCACAACCGTGACCTCGCGGTCGAGGTTCGCCTGCTTGCGGAGAGACTCGGAAAGACCGATACGACCGGCGCTGTCCACGTCCATCGACGTGGTGCGCTTGTTGATCGCCCTCATGAGCTTCTGGTCATTAATGTCACGCGGGTTAAAACCCTCGTGGCCCTCACGACCCGCGAAGAGTCCTTCGACCCACTTATCGAAGGCCTCGGCAGAGAACACGTACAGAGCATCGACATCCAGGGCTTTGAACACGCGAACGTGCTCTCCAAGCTCCTCGCGAAGGGGTGCAGGCAGGGACAGACGACCTTTTGCATCGAGATTGCGCTCGTATGCACCAGTCATTCCCATGTGCGCCCTCCCCTCGGTTACTCAGATGGCACGTACGCGGGGAACCACCCCGCCTGTCGACGTCATTAATAATATGGGGAACCGCCCCATTTTTCAACACCTTTCCCCACCCCTTCCCCCACCCCGCCCCACCACTCCACGCCTAATATGCTGTAAAACACCCCCGAGCATATGTTCGAAAACACAATATGTTGTGTTTGCAGCAAAGACGGGATGCCACCTGTAGAACCACGCCCGCGAACCTCAACCTTCAAGTTGACCTTGAGGCGATTTTTACGTCCCTTTACACGCCGTTCACATCGCCCCCAAACTCCCCCACCCACGACACACACGGCCCACCGCCGCGTCGGTGTCTGGCGAAAAATGGGACGGGCCCCAGATTGCCCATGCGCGCAAAAGTGCGTATCGGCAATCTGGGGCCCGCCCCCTTTAATATTTATAAATATGCAGGTCAGCGAGGTGCTAGCGATGTGCCAGCGGATGCGCCGCCAGATAGACCTCGGTCAGTTGCGTGCGGTCGACATGTGTGTAGACCTGCGTGGTCGAAATATCGGCATGGCCCAAAATCTCCTGCAGCACACGCAGGTCGGCACCGCCCGCGAGCATGTGGGTGGCAAAGGAGTGGCGCAAGGTGTGGGGATGGAGCCCCACCAGCCCCACTTGGCGCCCATACCGCTCGCATATCGCATGCACGGCCTGGCGCGACAGGCGACGTCCGTTCTTATTTAAAAAGACCGCCGAGGTCTCCGTCCCGTGAGCATGCGCGGCCAGGAGAGTGCGCCCGTCACCTATATAGTGTGTCAAGGCGCGAGCCGCGCTTCCCACCAACGGGGCCAGACGCTCCTTGGAGCCCTTACCGCGCACCAGGACAAACCCGTCATCAATATGGATATCGCCCACATCGAGCCCAACCAGCTCACTCACACGCAAACCGCATCCGTAGAGCACTTCCAAGATGGCATGATCGCGCAGCCCCATCTCGCCCTCGGGAAAGTCTTGATCGAGCAGTGCCGAGACATCCTCCACCGAAAGGTATTCCGGCAGGCGATCTGCCTTTTTGGGCAGGCGCAACGCCGCCGTCGGGTTTTGGGCCACGGCCCCATCGCGCACCAAAAAGGCATGCAGGCCCTTCACGGCAGCAAGCGCGCGCTCCACCGAGGCGTCGGAATAGCCTCCGTCGCGGCGATCGGCAACAAAGCCCTCCACGACCTGACGGGTCACCTCTTCAAAAGACACAATGCCCGCCCGCTCCAGATAGGCGCAGTACGTCGTCAGGTCACGACGATAGGCCGCAATCGTGTTGCGCGCCAAGCCCCGCTCGACCGCGAGGTAATCGAGATACTCCCCCGCCACCACAGC
Organism: uncultured Collinsella sp.; assembly: GCA_958420355.1. Classification (GTDB taxonomy): domain Bacteria; phylum Actinomycetota; class Coriobacteriia; order Coriobacteriales; family Coriobacteriaceae; genus Collinsella. The sequence goes on from CATZJG010000002.1 coordinate 75,012, forward strand.
GAGCGACGAGGGAGTAGCTTCGGTATGTTCTTGGTTCTCCGGCACCCTTAGTCCGTAGCGAGGTTCTTGGGCGTCACCTGCAGACGGTCGACACCCTCGTGCTGGCCGATCGAGGCGCGCACGAACTCGCGGAACAGCGGCTGCGGGTTGGTCGGACGGCTCTTGAACTCGGGATGAGCCTGGGTGGCCACATACCACGGATGTACGTCGCGCGGCAGCTCGACCATCTCGACCAGACGCTCGTCGGGCGAAAGACCCGAGATAACCAGACCGGCGTCCTCGAGCTGGTCACGGAAGGCGTTGTTGAACTCAAAACGGTGACGGTGACGCTCGTAGACGAGCTCCTCGCCATAGGCCTCGCGCGCGAGGGAATCGGCAGCAAGCTTGCACGGATAGGCACCCAGACGCATGGTGCCGCCCTTCTCGGTCACGTCCTCCTGCGAGCTCATCAGGTCGATGACACTATACGGGCCGTCCGGATCGAACTCGGAAGAGCTGGCGCCGGCAAGGCCGACGACGTTGCGGGCAAATTCGCACACGGCCACCTGCATACCCAGGCAAATGCCCAGATACGGAATCTTGTGCTCGCGGGCGAACTCGGCCGCGAGGATCTTGCCCTCCAGGGCGCGCTTGCCAAAGCCGCCAGGGACCAAGATGCCCGAGACGTCACCCAGGACCTCGGAGACGTTCTGCTCGTCGAGGCTCTCGCCATCGACCAGCTGCACGTCAACGTGGCGATCGTAGAACACGCCCGCGTGGTGCAGGGCCTCGATAACCGACAGGTAGGCATCGGGCAGCTGCGTATACTTGCCCACGACGGCGATCTTCACCTTGTCGGCGTGATGGTTGGCGTGATTCTGCTTGCGCAGGAACTCGTTCCACTCGCTCATGTCGCGCTCACGCGGGTCCAGACCCAGGCGCTCGCAAATGCGCAGGTCAAAGTCCTGCTCGGCAAGCAGCTGCGGAACATCGTAGATGCTCGCGCAGTCCTCGTTGGTAAAGACACAGTCGGTGTCGACGTCGCAGAAGCTTGCAATCTTGCCGCGGATGGCATCGTCGATATGGTGGTCGGAGCGCAGAACAATAATATCGGGCTGGATACCAAAGCTGCGGAGCTCCTTAACGGAGTGCTGTGTCGGCTTGGTCTTGACTTCGTGGGCGGCGGCGATATAGGGAACGAGCGACACGTGGATGTAGCAGACGTTCTCGGGGCCGGCCTCCTTGCGATACTGGCGAATGGCCTCGACAAACGGCTGGGACTCGATGTCGCCGATGGTGCCGCCCAACTCAGTGATGACCACGTCGGAGCCGGTCTGCTCCTCAATACGACGGAACTTATCCTTAATGGCATTCGTGACGTGCGGAATCACCTGCACGGTGCCGCCCAAAAAGTCACCGCGACGCTCGCGGGCAATCAGGCTCTTATAGATGGCACCAGTCGTAAAGTTGGAATCGCGGGTCAGGTTCTCGTCAATAAAGCGCTCGTAATGGCCCAGGTCTAGATCGGACTCGTAGCCGTCCTCGGTCACAAAGACCTCGCCATGCTGGAACGGGCTCATGGTGCCGGGGTCAACGTTCAGATACGGGTCGGCCTTTTGCATCGTTACCTTGTAGCCGCGCGACTTGAGTAGACGGCCCAGCGAGGCCGCGGTGATACCCTTGCCCAGGGACGAAACCACGCCACCGGTTACGAACACATGCTTGGTCATATTGAGTTACCTGCGCTTCCCGTAGAAGTTGTTTATCCACATCTTACGGGTCTTCATTGTAATACTCGCGCCGCGGACCGTTCGCAATTTTTCTCGCATGCGATTGCATTTCTCAATCTTGAAACAAAACGCCGCCCAGTTTCCCAGGCGGCGTCGCTATGGCAAGGGTTACATGCTGCTATCGATCAGCAGCCTCGTCCTCAAGCATTTCTTGAACGAGCATGCCGGTACGGACGCCCTCAAGATACCACTCGCCACGTTCGGTGAGGCAAATGCCATTTGCAAGCTGACCGCCGTCGTCGCTATAACGCGAGACGACATCAATCATGCCTTCGGAATCCAAGCGATCGATTGCGGCGCGGGCACGATACGGCGAAACCCCCACGCGCTCGGCAAGCGTTTTGCGCGAGAAACCATACGGCCCGCCATTGTCTTCGGTTTGCTGGTCGATCTCCATCAACACCAGCACCTCGACACGCTTCATATCGTTGACACTCGCACGACCCTTGCCCGCCATAGCAGCCTCCTCAAACCGAGCACGAGCATCTAACGCGCCGTGCGCGACCGACACATCTCACGATGGCAGGTAATATCCATCATGCGGCATCCCGCTAAGGATGAAACAGTTACGGTTATTGTATACCGCTCAAATTGTTTCTAGGCAGGTAAACGGCTATTTTTCGCCGAAAAAGGCGCTTTATTGATCAAAAAGCCGTACCGGGCGCTAACCCGATACGGCCAAAATGCAATGCAATTACCGCGGTGCTTCAAACTTAGCGATGGAAGAAACCGCGGCGCTCAAACTTGGGCTCGCAGCACACGTTGATACCCAGTTTGCGCAGCACCGTCTCATCCGTCGGAGAGATGATCACACTAAAGAAGGCGTCACAGCCGCGCAGCTGCTCCAGTCCCGAGAGGACGCGAGCCGCCGTCTCGCTCGTGGCGGAGGTAATCGAAAGTGCCATGAGCGTCTCATCGGTGTGGAGGCGCGGATTTTTACTGCCCAGGAAATGCGTCTTAAGCTTGCTGATGGGCTCGATCGCCTCATCGCTAATGACCTCGAGCTCAAGGTCGACGCCCGAGACATGCTTGAGGGCGTTCATAATGAGAGAACTTGCGGCGCCCAGGCGCGTGGAGGTCTTACCGGTCACCACGGAGCCATCGGGCATGACCATGGCACCCACGGGACCACCCGTCAGCTGCTCCCTGGTGAGGGCCGCCGAGCGCGCCGGTGAGTAGTTCTTATCGATGCCGGCTTTCTTCATAATAATCTTGAGACGGTCGACTTGCTCATCGCCCACGCCGGTACGGCGCACATTTTCGACCGCGGTAAAGTAGCGGCGGACGATCTCCATCTTGGAAGCGTCGCGGCAGGCATCGTCATCGGTGATGGCAAAGCCGACCATATTGACGCCCATGTCCGTAGGGCTCTGGTAGGGGCTCTTGCCCAGGATCTTTTCCATCAGGGCACGGACTACCGGGAAGGCCTCGACGTCACGGTTATAGTTGACCGTGGTCTTGTTGTAGGCCTCCAGGTGGAAGGAGTCGATGATGTTGGCATCGTCGAGGTCTGCCGTGGCGGCCTCGTAGGCAATGTTGACCGGATGCGTAAGGGGCAGATTCCAAACCGGGAAGGTCTCAAACTTGGCATAGCCGGCGGCGGTACCGTGCTTATGCTCGTGATACAGCTGCGAGAGGCAAGTGGCGAGCTTGCCCGAACCGGGGCCGGGTGCCGTCACGACGACGAGCGGACGGGTGGTCTCGACAAACTCGTTCTTGCCATAGCCGTCGTCGGACACGATCAGATCGACATCGTGCGGATACCCCTCGATGGGATAGTGCAGCTTGGCGGGAATACCGAGCGCGTTCAGGCGGTTGCGGAACACATCGGCAGCGGGCTGGCCGGCGTACTGGGTGATGACCACGGCCGCGACGGCAAAGCCGTTGCCGCGGAACAGGTCAACCAGGCGCAGCACATCCTCGTCATAGGTAATGCCAAGGTCACCGCGAGCCTTGTTTTTCTCGATGTGGTTCGCGTTGATCGCGATGATAACCTCGACATCGTCGGCGATGCTCTTGAGCATGCGGAACTTGCTGTCCGGTTCAAAACCCGGCAGCACGCGGCTCGCATGATAGTCATCGAACAGCTTGCCGCCAAACTCCAAATAGAGCTTGCCACCAAACTGTGAGATGCGCTCCTTAATGTGAGCAGCCTGCAGCTCGATATACTTCGCGTTGTCGAAACCCTGGCGCATGTATGGCTCCCGTCCCGTTTCGTAAATTAAGTTCCTACGCGATTATAACGGAGCCCGCCCTCCCCGATAACCAGACCATCAACAGGCACCAACCAAACACGCCCACCGCAACCACCGGGGACCCGGGGTAGATCATTTGGGACGGGAAACAAGGCACTCAGCACCAACAATGGCAGCGCCGCAGGTGGGGCAAAAGTCAGCGAAAGCCCGCCAGAGCGAGCAAGGTGACGTGAAAGAGGAGGGCATAGGCCTTTTGGCCATGCCCGACGATTGAACGTCAGATTGCCGCTCTGGCGGGCTTGCAGCGTCGAGTGGTTCCGGCGTTTGGTAAAACGCCGGAACACAAGAGCGCCCCCTCCCGCGCACGGAACGGAAGGGGGCTAAAGGTAGGAGTCTACCGGTGGGTTGACCCCACCGGACAGACGATGACCAGATGATCCTTTACAGGATCGTCAAGGTTTCCGTGGGGTACCCGTTGGGTACTTAGAGCAACACGCAGGCGACGGTCAGGATGACGGCGCAGACGACGGAGAGCGCGACGATGAGCTTAAGGGCAAACTTGAGCCAGGTCGTCCACTCGATCTTGGCCAGGGCGAGACCGCCCATGATGGCGCCGGAGGTCGGGGTGAACAGGTTCACGACACCGATGGCGGCGGAGAAGATCATGACCATGACCTCGGGCGAGAAGCCGAGCTTAACAGCCAGCGGTCCCATGATGGGCATGGAGACGGTGGCCATACCGGAGGTCGAAGGAATCAGGAAGGACAGGCCGAAGTAGACCAGGAAGCTCATGGGAGCGAAGATAACGCCGGACAGGCCAGCCAGGGCATTGGCGGCAGCGTCGAGGACGAAGACGTCGAGGCCGGTGCTAGCCATGAGGACGGAGATGCCACGGGCGAGGGCGATGACGAGAACAACGGACATCATGTCGGCAGCGCCGGTGATGAAGGTGTTGACGATCTGCTTCTCGGACAGGCCACCGATGATACCGATCAGGATAGCCATGAGGAAGAACCAGGTGGAAGCCTCGTCGAAGTACCACTGGCCAATGGGCAGGCCGGTGATCAGGGCAGACCAGCCCTGGACGACAGCATTACCGTCGGCATCGTAGACAGCGCCAGCGTCAAAGAAGTTGGCGACGCCCTCGTTGAGGTCGGCCAGCGGGATGAAGCCGACGATCATGACGACGAAGGTGAAGGCGAAGGCGATCAGAACACCCTTCTGACGACCGGTGAGCTTGACCTCCTTGTGGACCTCGGAAGCAGCCTTGCCATGTGCCTCTTCGGCGTCCTTGAGCTCCTGCATCGAGAGGATGGTGGAACCCTTGTCAGCCTTGACCTTCTTGGCATAGTTCATCACGAAGACGATGGACATGACGGTGGTAACAAGCCACAGGACGGCACCGAGGCCGATGATGATGGACTGGTTCACGGCAATGTCAACGCCGGTCAGGGCGTCGACGGCAGCGCCGACGGCGAACGGGTTAACCGTGGAGCCGAGGCAGCCGCAGCCAGCGCCGAGCAGGACGGTAGCGGCGCCGACCATCGGGTCGAAGCCGGCAGCCATCATGGTAGCGGCGAGCAGGGCGTAGAAGGGAACGGTCTCCTCGCACATACCATAGGTGGTACCACCGAGGGAGAAGATGAGCATCAGCACGGGAATGAGCATGATCTCGTTGCCCTTAAGCTTCTGCACCAGGACGGCGATGCCGTTGTCCAGAGCGCCGGTCTCGGTCATCATACCGAGGAAGCCGCCCAGGATCATAACGAAGAGGCAGACGGGCAGAGCGTCAGCGAAGCCCTTAATCGGGGCGGTGCAGAAATCGCTCAGACGGGCGGCAGTAACCGCGCCGCCGGACGTGCCGGAGACGATAACGGTAACAACTGCAACAATTGCCAGCAGAGCAAGAAGAATGGTGAACGATGAAGGCATACCGCGCTTTTTCTTAGCGGTCTCAGTCATAGTTCTCATCCCCCCTTCATAAATCATTTACTGATCTCGCCCGAAGCGGCTCTTCCGTGCCGTGCCCACCGCCCGACGCGAGATTTTTACCAGATAAAGCCGCTCGGGGTGTTCAACAATACACCCCGAGCGAGATGCTAGATGCTCTTACTTGAGCGTAGCGTACATGACAGCCTTGATGGTGTGCATGCGGTTCTCGGCCTCGTCGAAGACCTTGGAAGCGGGGCTCTCGAAGACCTCGTCGGTGACCTCCTGCTCGGTGATGCCGAACTGCTCGCACTTCTCGGCGCCAATGGTGGTGTTGGTGTCGTGGAAGCTGGGCAGGCAGTGCAGGAAGATGGCACCCGGGTTGGCCATAGCCATGACCTCGGAGGTGACACGATACGGGGTGAGCTGAGCGATGCGCTCGGCCCAGACCTCGTCGGGCTCGCCCATGGAGACCCACACGTCGGTGTAGATAACGTCGGCACCGGTGACGCCGTCCTTGACGTCGGTGGTCAGCTTGATGGTGCAGCCGTTGGCCTCGGCGATGGGCTTGCAGGCCTCGATGACGTCGTCAGCGGGCATGCACTCCTCGGGGCCGCAGGCCACGAAGTTCATGCCGAGCTTGGAGCAGACAACCATGAGGGAGCGAGCGACGTTGTTCTTGCAGTCGCCCATGAAGACGAGAGTCTTGCCCTTGATGTCGTAGTTGAAGTTCTCCTGGACGGTCAGGATGTCGGCGAGCATCTGGGTGGGGTGCCACTCGGTGGTCAGGCCGTTCCACACGGGCACGCCGGACTTAGCAGCGAGCTCCTCGACGTCGTCCTGGGCAAAGCCACGGAACTCGATGCCGTCATACATGCGGCCGAGAACGCGGGCGGTGTCCTCGATGGACTCCTTCTTGCCCATCTGCGACGAACCCGGATCGAGGTAGGTGACGCCCATGCCCAGATCCATGCCGCCGACCTCAAAGGCGCAGCGGGTACGAGTGGAGGTCTTCTGGAAGAGCAGAACGATGTTCTTGCCCTCGAGATAGCGGTGCGGAACGCCAGCGCGCTTCATGTCCTTGAAGTTCTTGGAGAGCTTGAGCAGGTACTCGATCTCCTCGGTGGTGAGGTCGAGAAGCTTGAGGAAGCTACGGCCGGAGAGGTTAACACCCATGGTTCGAATCCTTTCGAAGAAATGAATTACATAAGTATCAGTGTTGCCCGTTTGACGGGCGAAACCGGTGCGGTTGTAGGGAGACCGCACCGGAAACGGAAAGACTTAGAGGTCCTCGCGCCAGAAGGGCATGCTCATGCAGCGCGGGCCGCCGCGGCCGCGGGAGAGCTCGGCGGAGGGCACGACGAGAAGGTCCAGGCCCTCCTTGTACAGCACGTCGTTGGTGACGGTGTTGCGGGCGTAGACGCAGATCTTGCCGGGCTCGACGCACAGGGTGTTGGAGCCGTCGTTCCACTGCTCGCGGGAGGCCGCGATCGGGTCGCCGCCGCCGCAGGGGATCAGCTTGACCTGGTCGACGCCGGTGGCGTCCTCCAGGACGTGCTCGAGGGTGTCCTCGATCAGGCGGATGTTCACGTCGCCCGGGTTCTTGCCGGCGGTCAGCTCGTAGACGCGCAGGGTGCCCATGATGGCGGGGTGGATCGTGAACTTATCGACGTCGATCTGGGTGAAGACCGTGTCGAGGTGCATGAAGGCGCGCGAGACCGGGATGTCGAAGGCCAGGATGCGCTCGACCTTGGAGTCGGAGTTCCAGAAGATGTTCTGGGCCATGACGTCGATAGCGGCGGCCTGGGTGCGCTGGGAGATGCCGACGGCGAGGGTCTTCTCGTTGATGTTCAGCACGTCGCCGCCCTCGGTGTGGAACTGGCAGTCGCGGCGGAAGTACAGCGAGACGTCCTTGTAGTCGGGGTGGTACTTGAAGACGTACTTGCCGTACAGGGTCTCGCGGTTGCGGGTGACCGAGTACATGCGGTTGAGGTTGACGCCCTCGCCGACGACCGCGAACGGGTCGCGGGTGAAGTAGAGGTTGGGCATCGGGTCGATGATCAGGTCGGACTCGGACTCGGAGTTGACCAGGGAGTCGAGGGTCGTGGACGCCGTGAGGGGCATGTCGATCTCGGCCTTGGTCATGCCGGCCATGGTCTTCTTGACGAACTCGAGGTTGTCCTCGATGGAGTCCAGCTTCTCGCGGACGACCTGCGGCATGTGCTGGCCGCGGATGCCGGCCTCGGCGATGTACTGGTCGGTGAACTCGGCGCGGGCGCCGGGGACCTGGTCGAACACCTCGGCGACGAGGTTCTCGAGGTAGAGGACCTCCACGCCCTGGTCCCTCAGGATCTGGGCGAAGGTGTCGTGCTCCTGCTGTGCGACCTCCAGGAACGGGACGTCGTCGAACAGGAGTCGCTCGAGCTCGTCGGGCGGCAGGTTGAGGAGCTCGTCGCCGGGACGGTGCAGGCAGACCTTCCTGAGCTTGCCGATCTCGGAAGGCACGTGCAGACCTTTCGTCATGGCCTCCTACCTTTCTTTCGGGCCCCTGTCAGGGCCGATTCGTTAGCGCCCCTCCGTGTGAGGCGTTATTGCTGACGACATATTTATATCCAAAATCAGTCCATACTTCCACCTCGCCCCCGAACGGTTTTATATGAGGGGTGAACGGCATACACATATACTTCACGCATGGCACACTTTGATTTAATAAAGTTTATTTACGTGCTTAAATGCGTTTTCAATCCAAAAACCAATTGAAACTAATCTTTATTAAACCACCCTCAAATTGCATATTTCGAGCAATGATATGAATAGAATTCGCAATTCTCGCTTCGTCTCAACCATTTTGATTTTTATTCAAAAAAAAGTTCGTCCTATTCATTTCTGGCAAACAGATTACCGTTTACCAGACGCTGGATACCGTTCACCGGAAGCTCAGTATAAGGCCCCATGAACACTGGCTCGCCTTACGGCCTCATTTGTAACAACTTGACTTCTCGGTATAGAAAAACGGACCCGCTTCCCTCATGGAAAACGGGTCTGTTATCGATAATTGTAGGCAGATTTGAGCGGCTTTGAGAGCCGTCGGTATCCTAGCGATCGAGCTCCGCCAAGGCCTCGCCCAGAAGCCTCAGGCCCTCACGAAGAACGCCCTCGCTCGCGCAGTAACCTAGGCGCGCGCCGCAGGGAAGCTCAAAACGGCTACCGGGAACCAACAGCACTCCCCTCTCGGCCAGCAGGCGCTTGCAGAACTCCTCGTCATTCTCGGGAATGTCCAGCTGGATAAACGAGGTGGACACACCCTGCGGGGCCGTCCAGGAGACACGATGCTGCGTGTCGATCCAAGCCTGCACGATATCGCGGTTTCCAAACACAATCTTGCGGTTGCGTTCGAGGATCTTGTCCTTGTGCTCGAGCACATAGGTCGCCAGGGCGTCGTTGAACACGCCGCCGCAAATCATGGTGTAGTCGCGGTAGGTGCGAATGCGGCTAGATACCTCTTCGTCTGCCACAACCCAGCCCACACGGGCCGCAGGCGTCGAATAGGTCTTGGACACCGAGTTGGTGACGATGGCTTTCTCGTACACGTCGGCCATCGACATAAAGTCCTCGGTGTTCTCAAGCGGCAGGTACACCTCGTCGCAAAGAACATAGGCGCCCACCGAGCGGGCGATCTCGGCAATCTGGCCGAGCGTATCGGCATCGAGCACCGTACCGATGGGGTTCGATGCGTTGTTGATGCAGATAAGCTTGGTGTTGGGGCGCACCAAGCGCTTGAGTTCCTCGATATCGGGCTTCCAGCCGAGTTCCTCGCGAAGCTCCCAATACTCGACCTCGGCGCTCAGCGTGCGCGGAATCTCGTAGAGCGGCGCGTAGGTGGGCCACTCGGCGATAACGTGGTCGCCGGGCTCGACCACAGCCATGATGGCGTTGAGGTTTGCGCCCGTGCAGCCATTGGTCTGCAGAATATGATCGGGATTGACCTCGCGACGATACAGCTTGGCTACCTCGGCCTTAAACTCAGGCGAACCCTCGATCCAGCCGTAGTTCATCTTCTCGCGATCCAGGCGCTCATAGAACGTGGCGCCGTCCTGCTCATCGAGCGCGCGCAGCTCGCCCATGGTAAGCGACGAAATCGTCGACTGGGCGATATCCCACGTAGCGCTCTTCTCCCAAACGTTAAGCCACTCCTCAACGCCGATCGTCTTGATATCCATGGCCAAGCTCCTTACAAAAGCAGTCATCCAATCGAGTTGACGTTCCTCATACAAGAATGGGGCGGTGCGAATATCCGCACCGCCCCAATGGGAGACATCTAATGGCAGCTAGATGTATGTATTAAGACCTGTACGGGTCCTTGAAGACCTTAGAGGTCCTCGCGCCAGAAGGGCATGCTCATGCAGCGCGGGCCGCCGCGGCCGCGGGAGAGCTCGGCGGAGGGCACGACGAGAAGGTCCAGGCCCTCCTTGTACAGCACGTCGTTGGTGACGGTGTTGCGGGCGTAGACGCAGATCTTGCCGGGCTCGACGCACAGGGTGTTGGAGCCGTCGTTCCACTGCTCGCGGGAGGCCGCGATCGGGTCGCCGCCGCCGCAGGGGATCAGCTTGACCTGGTCGACGCCGGTGGCGTCCTCCAGGACGTGCTCGAGGGTGTCCTCGATCAGGCGGATGTTCACGTCGCCCGGGTTCTTGCCGGCGGTCAGCTCGTAGACGCGCAGGGTGCCCATGATGGCGGGGTGGATCGTGAACTTATCGACGTCGATCTGGGTGAAGACCGTGTCGAGGTGCATGAAGGCGCGCGAGACCGGGATGTCGAAGGCCAGGATGCGCTCGACCTTGGAGTCGGAGTTCCAGAAGATGTTCTGGGCCATGACGTCGATAGCGGCGGCCTGGGTGCGCTGGGAGATGCCGACGGCGAGGGTCTTCTCGTTGATGTTCAGCACGTCGCCGCCCTCGGTGTGGAACTGGCAGTCGCGGCGGAAGTACAGCGAGACGTCCTTGTAGTCGGGGTGGTACTTGAAGACGTACTTGCCGTACAGGGTCTCGCGGTTGCGGGTGACCGAGTACATGCGGTTGAGGTTGACGCCCTCGCCGACGACCGCGAACGGGTCGCGGGTGAAGTAGAGGTTGGGCATCGGGTCGATGATCAGGTCGGACTCGGACTCGGAGTTGACCAGGGAGTCGAGGGTCGTGGACGCCGTGAGGGGCATGTCGATCTCGGCCTTGGTCATGCCGGCCATGGTCTTCTTGACGAACTCGAGGTTGTCCTCGATGGAGTCCAGCTTCTCGCGGACGACCTGCGGCATGTGCTGGCCGCGGATGCCGGCCTCGGCGATGTACTGGTCGGTGAACTCGGCGCGGGCGCCGGGGACCTGGTCGAACACCTCGGCGACGAGGTTCTCGAGGTAGAGGACCTCCACGCCCTGGTCCCTCAGGATCTGGGCGAAGGTGTCGTGCTCCTGCTGTGCGACCTCCAGGAACGGGACGTCGTCGAACAGGAGTCGCTCGAGCTCGTCGGGCGGCAGGTTGAGGAGCTCGTCGCCGGGACGGTGCAGGCAGACCTTCCTGAGCTTGCCGATCTCGGAAGGCACGTGCAGACCTTTCGTCATGGCCTCCTACCTTTCTTTCGGGCCTTACTGGCCGAATGTATCAGCGCCCCTCCGTATGGGACGCTGCTTGCTGACAGCTCTAGTTATATCCAAAAACCACTCGCAATTCCACCTCGCCCCCGAACGGTCAGCAAAGTGAGATGAACGGTATATCGCATATGATTCCCCCATGATGCACTTCAGTTCTCTAAAGCAGGTTTTTAAAGGTAAACGTTCTTTTTTCTAAGGAATTAAGCAAGATTGCACGAATAATTTCATGTTTAGGAATTGCATAGCCAAAACGCTTTTCTGCATATTTATGTCGTTTGTCCGTGATTCGATTTGGATTCGATTATATTCAGCTTGCAATCATTCTTATTCATACATCCTCACCAGTTGAGTATGGATATAGATTGTTTTCAAAACGGGTTGGGCAGTTAGTTGCATGCCTTGACAGCGTAAGAAGTAGGTAAAGATACCGTTCGCACAATACGTCCGTGCCATAAGTCGACTAAATTGAGACAATAGTGGATAGTGTTAGGCTACCGTCCCCTGCGGGGACTGAACGGACAGATGCATATGCCGAGCAAAATCGAAAAAAAGCAAGCCGCCGCAAAGCTGCGCAAACCGCCGCGCGACTTCTCGTACACGCAGAACCGAGAGCTCAGCTGGCTACGCTTTGACAACCGTGTGCTCGACGAGGCTTTTGATGAGTCCGTGCCGTTATTCGAGCGCCTTAAGTTCGTCTCGATCTTCGAGTCAAACCTCGATGAGTTCCTTATGGTGCGCGTGGGTGGCCTGTCCGACCTTGCCGAGCTCAAAAAACAACCTGTCGACAACAAGAGCAATATGACCGCCTCCGAACAGGTCGATGCCGTCATGGCCGAAATGCCCGGGCTCCTTACCCGTTGGGAGTCCATCTTTAAGAACATCGAGGGCAAGCTCGACACCCTGGGCGTTCACCGCGCGCGTGTCGATTCGCTTACGCCCGAGGAGCGCACCTTTGTAACCCGTTACTTCCAGGCCTACGTGTCGCCGGTCATCTCACCGCTGGTGATCGACCCGCGCCACCCCTTCCCCAACCTGCGCAACGGCGCACTTTACCTGGCGTGCGGCCTGGACGGCGTCACCGACGAGGAAAGTCTGCTGGGCCTGATCGAGATTCCCGCTTCGATGAACCGCGTGGTCGAAATCCCCTCGCCCACCGGGACCTACTCCTACATTCTGCTCGAGGACGTCATCCTCGCCTGCCTGGACAGCTGCTTCGGCTCCTATAAGCCGCTCGACCGCGCGCTCATCCGCGTCACCCGCAACGCCGACATCGATCCGGACGGCGAGGGCGTCGAGGAGGAAGAGGACTACCGCCAGCATATGAAGCGCATCCTCAAGAAGCGCCTGCGCCTGCAGCCGGTAGTGCTCGCCGTCTCGGGCTCACTCGAAAAAGCAACGCTCAAGACTATCCGCAAGGCGCTCGAGCTCTCGCGCCGCTCGGTCTTTACCTGCGATATCCCGCTCAACCTGGGCTATGTCTTCGGCATTGAGGGCAAGATTCCCGAGCACTTGCGCAACGAGCTGCTCTTTACGCCGTTTAAGCCGCAGCCCAACCCCACCATCGATATGGCCCGCTCCATCCGCGAGCAGGTACTTCAACACGACAAGCTGCTCTTTTATCCCTATGAGGCCATGAACCCCTTCCTGGATCTGGTGCACGAGGCCGCCTACGACCCCGAATGCATCTCACTGCGCATCACGCTCTACCGCGTGGCCAAGCAGAGCCGCCTGTGCGAGTCGCTGATCGATGCCGCCGAGAACGGCAAAGAGGTCACGGTGCTCATGGAGCTCCGCGCCCGCTTCGACGAGCAAAACAACATCGAGTGGGCCGAGCGTCTGGAAGAGGCAGGCTGCACCGTTATCTACGGCTCCGAGGGCTTTAAGTGCCACTCCAAGATCTGCCAGCTCACCTATCGCGAGGGCATGGCACTTACACGCCTGACGCTGTTGGGCACTGGCAACTTTAACGAGAAGACGGCCAAGCTCTACAGCGACTTTATGCTCATGACCGCCCATCCCGGCATCGGCGAGGACGCCAACTTGTTCTTCCGCAACCTGTCGCTGGGCAACCTGCGCGGCGATTACCGCTTCCTGGGCGTGGCGCCGGTCGGCCTGAAGCCGCTCATCATGCGCGGCCTGGATCGCGAGATCCAGCGCGCCCTCGCTGGCGAGCCCGCCCGCGTGTTCTTTAAGCTCAACTCGCTCACCGACCGCGAGGTCATCGACAAGATCGCCGAGGCATCGTGCGCAGGAGTCCGCGTGGATATGATCATCCGCGGCATCTCGTGCCTCAAGCCAGGCGTTCCGGGCAAGACCGAGAACGTGCATGTCCGTTCTATCGTCGGACGCTTTTTGGAGCATGCGCGCGTTTACGCCTTTGGCGTGGACTCGGACATGATCTATCTGAGCTCGGCCGACATGATGACGCGCAACACCGAGCACCGCGTGGAGATCGCCTTCCCCGTGCTCGACCCCACCTGCCGCGCACTGGTGCACGAGTACATGGGCATGCAGCTGCGCGACAACGTGAAGGCCCGCAGCCTCACGAGCGACGGCACCTGGGTTCCCGTGAAGCGTGCAGAGGGTGAGAAACCCTTCAACTCGCAGGAAGCCCTACTGGAGCGTGCCTATCGCAACGCCGAGGCCGCCGCGCAGCAGCGCGCACAGGAGAAGGAACGTGTGGCCGAGGAGGCCATTCAGGCCGATGTTGAACACGGGGCAGCTGCCAAACCGGAAGCGGTTGCAGCTCCCCCGGTGAATGAGCCCGAGGCTGCCGCAGAGCCCGCCGTGGAGAAAGCGCCCGAGCCCGCTACTGCGACTCCGGAGCCCGCCGCCGAGGCAAAGCCCGCCCCTGCTCCTGAGCCGCAGCCGGCCACACCCAAGGTCCAAGAGGTCCAGGCGACCGTCATTGAGCCCGAGCCTGCACCTGCACCTCAGCCCGATCCGCAGGTCATCAAGCCCGCACCCGAGACGAGCGCCCGTCGCGATAAGCCCGCCGGCAAGACCAAGGCCATCGAGCGCCATCGCCCCGGCCGCGTGCGCATGGGCCTGGGTCTGATCGGCCTGGGTCTTAAGACGCTCATTACCGGCAAGACGAAATAGTCGTTTGTAGAAGCAGTTTGTAGAAGCGCCCCGCATTTGAGGAAAGCCTCGGATGCGGGGCGCTTTTCCCTGCTACCATGGTGCGAACAACAACGCGAATGACAGGCAGGAATATGAAGCTCACTATAGAATCGATGACCTACGGCGCCGACGGGCTGGCGCACGCCGACAACGGCAAGGCCGTCTTTGTGCAGGGCGCCGTGGCAGGCGACACCGTCGAGGCCGAGGTCGTACAGGACGGCAAGTCGTTCATGCGTGCCCGCACCACCGAGATTCTGGAGCCAAGCCCCGATCGCATTCAGTCTCCCTGCCCCTTCGTGGGCATCTGCGGCGGCTGCTCGTGGGGCAATCTCTCACGCACGGCACAGCTCGCCGCCAAGGAGCAAAATCTGCGCTCCACGCTCGAGCGTATCGGCAAGTTCAGCCCCGATCAAGTCGATGAACTGGTGCAACCCATCCGCCACACCAAGGATGATTGGGGCTACCGCAATAAAATCGAACTCGAGCCGACCGTTGTAAACGGCCGCGTGCGTCTTGGCATGCACGGTGTCGATCCTCGCAAGATCGTGACCGTCGATTCGTGCCCGTTGTTCGACAAACGCTTCCCCAAGGCACTCAAATCGGTCGTCGGCGCGCTCAATTATCTGAGCGGCAGCCACGACCTGGGCCTTGAGCGCGTGGGCATTCGCGCCTCGCGTCGCACCAAGGCACTCGAGGTGGCGCTCTGGACGCCTACGGGCTCTTTCCCGCGCTCGCAAGTCTCGCGCGTGTTGGCAGACGCCGCGCACCCCACAAGTGTCGTACGCGTGATGAGCAAGGGCGAAAAGAAGGCCCGCCGTGTTTCCAAGGTCGAAATGCTCGCCGGAGAGGGCTCATGGACCGAGAATATCGCCGAGGGTCAGATGCGCTTGTCTGCCCCGTCTTTTTTCCAGGTCAACACCAAGGGTGCCGAGATTTTGATCGAGCTTGTCATGGAAACGCTCGATCCGCAGGAAGACGAGCTTGCCGTGGACCTGTACTGCGGTGCCGGCACCTTTACCCTACCGCTCGCCCGCCGCTGCGACTTTGTCGCCGCCGTCGAGGCCTACGGCCCCGCCGTGCGCGACCTGCGCCGTAACCTGGAGATCAACAAGCTTGATAACGTCGACGTCATTGGCGGAGACGCGGTGCGCGAGTTCCCCGACCAGGATGCCGACGTCTTGGTGGTCGACCCGCCGCGCGCAGGCCTCGCCCCCGAAGCGATCGACCTTATCGCCAGCACGAGTGCCCACGATGTCGCCTACGTGAGCTGCGACCCGGCCACCCTGGCGCGCGATCTCAAACGCTTTGTCGAAGAAGGCACCTTCTCCCCCGTAAAGATCACGCCAGTCGACCTGTTCCCACAAACCTTCCACTGCGAGACCGTCGTCCACCTTAGGCGCAACTAGCCACTTAATCATTGCTCAGAAAAATCATTGGGAAATCGAGCGTGGCAAGCGGAGGTCTTCGGGGTATAAGACGGCTAATTGTATGCCGCCTATGAAAGGAACCCTCATGCCCAGCGTTGCCGTTCTCGCCGCCGATGGCTTTGAAACTATTGAATGCTTGACCATGGTCGATGTCATGCGTCGCGGCGGCGTGCGTGCCACGCTCGTCTCGATTATGCCCACGCGTGAGGTCGTAAGCTCGCTGCAGATCCCCGTGACCTGCGATGCGCTCTTTGATGAGATCAACTTTGACGAGTACGACTGCGTCGTGCTGCCCGGCGGCCTGCCCGGTGCCACCAACCTGCGCGCCGATCAGCGTGTCTGCGACGTGGTCTGCGAGTTCGCCGCGACCAAGCACGTCGCCGCCATCTGCGCCGCCCCGTTTATCCTGGGCGAGCTCGACCTACTCGAGGGGCGCCACGCCACGTGCTTCCCTGGCTTTGAGAAAAGCTTCCCCGAAGGCGCCTATACTGGCGAGAAGGTCACGCAAGACGGCAACATCATCACTGCCAGCGGCATGGCACAGTCACTCCCCTTTGCATTGGAGCTGCTGCGCACGCTCGCCGGCGACAAGGCCGTCGAGAAGGTCGCCGAGGGCATCCAACTATGATTTTGGCTTCCCAATCGCCGCGCCGCATAGAGCTGATGCGCGAGGCAGGCTACAACATTCGCGTGATTCCCGCGGATATCGACGAAACGCCCTTTGATGGCGAGCCCCCGCTCACGCTTGTCGAGCGCTTGGCACGCGCCAAGGCGGCTGCCGTTGCTGCCGAGTATGCCGAGCCCAATGAGTTGACCGTCGCGGCCGACACCATCGTCACCTTCGACGGCAAGATTTTGGGCAAGCCGGCAACCGAGGACGAGGCGCGCACCATGCTCCGTGAGCTTTCGGGCCGCACGCACCAGGTCGCAACCGGCGTCTGCATCGTTAAGGCAGGCGATACGGCCGCCCCGCATGCCGCCGAGAGCCTGTCGTTTGTCGATGTGACCGACGTGACGTTCTACGAGCTCACCGACGAGCAGATCGAGCACTACGTTGCCTCGGGTGAGCCCATGGATAAGGCAGGCGCCTACGGCATCCAGGGCACAGGCGGCCGCATGCTCGTGCACGATATTTCGGGCGACTTCTATAACGTAGTGGGCCTACCCATCGCCCGCGTCGCGCGCGCGATTCAAAAACTCTCGTAATTGCATCTGGCGCTGGGTATTCCCCAGCGCCTACAATTTTGGCGTACCGTACGGATCCCGACCGGGCACAAGGCGCGGCGGAAAACCGATAGGAGTTAAACATGGATACACTGCTCGAGGCCATTGACGTCTGCGATGTCGATGGCTTTTGCTATGGCAACTATACGGACGAGGAGGCCGGCACCGGTTGCACCGTAATCGTGGCACCCGAGGGCGCCACCGGCGGCATTGACGTTCGCGGCGGTGCTCCGGCATCGCGCGAAACCGACCTGCTGCGACCCGAGAACACCGTCGACAAGGTCCACGCTGTCTGCCTTTCGGGTGGATCGGCCTTTGGCCTCGAGGCTGCAAGCGGCGTCGCTCGCGAGCTTGAGAGCCGCGGCATCGGCCTTCCCGTCGGCCCCACGCAGGTGCCTATCGTGTGCTCCAGCTGTATCTTCGACCTCACCTTTGGTAACCCCACCGTTCGCCCTGACATTGAGGCCGGCATCGCCGCGGTGCGCGAAGCACTCGACCACACCCCCACCAGGCTCGAACAGGGCAACGTGGGCGCCGGCACGGGCGCTACCGTGGGTAAGCTCATGGGCCCCGCTACCTGCATGAAGGCCGGCCTTGGCGCTGCCGCCGTGGCGCTCGGCCCCATCAAGGTGGGCGCCGTGGTCTCGGTCAACGCCTGCGGCAACGTTGTCGACCCCTTCACCGGCGAGTGGGTCGCCGGTATGCGCGCCGCAGCCGATAGCGACCAGATTGTCGACATGGAACTCGCAGCCTTTGCCGCCGCCGGATCCATGCAGATGCCGCTCGACCGCACCAACACCACCATCAGCTGCATCGTCACCAACGTGGAACTCACTAAGGCACAAGCCACCAAGGTCTCCCAGATGGCCGCAGACGCCTACGCACACGCCATCCGCCCCACACACACCACCAACGACGGCGACACCATCTACACCCTCGCCAGCGGCAAACTGGGCGCCCAGGCAAGCGCCGCCGTTCCCCTAGACCTGCTGGGCATGCTCGCAGTAAGGGCCCTGGAAACTGCCATCGTAAACGGAGCCAAAACCGCCAAAACCTCCCACGGCATCCCCGGCGCCGCGAAGTAGCCTAACCTGACCGGTTGCCCGGTGGGACTTGGTTATGTTTGCTGCTCTACAGTCCTGGCTCGCACGAAGAGCACATTAAGTGCTCTTCGGCTCGTGCGGAACTCGCGACAAACATAACCAAGCTCCACCGGGCAACCTACTCAACAAGATCCCCTTCAGCCCAGGCCCCTGTGTACCGCGCGTCTAAGATCTTCAAATTCAGGCAGCCTGACAATCGATTCTTATAGCAGAGGCCCCTTGGCCTTTAGTTTGATACAAGTTCCGCACGAGCCGGAAAGCACTTAATGTGCTTTCCGTGCGAGCAGGACTGTTCGCAGTAGCAAACTAAGGGCCAAGGGGCCCAGTCAACCTATCAGCAGCGATTACTCAGCAGCTAGTTGAATTTGAAGATCTTTGAGGCAAGACGGTATAGGCCGAGTGTGGTTTTGTCTCCCGCCCGTCCGCGCAGATTGGTGAAGAACCCGACCACGCCGTAGCGGGCACGACGATACATGCGCTCGTCGTAGGCCTTCAAATCATTCCACAGCGTCTTTAGGCGCTCGTCGGCGCAATCTTCCTCGGAAAGCTTGGTGAGCACCGAGCAGATCGCCATCATCATGGTGAAGTAGCCCATCATGTACGAACGCAGGCGCGACGACTCAACATCGCTGTACAGGTGGTACGACTCCATCATGATACGTGTAACACGGAACTGCTGGTCCAGACGCTTGACCATCGTTGCCTCGTTGACGCTCTGGCCTTCGCGACCGATAAAGTAGCGGTAGAGGTCGATGTCGGCGTAGTACATGGTCTTGCAACGCGGCAGCGGCACGTAGGCGTAGATGTTGTCCACATAGAACGTGTGCGGCGGCATGGGAAGGTTAGACTCGCGCAGCACATCCGTGCGATAGCACAGACTGTGCATGAGTAGGTTCTGGTCCAGGCGAAAATGACCGATCTGATCCCAGGAAAAGATCTTTTTGCGCGGCAGGGCAAATTTGTAGCCAATAGCGGTATGCGTGCCCTCGTAAACCTTCTCGTACACGTAGTTCGAGATAAACAGGTCAACGCGCTGGTCGCGCTCCTCAAAGCCACGCAGAATCGACAGCATGGTCGAAAGGGCAGCGCCGTCAAGCCAGTCGTCCGAGTCGACAACCTTGTAGTAGGTGCCCTGTGCCTCGCGCAGACCCGAAAGGACGGCAATACCGTGGCCACCGTTCTCCTGGTGTACCGCGCGAATGATACCGGGATAACGTGCCTCCCACTCATCGGCCTTATCGGCCGTCTCGTCCTTGGAGCCGTCGTCCACCACGATAATCTCGATATCGGTGGCGTAATTGCTCCCCTCCAAGATGGAGGTGATGCAATGGTCCATGTCCTTGGCGGCGTTATACGAGGGAATACCGAATGTTATGACTTTATGCATGGCAGGCGATAATCTCATCCGAAAGATCGAGGGCGGAATTGGTCACGGCGTCCATATCGTAGTAACGATACTCGGCCAGACGACCCACCGGGTGGAAGTTCGTCAGGTTCTGGACGCGCTCAAGATAGCGCTCATAGAGCTCACGGTTCTCGGGCTCAAGAATGGCGTAGTACGGCGTCTCGCCCGAGCCGGGCGTATAGGCCTTGGAGTACTCCTTCATGATGGTGGTCTTGCCGGGCAGGATCTGACCGGTCATGTTCTTGAACTCGGTAATGCGCGTGTAGTCCTCGCTCGTGGTGTAGTTGACGGTGCCCACGGGCTGGAACTGGTCCATATCGAGCGTCTCGAACTTCATGTCGAGCGTGCGGTACGGTAGCGCGCCCAGATCGAGATTGAACAGCTCATCGAGCGGACCGGTGTAGACGATCTCGCCACCATAGACCTTGCCGTCGATCTTGACGGTAGTCTCGTCGATTTCAAAGAGGTCACGGGCGTCCACGTCGCAGAACACGTCGATCAGGTCGTGGTCGAGCATGTGCTCAAAGAGCGCCGTGTAGCCCTCCTGCGGCATGCCCTGGAAGGGAGCTTGCGGGAAGTAGCGGTCATCATCGCCCACAAAGACGGGAACGCGGCCGGTGATCGAGGGATCGATCTGATCGGGCGTCTGGCCCCACTGCTTCATGGTGTAATGCAAAAAGACGTTCTCGTAGACGTAATCGGCGACCTCGGCAAGATCCGGGTCGTTCTTCTTACGCAGCTCCATAATGGGCACCTTGACATCCTTGCCAAAGGTCTCCACGAGCTTCTGATACAGCTCCTCGCCGCGCTCGTCACCAAAGGCGAGCTTGAGACTCGCATGGTTGAAGGGCACGGGCATAAGGGTACCGTTGATGTTGGCGAGCACCTTGTGCTGATAATCCGTCCACTTGGTAAAGCGCGACAGGAAATTGTGCACGCGCTCGTTAAAAGTGTGATAGATATGCGGACCGTACTCGTGGATCAGGATTCCGGCCTCGTCAGTGCAGTCATAGGCATTGCCCGCAATGTGGCTACGGCGCTCCAAAACGGCAACACGATAGCCGATGGTCTCGGCAAGACGGCGGGCGCAAACGGCACCGGCATATCCAGCACCGACGACAATCATGTCGTACGCGCCGGCGTTAAAGCCTTCAGGCAGGCCTGAGGTAATCTGCATCGATACTCCTTGTCAAAAGCCACGGGCTCGTTAGCTGGGCTTTTCTCGAACATTCTTCGAGACATATTTATCAGAGCGATTATAGCGCTAATGCGTCCTATAATGAGCTTGCCACACAAGGAAAGCTCAAGCACCGCGGCGTACATAATTGAAAGGTAAACCCGCTAGCAGCGGGTTTATTCGTGAACAGCCGGGTGCCTGGAGCTTAGCGAAACGCTTGTAAGGAGTAACATGAGCGATTTCCTAAACCGTATGAAGTCTGCCGCCAAGGCCGACCTTAAGACGATCGTCCTGCCCGAGGGCGAGGATCCGCGCACTATCGTCGCGGCCACCAAAATCATCGAGGAGGGCCTGGCAAAGATCGTCATCCTGGGCAACCCCGACGAGATCAACGTTCCCGGCGCTACCGTCATCGACCCGCGCAATGCCGAGAAGCACGAGGAGTACGCGCAGAAGTTTGCCGAGCTCCGCGCCAAGAAGGGCGTTACCATCGAGCAGGCTCGCGCCCAGGTGATGGACGCCACCTACTTTGGCACCATGATGGTCAAGATGGGCGATGCCGACGGCCTGGTCTCCGGCGCCTGCCACTCCACCGCCGACACCCTGCGCCCCGCGCTTCAGATCCTCAAGACCGCCCCGGGCACCAAGCTGGTCTCGGCCTTCTTCGTGATGTGCACCGACACCCCGCAGTTCGGCACTGACGGCACGCTGATCTTCGCCGACTGCGGCCTCAACATCAACCCGTCCTCCGACGAGCTCTCCGAGATCGCCATCGCCTCCGCTCACTCCTGGTCCACCTTCATGGGCAACGTTGAGCCGCACGTGGCCATGCTCTCCTACTCCACCATGGGCTCCGCTGGCGGCGAGGTCGCCAAGAAGGTCCAGGAGGCTGTGAAGTTCTGCAAGGAGAAGGCTCCCGAGCTCGCCATCGACGGCGACCTGCAGCTCGATGCCGCTATTGTCCCCACCGTCGCCCAGCTCAAGGCTCCCGGCTCCTCCGTTGCCGGCAAGGCCAACGTGCTCGTGTTCCCCGACCTCGAGGCCGGCAACATCGGCTACAAGCTGGTCCAGCGCTTCGCCGGCGCCGACGCCTACGGCCCCATCCTGCAGGGCATCGCCAAGCCGGTCAACGATCTGTCGCGCGGCTGCTCTGCTGACGACATCGTGGGTGTCGTGGCCATCACCGCCGTCCAGGCTCAGATGGCTGAGTAGCGTACGCACTCGCCCGAAGGCCGTACGGGCTAACCCCTGAAAACGTCCTCGACCAATGAAACGCCCCCGTTCTGCTCCTTCGGAGCTACGAACGGGGGCGTTTCTGGTCTGCGGATTGTTTTCAGGGGTTAGCCCGTACGGCCTTCTACCGCTACGTAGCAATTAGGGCATCTGGAGTGGACGGCGGCTTGGCTACGAGCTGAGGCTGAAGATCTGGATGGCCGGGTGCCGTTGCTGGGAGTGCAGGCGTTACTGGCGATGGTCACTTTGGGACTGGTATTTCCGCCTGCTAGCAAAAAGGCCTCCGGAGCTGTTGCTTTGGAGGCCTTTTGTTTACTTGCAAATGCGCGCGTTAGTTGTTCTTGGTCAGACGCTCGACGTCGTGGGCGATCATGTATTCCTCGTCGGTGGGGATGACCATGACCGTGACGGCGGAACCGGCGGCACTGATAACCTGCGGGCCGTTGCCCACAGCCTCGCGGTTCTTGTTGTTGTCGATGCGTACGCCCAGCCACTCAAAGCAGTCGCAGAAGGCCTTGCGGATCGACCAGTCGTTCTCGCCGATGCCGGCGGTAAAGGTAATGGTGTCCACGCCCGCCATGGAAGCGATCATGGAACCGGCCTGCTGCATGGCCTTATAGGCGAACATATCGAAGGCGAGCAGGCAGCGCTCGTCGCCCTCGGAGGCGCGCGTGCGGATGTCGCGGGCGTCGTTGGAGATGCCCGAGATGGCAAGCAGACCAGACTGCTTGTTCATCATGTCATCGACTTCCTGGTAGCTGTAGCCGCCCTCGCGCTGCAGGTAGCACACGGTGGCCGGGTCGATGGAACCACAACGGGTGCCCATCATCAGGCCATCGAGCGGCGTGAGACCCATCGTGGTGTCGCGGCACACGCCGTCCTCGATAGCAGCGAGCGAAGCACCGTTGCCCAGATGGCACGAAAGCAGGCGGTGGCAGCGCGAACCCAGGATCTCCTTGGCCATCATCCACTCATAGCGGTGGCTCGTGCCGTGGGCGCCGTACTTGCGCACGTGGTACTTGTCGCAAACGTCCTTGGGCAGCGCGTAGGTGTAGGCAACCTCGGGCATGGTCATGTGGAACGAGGTGTCGAAGACCGCCACGTTGGGCAGCTCCGGATACTTCTCACGGCAATACTCAATCGCTGCGGCCTCGCCGTAGTTGTGCAGCGGAGCAAGCGGTGCCACCTCAAGAATCTTGGCCATAACCTCGTCGTCGACAACCGCGGAATCATCGAAGTGCCAGCCGCCCTGAACGATACGATGCCCAATGCCATCAATCGTAAAGTCGGTCTTCTCGAGCTCCTCGAGCACGCGAGCGATAGCAGAGCGATGATCGGAGAAAGGGACCTCCTCGGTCTGCTTAGCGCCACCGTTCTCGGAGTGGCCAAAGATGCCCATGTCCGATCCGATACGCTCGCAGTTGCCCTTGGCGAAAACCTTGCGGGTATCGGTATCCAAAAGCTGATATTTAAGGCTTGAGCTGCCGGCGTTGACAACAAGTACGTTCATGAGACTCCTTCGCAGTGCAATACGGTCGACGCAGGCCCCTTAAGGCGGCCGCATTTTAATAAGAAGTTATCATATCTTGATAAATAGATATCAGCATATCGCCCAACGAGCGCAAAAGAGGGGCCGAACGGCGCTCGGTCGTCCAGCCCCTCCCCTCTTGCAATTACTTGCCGTTGACGATGCGCTCGACGTCGGAAGCGATCATGAACTCCTCGTCCGTAGGGATGACGAAAATCTTGACCTTGGAATCCTTGGCGGACAGGCACCAAGCGCCGTCGCCACGCAGGGCATTACGGGCGTAATCCATCTTGACGCCCATAAAGGCCAGACGATCGGCCACGCCAGCGCGAACGGCCGGAGCGTGCTCGCCGATGCCGGCGGTAAAGACCAGGGTGTCCATGCCGCACATGGAGGTGGCCATCTCGGCGGCCTTAGCGGCAATCTTGTAGACGAACATATCGAAGGCGAGCTGAGCCTCGGGGTCACCAGCAGCGGCGAGCTCCTCAACGTTGCGGCAGTCGTTGGTCTTGCCACCGGTCACAGCCAAAAGGCCAGACTTCTTGTTCATCATCTCGTCGACCTCGTCGAAGGTGTAGCCACCCTCGCGCTGCAGGTAGCACACGGTAGCCGGGTCGATGGAGCCGCAGCGGGTGCCCATCATGACGCCGTCGAGCGGCGTCAAGCCCATGGTGGTGTCCATGCACTTGCCGTCCTCGATGGCGCACAGGGAAGCGCCGGAGCCGATATGGCACACGACGACCTTGCGGGCCTCGCCGTTGGTCATCTCGGCGACCTTCTTGGAGATGTAGCGATAGCTGGTGCCGTGGGCGCCGTACTTACGGATGTGCAGCTTGTCGCAAACATCCTTGGGAAGGGCGTAGGTCTTGGCGACCTCGGGCATGTTGAAGTGGAAAGCGGTGTCGTAGACCGTGACGTTGGGCAGATCGGGATACTGCTCCAGGCAGTACTCGATAACGTTGGCCTCGGGGTTGTTGTGCAGCGGCGCCAGCGGGGCGACCTCGCGAATCTTGGCGAGGACGTCCTCGTCGACGAGGGAGGAATCACCAAAGTACCAACCGCCCTGAACGATACGGTGGCCGATGCCCTCGATCTTGACGCCGTTGGCCTCAAGGTCCTTCAGGACGACCTCGATGGCGACCTTGTGGTCGGGGAACTCGATGTTCTCGGTCACCTTCTTGGAGCCATTGGCAGCATGGGTGAAGGTACCACCGGTAAAGCAGACGCGCTCGCAGGAGCCCTTTGCGGACACCTTATGGGACTTGGTGTCGATGACCTGATACTTAAGGGTCGAAGATCCCGCGTTGACGACCAGAACGTTCATGTGTCTCCCTACTAACAGGCGGTGTGGCGCCGCCAGGTTACATACGCTTCAATAATAAACCCAAACGCCCTCGCGCTCGGGTTTATTGCGTTGATATATAAGTTATCGGTGCCTAAATACTCATGGCCTTTGACTTGTAAGACGAAATAGCGCGGGGATATACACCAGGGAAGAAATCCCGAGCGCAACAAGCAATACGACTCGAATGCCCGCGATGCTGCTCAACGCAGCATTGAACAGATAGAAAAGGATGGCACCCACCGCCACCATCTGGCTTTGGACCGAAATCAGGGAACAGCGCATCGAAGAATCGACAGCATTTTGAAAAATTGAGTATTTAATTGGAGCAAATAACGAGTACGCGACCGTCTGCAGTACATAGAACACGGGCAGCAAATAGACCGGAGTAAAGGGAATCAAAAACAGAGCAGCCAGGGAAAGGCGCACGATGCCGCAAATACGCGCAAAACGGCCCTTGTCGACATGAGCAATCACACTGGGCACAATAAGCCCCATGGAGGCCGAGGCAAGAAGCTGGACCGCAATGATCACACCCGAAGCGACGGCATTCATTCCGCGACCCGCAAGCAACAGTGAGAAAAAGTCTTCCAGGGCGACAAAAGCAAATGCCTGAGAGCAGTCCATGATGAACGCTGAACGAAGAATGCCGTTACGCGCAATAGCGGCACCGATCATCTTCGGGCTAATTCCACGCTTAGGTGTCGCTGTAGTGTCCCCTCTTCGCATCTCAGGAATGCAGACAACGACAACCAACGTCAACACCATTGCGATGATATCTGCCAAAAGACCAATGAGATACGCGCCAGCGGACGAAATGAAACCGCCCACACAAGCGGAGAGGGCATAAGAGGCATAGAAAACAAATCGCTCAACGACATTAAGCCTTACGAGCTGGTCCAGAGAGACGCTGTCAATGTAAATCGCTTCCATGGACCCGCTCATACATGCAGCGGCAAAACCTTTGAGAGCAAACGCGCCGATTAAAAGCAGAGGAGAACGGACGAGAAGCAGGGCGGCGTAGTATCCAAGCATCCCCACGACGCCAACGAGACCACTTGTCTTTCGTCCAAACCTATCGGCAATATAGCCAGTGGGAACTTCAAGGATGAACTTGCTCACTTGATATGCAATCATCATGCTAGAAATCGCCACCATCGAGAATCCGACGAATTCAAGGTAAACCGTCAGAAAATACAAAATGGTGCTGAAGTTCGACAGAAAAACAAACGTCATATAAAGCAAAACCGTACGGTTTTTCATGCTCCGCCCTCCAAGAGTCAACAATCTAAATCGGAATCTTGGAAAAGCATGAGGGCAAAGCCGTCAGTCATGTGTTACAAGGCGTCAACATTCACTTGACGACACGAGGCCAAATGGCCTCACGAAGCAAGATGACGCAATAGGTGAAGAAATACCGTCTGGTGTCGATCGGTCCAGGCATTTTGTCGATAGCAAAAGTAGATGGGCAAGGCTACGTCATGCGAACCTTCAATAGAGTACTCGCTCACTTCCGACCCATCTGATGCGAGAGAAGAGCCAGAAAAACCCAATATCAATCCCCCGGCTTGAAGAAACTCAGCCTGCGCTCTGTTTCCGTATTCGACGTCGCGGAAGCGGAAATTAACCAGCTGAGCTTCGGGGCATTGATTGATCGCATTGAGACAGGGCGACAAATTAATGGGAACAGCTAACCTGCCGCCCAGTAACTCACGAACGGTCATAGCACCCACAGATTGATGACCCGCTGGGCACGAAAGAACCTTGAGCTCCTTTTCACCCAAGTATTTCGAAGAAAGGACACTGTCCCTTGGTTCCTCAAATGAGATGGCCACATCCGAAATGCCAAGCACAAGTGATTCAAAGCATGTAGCCGTTGGCTGATGCCACACATCAAGGTGAATCTGAGGGTGCGAGCTTTCAAACGAGTCGTACCAGTTTTCGGAAAAAAGACGCCCCCGCCCGTGAAGACAGGGGACGTAAAGACGAAAGTGGCCGTCGGGCGAAACGCCACCGTTCCCCGATTGGGTGTACTTTTTGAGATCGTCGACTTGTGCCAGGATCACGCGTGCACGACGCGCAAATTCTCTGCCCGCCGGAGACAAAACAGCCTCCCCCGCCGATCGATTGAGCAAAACGATCTGATACTCAGACTCCAGTTTCTTAATTGCCGACGAGACAGCCTGTGGGCTCACGTGAACGGCGCGAGCCGCTTTGCGCACGCCGCCGTAGTTCGCTACCGCTTGAAGGTATTCGAGTTGAGAAAACTGCATAGGTTACTCCAAAGGCAGCCAAGGCGACGGGCCGTGCGTCCTCAGATGAGGTTCTCGCCCAGGTTCTTGCCGCCGAGGACGTGCATGTGGAAGTGCATGACGGTCTGACCGGCGTTGACGCCCTTGTTGGAGATGACGCGGAAACCGTCCTCCAGACCCTTGGCCTTGGCGACCTCCTGGATGGCGTGGGCCATGGCGCCCATGGTCTCGGCGGGCACGTTATCGGCGATGTCACTGTAGTGCTTCTTGGGGATCACGAGCGTGTGGACCGGCGCCTGGGGATTGAGGTCGTCGAACGCGATGACCTGGTCATCCTCGTAGACGACGGTCGAGGGGATCTCGTGGTTGGCAATTTTGCAGAAGATGCAATCACACATGGTTGGTTCCTTTCTCACAGACCAAGGTAATTATATTTGGTCGGGATGGTTAGAACGAAAGGTTGTCGTCGGTGTTGGCGGCTTCGCCGTCGGCGAGCACGTCGTTGCCGTCGACGTCCTTCAGGAGCACCGAGACCTTCTGCTCGGCATCGGACAAGCGGGTACGCAGGCTCTTGAGGAGCTCGACGCCGCGGGTATAGCTCTCAAGCGACTCCTCGAGCTCCATATCACCCGACTCCAAGCTGCGGATGATGAGCTCCAACTCCTGTGAAGCCTGCTTGTACGTAAGCTGCTCGACCGGGGTCTTCTCTGCCATATCTGTTTCCTTTCCTAAAGGTTTATCGCTATGAAACGCGGCCTACTCGACCGTATCGACCGTTGCCGCCACGTTGCCGTCTGCCATGCGCACGCGAATGGCGTCACCGGGCTTAAAGGTCTTGGCGCTCGTGGCCACCCCATCATCGCTGTACGCGATGGAATAACCACGGGCAAGCACCTTGAGCGGCGACAGGGCATCGAGCGAGGCTGCCGCACGGCCCAGGTCGGATGCTGGCTTGTTGAGCATCGTGCGCCCCTGATGCTCCAGGCGGGAGCTTGCGAGCGTGAGCGCATGGCGCTTGCCATCGAGTCCTGAGGTGCTTGCGATCAAGCGCTCGGGCAGACGCTCAAAGTTGGAGCGGAATGCCCCAACCGAACGCGTTATGGCGCCGGACAAACGATCGGCCGTCAGGGCAAGCTCAGACTCGCGACGCTCAACCATAAACGTTGGGTCGTTGAGGCACGGGCGGCACGCAGCCGCATCGAGCGCATCGCCCAAGCGAGCCGTATAGGTATCCCAGGCACGGCGACCGCGCTGATCGAGCATCTCCAGGTCGACCTGGGCCGACCCAATCATCGATGCCATCGCAGCACCCAGACGTTGATAGCGCGCCTCGAGCACATCGGCCAACTCCGTCATAGCCGGCGCCACCGATTCGGCCGCCGCCGTAGGCGTGGAGGCGCGACGGTCGCTCACCATGTCGCAAATCGAGGTATCGGGCTCATGGCCAATGCCGGTCACCACGGGCACGGGACAAGCCGCCACCGCGCGGGCAAGCTCCTCGTCATTAAAGGTCATGAGGTCCTCAAAGGAGCCGCCGCCGCGCACGAGCAAAATGCAATCGGGCGCCGGCGTAATGGCAGCGGCGCGGCGCAAGCCTTCAATAAGCTCTGTCGGCGCACCCTCGCCCTGGACCTTTACGCCCACGCAGACGAGCTCGACGAGCGGGTTGCGTCGGCGCAGCGTACGCTTGACGTCGTCGATTACCGCACCGGAAAGCGAGGTGACAACCGCCACGCGTGAGCAGAACACCGGGATGCGGCGTTTGCGCGCTTCGTCCATCAGGCCCTCGCGGCGTAGCTTTTCGGCCAGTTGCGCCACTTGTTGACGCAGCAGACCCTCCCCCGCCAGCGAAAACGAGCGAGCGACAAAGCTCATACGACCCGTGGGCTTATAGAGGTTGAAGCTGCCCTTAAAGCTCACCTGCATGCCGTCACGCAGATCGAAGGTACGCTTGAGATAGGCGCCCTTCCAGATGATGCAGTCGACGGCGGCCGAGTCGTCTTTAATCTGGAAGTAGCAGTGGCCGCTTCGGGCGTTGGGACCACGGAAACCCGTGACCTCGCCCAGGACACTCAGCTGCGGAATGGCATCGAGCGCACCAGCGGCGATCTCCACTGCCTGGCTCACGCTGAGCTCCTTGCGCTCCTGCTCATCCGAACCGTCAAACTCGGCGGAAACGGCATTGCCGGTTAGATTCCAGCCTGCCACGCAGCCTCCTTTCGCCATCGTGCACAGAGGCTCCGGCCCTGCGCAAATTCAAGTCCAACACATAGTACAGCGCCGCGGGGACACGAATCCCCGCGGCGCCTGCTTGTCCCATTTGTTATCGGTTGGAGTTTCTGTTGTAGCGAGCCATAAGATAGAGCAGCTGAATAATCGAGGTGAGCGCAGCGGCAACATAGGTAAGCGCGGCGGCCGTCAGCACCTTCTTGGCACCGTTGACCTGCTTGGAACTCATACCCGACTGCTCGATGTACGCCACGGCGCGTCGGCTGGCGTCAATCTCGACAGGCAGCGTAACGAGTTGGAACAGCACACTAAACGAGAAGAAGATCAACGCGAGGGATGTGAGCCCGGCAATGTTCATAAACAGGCCCAAGAGCAACACGATGGTCCAAGTGTTCTGGGTAAAGTTGACAACCGGGACCAGGGCGGTGCGCACCTTCATCATGGCATAGCCGCTTTGACGCTGAGCGGCGTGGCCTGCCTCGTGACAGGCGACGGCAACGCTTGCGACCGATCCGCCCGAACGGTTGGCATCCGAGAGATACAGGTTGTTATCCTGCGGGTTGTAATGGTCGGTGAGCTCACCGGCGACGCCCTTGATACCCACGGCGTTGCAACCGTTGGCGTCGAGCATGCGGCGAGCGACCGTGGCACCCGTGTCGCCGTCCGAGCGAACCTTGGACCAGGTCTTGTACGTCGAGTTGATATAGCTCTGCGCAGCAAGGCCAAGCACCGTGCAGACAAGAACAACCAGCAGGTACAGCGGGTCGATGCCAAAGCCGTATCCATAGTAATAAGGCATGCGAATTCCTCCGAATCGAGTTACACGTTGGAGGCATTCTACCCATTCGACTGACCAGCAAATCAACATCGATGTTTTGGCAATGTCAGCGAAAACGGCCGAGAGCGAGCAAGGTGACGTGAAAGAGAAGCGACGCGTACTTTGGTACGCGAGCGACGATTGAACGTCAGATTGCCGCTCTCGGCCGTTTGCAGCGTCGAGCTGTTAGGCGGTTTGGTAAAACCGCGTAACTATATACCTACAGGAGCTCGATTTTTCCGTCCTTCACCGTCAACCCCATATTGCCGGAAAGCAGATCGTCCAGGCGCGAGCCCACAAGCTCAAAGCGCCAGCCTTCGCGCAAGGGGCTCTGCTCGGGATGCTCAATATAGTCAGCCAGGTCATCGCGCGAGGCAATGACCGAGGTCGCCACGCCCGAGCGCTCGGCAACCAGGCGAATGAGCGCATACATCAGGTCCGTCACGCTCTCCAACTCCGGAGAGATCTGGCGATGCCCGCGCACCAAGAGCGGCAGGCGATCGTGCGGGCAGCTCGCGCCGCGCTTGATGGCCATGAGCGCACCGTCCACGTCGCGCTCCCCCAACTGATCGGTACCGCGAATGCTACGGAACTCCTCAACGCGTACGGGATTGCGCTTAACGAGCGCAAGCAGCGTGTCGTCGGACATGACCCACTTGCGCGGGATGTTGCGCCGCTCGGCGCGGTCCTCGCGCCAAGCGGCGAGCTCGCGCGCGATGCCCAACTGGTGACGGCTACACGAGTTGATGCGCTTGACCTTGCGAAATGCCTCATGGCGATCGGCACGGTAGTGCGACTCGTCGGCCAGAGGACGCAACTCGTCGAGCACCCAATCCACACGGCCCAGCTCGCGCAGGCGGCTCATCATCTCGGTATAGGCGACGATCAGGTACTTGACGTCATCGATCGCATACTCAATCTGCTTATCGGTCAGCGGGCGGCGCGACCAGTCGGTCAGCGACTCGGTCTTGGGCAGCGATACGCCGCAGAACGTCTGAACAAGCGCGCCATACGAAATCTGCTGGCGCTCGCCCAAAAAGGCGGCGGCGACCTGCGTATCGAAAATCGGTCGTGGCAGCACGCCCACGGTATGGAGCATGACCTCCATATCCTGCGAGCACGCGTGGAAGACCTTGGTCACGCTCTCGTCGGCCATAAGCTCGGCCAGCGGCGATAGGTCGTCGATTACCAGGGGATCGACCGCGACGCTCTCGGCAGGGGTGGCAATCTGAACCAAACACAGACGCGGGTGGAATGTGCGCTCGCGCAAAAACTCGGTATCGACGGCAATCGCGTCGAACTCACGGGCGCGCTGGCAAAAGGCGAGTAGAGCCTGATGTGTGGAAATGTACATATCAACCCATCGAATAAGGTTAGGCCCGAAAAACACGGGTAGGATATCGGCATTGCCTTACAACTATACTCGGTTAGTCACAGAACGGGAACGTAAGTATGCGCTGCCTTATCATCCACAACCCGGCATCGGGCCCCAGCTCAGATGAAATCTACGCATTCACGCACGCCCTCGCGCAGGGCGGCGACGAGGTCGTGATGCGTTTTATCGGCGATGGCATGGAGCCCGAGGATGCCGTGGCAGACGTGCGCGAGTTTGATCGCGTGGTCGTTTCGGGCGGCGACGGCACCGTCTCCAACGTGCTCGACCAGATGCGCGGGTGCGGTGTCCCCACGCTCGTCTTCCCCTCCGGCACAGCCTGTCTATTCTTTAACAACATCGGTAATGCCCCCGAGGCAGCGGCGCTCGCCAAGGCCTGCCGTGCCGGTCGCACGGTCAAAGTCGACATGGGTGAGCTCTTTTGGCTCGACGAGAACGGCAACGAGAAGCGCCACGGCTTTATCATCATCGCCGGCTCGGGCTTCGACGCCGAGATCATGATGAAGGCCGCCCCCGCCAAAAACGACATCGGCGAGATCGCTTACTTCCTCTCCGCGCTCGCCACGCCCAATCCCACGGTGGCGCACTTTACGATTGAGCATGACGGCATTGTCGAGGAGCTCGACGGCATCTGCTGCATGGCCGGCAACACCTCGGTCATCCAAAACGACATCAACCTGTTCCCCGACTGCCGTATGAACGATGGCATGGTCGACATTGCGGTCATCGAACCCGTGCGCACTGTGCAGCTGCTGCCTACCGTGATCACCGCTGCGCTTGACCCCGCCGGCAAGGTACTCGGGCGCCCGCAGTTCAAGATCATCCAGACCAAGGAAGCCAAGATCACCTGCACCCCGTCGCTGGGCATGCAGTTCGATGGCGAAATTATCTCCAGCAATTCGGGCGTCTTTGGAGCCCGCGCGCTTCCACAATGCCTCGACCTCATCGTCGACGAATTCTCCCCGCTCGGAAAATAGGAGGACCCCATGAACGACAATCCCCTGATCGGCTTTATTGTCATCGTCTTGGCCATGCTCGTCGGTTACGCCATCAACGTGATTCACCGCCGAAAGAAGTAAATCCACATTGGTATGATATTCATCCAGTTATCGACTCTCCCGCTGTTTATGCAAATCCTAAACAGCGGGAGAGTTTTCTTTTTGAGCGCCGTCTAATGCTTTATTCAGCTACAGTAAATGCAGGGTGCCTTTATTTAACTAAAGCCATAAAATGAGTATTATTATCCGTTCATCGTATATTTCCACACGCTCATCGAGTAAAAGCTGTTGTCGAGTGAATACTCTTTACACTTCCTTTAGGCTAGTAGATGTATTTATTAGCTGAAACTCCGTACGGTTTCGCGGGGTTTCAACAGTTGGGAGGGATTATGAGGTTTACTCATCCTGTCAACACGCTCAAGAAGCTCGGCTGCGGCCTTGCGTTTGGAGCAGCGGCCATCATGGCCATGCCGACTTCGGCACTCGCCTGCACCCAGATCTACATGGGCAGCAAGCTCACGGCAGACGGCAACACGTACTACGGCCGTTCCGAGGACTTCGGTCCGCGCTATGTCAAGCACTTTGGCATTGAGCCCGCACACAAGGACGGCAACGAGTACACCTCGGTCGAGTCCGGTTTTGAGTACAAGTCCAAGGGCGCAACCTACCGCTACACCTTCGTTCGCGACAACCCCTCGCAGTGGGAAGATCGCTACGACGCATATTCCGAGGCAGGCATCAACGAGAAGGGCGTCTCCTGCTCTGCCACGCTGAGCACCTCCTATAACGAGAAGGCCGAAGAGGCCGACCCCATCACCGAGGAGACTGGCATTGGCGAATACAGCTATGCCAGCGTCATCCTGGGCGAGAGCGCCACGGCCCGCGAGGGCGTCGAGCTCATCGGCAGCCTGATCGACGAGCAGGGCGTCTGCTCCAACGACCAGATCATCATCGCCGACAGCACCGAGACCTGGTTGTTCGCCGCGCTTTCCGGCCATCAGTGGATTGCTATGAAGCTCGCCGATGACATCGCCTCGCTCAACCCCAACATCGGCAACCTCACCTATAACGTCGACCTCGATGACACCGAGAACTGTCTCCATTCCGAAGGCATCGAGTCCATGCCTAAGGAGAAGGGCTTTGCCGAGTACACCGACGGCAAGTTCGACGTCGCCTAGACCTACGGCGAGGAGATTAGCGAGGCCGGTATGCACCAGTGGTCGCGCTATATCCAGGGTCGTGATTACTTCATGGCTCCGCTTGCCGAGGGCACCGACTACGAGATCGTCAAGGACGAGCGCGAAGAGGCTCGCGCCACGACCGGCGCCCTGGTCCACGAGATGCAGCCGCTGTTCTTCCAGCCCGGCAAGTCCGACTGGAACACCTTTGAGATGATTCGTTCCTTCGCCGCTCGCGGCGAGAATGTCGCCGGCCTCAACGCCAACACCGACGGCGCCTATGCCATCGGCTCCAACCGCAACACCGAGATCCACACCTTCCAGATCCGTCAGGGCATGGACCCCGAGATCGCGACCATTCAGTGGGAGATGCTCTCCAACGCCGAATTCTCCGTCGCCATCCCCTTCTACTCCGCACTGCTCACCGAGGTCAGCCCCTACTTCAGCGATCAGGATGTCTCCTTCGATCACTGCGAAGAGGAAGACGTCGTGAACAACGAGGAGCCCAAGAACTCCATCAACTACGTCCTCATGGACATCAACACGCTCGCCTATGAGAACCGCGACCACTGCGCCACCGGCGTCCGCGCCTATCTCGACGCCCTGCAGAAGGAACTCATCGAGCAGAACCTGACCGTCGACGAGGCCATGCAGGCCGAAGAAGGCACCGAGGCCCGTACCGCCCTGGCCAACAAGGCCGGCAAGGCTGCAACCAAGAACACCTATGTTAAGTGCAAGGCCATGCTCGAGGAGATGCGCGACTACCTCAAGGAGGGCGATTTCTCCGAGGAGTTCGTCCCGAGCGACTACGATGCCGACAACGACTGCCTGGTCGAATCCATCACCTACGCCGACGAGGCCCTTTCCGATGAGGACGTGACCGAGCCAGAGGCCGAAGAGGAAGAGGTCACCGAGGAGAAGTCCGAGGGCAACAACATGGCCGCCATGGCCGTTGGCGCCGTCGTCATCATCGGTGTCTGCGCCTACGTGATCTATCGTCGCAAGAAGGCCTAAGACCCTCATGTCCTAGCTGAGCGGGCGGGGCACATGAGTCACCTCGCCCGCTTAACCCGCCTTTTGACCGGCGGGAAACCCGCTTGAAATCTTTTCAAAAAAGATTTCCCCGCACACACTTCGCTGTGCTATAGTGCAGCGCAACAGCAACTTGGTGCGACCGCGCCACGGCATCACGAAAGGAGCCACCAACATGAAGAACACGATGAAGTCTCTCAACAATTGGTGGTGGCGTGATGCGAATACGATCGGTCGACAGTGAGTCCCTCACGCCTGTTTTTGCGCTCTAGGTGATTGAAAGGCCTCCGGTTTCGACCGGGGGCCTTTTTCTATCTCGAGCCCGATCGCATTCGCATCACGCGCCTCCGCTTTTCTCTTGCACTCCCCTTCCGAAAGGATTTTCACCATGTCTCAGAACACCACCGCCGCCCAGCCCCGCACCGTCCAGACCGCCGACCGCGGCAAACTCGACGTCCGTGCCCTCGTCCTGCTCGCCATCCTGCTCGCTGCCGGCTTCATCCTCAACTTCACCGTCGGCAAGGCCATCTCGGGCATCTCGGGTGGCATGATCAGCCCCGAGTTCATCATCTCGGCCTTCTGCCTCACCATCCTGGTCGTTCGCCCCAACATCGGCCAGGCGCTCGTCATTGGCCTTATCTCGGCTGCCGTGATCCAGATCACCACTACTTCGCCGTTCGTTGATTTTGCCGCCGAGGGCATCGCCGCCATGCTCATGGCCGGCATCGTCAACGCCGCCGGCAAGAACGGTCAGGTCAAGCCCGCCATCGCCATTGTCGCAACCTTCCTGACCACCTTTGTCTCCGGCGCCATCTTCATGGTCATCAAGATGGCCATGCTCGGCGTGGTAGGCGAGCTCGCCGCCGCCATGCTGCCCGTCGTCGCCATGACCGCCGTCTTTAACGCCATTCTGGTCGGCGCCCTCTACTTGCCCATCCAGAAGGCCCTGAAGCTCAACTAACTCATCGCTGCCCCACCAGCAAAGACTGTCCCAAACGACTAGCTTTTGGGGACGTTCTTAAACGACTGGTCATTTAAGAACGTCCCCAATGACTACGAAAGGTATCCATGGAAACGATCATCAACGTCGACGATGTCTCGTTCTCCTATGGCACGCAGACCGAGCAGGCGCTCAGCCACATCTCGCTCAGCGTGAACAAGGGAGATTTCATCGGCATCATCGGGCCCTCGGGCGCCGGCAAGTCCACGCTTGCCGCCTGTCTGTCGGGCGCCGTGCCCCACCACTACACCGGCACGTTCTTTGGGTCCGTCATGGTCGACGGCCACGACACCTGCGAAGTCTCGCTCACCGACGTGTCGCAAATCGTCGGCAGTGTGCTGCAGGATATCGACACGCAGATGGTCGCTTCGGTCGTCGAGGACGAGATGCTCTTTGGCCTCGAGAACTTTGGCGTTCCCCACGACCAGATCGAGCAGCGCGTGAGCGAAACGCTCGAGACCGTCGGCATCAGCGACCTGCGCGACCGCGAGATCGCAACCCTCTCGGGCGGACAGAAGCAAAAGGTAGCCATCGCCGCCATCCTCGCCATGCGCCCGCGCGTCTTGGTTCTCGACGAGCCCACCGCGGCACTCGACCCCGCCAGCTCCACGTTGGTCTTCGAGACGCTGCGTGAGGCAAACCGCGCACTTGGAATCACCATCGTCGTCGTTGAGCAAAAGGTCGCCCTGCTCTCGGAGTACTGCAACCGCGTGCTCGTGCTCAACCATGGCGAAATCGCGCTGCAGGGCGAGCCACACGAGGTCTTCGCACATACCGACGAGCTCCGTGCCATCGGCGTCGACTGCCCTCGCGTCACGCGTATCTTCAATAGCCTCGAGGCCGATGGTCTGGTAAGCGGTACCCCTTGCTTGGATGTCGATGAGGCCGAACGCCTGATTTCGGGCATCGTCGACCCCGCACACGCAGCCATCGAAGCCCAGGCGCCCACCGGTTCCCCGCATGCACCGTCGTTGCGTCCTCATGCCAAGGACGCCGAACCCGTACTCACCTTCGACCATGTTGAGTTTGCCTATCCCAATGGCGGCGCCGCCGTACACGACCTTAGCCTGACGCTCTATCCTGGCGAGCTCGTGGGCATCGTCGGCCAGAACGGTGCCGGCAAGACCACGCTCACCAAGCTGCTCACAGGCCTGCTCAAGCCCGCCTCGGGCAGCGTGCGCGTCACGGGACTGGATACAGCAGCCGTCCCCACGAGCCGCATTGCCCGCGAGGTCGCGACCCTCTTCCAAAACCCCGACCGTCAGATCTGCAAGGACACCGTGCTCGACGAGGTCGCCTTTGGCTTGGAACTGGGCGGCATGGACCGCGCCGAGGCCCTGCGTCGCGCCCAGCTGGTCATCGATCGCTTTGGCTTGCCGGCCGACGAGGCGCCCTTCTCGCTTTCGCGCGGCCAGCGACAAATGGTGGCGCTTGCCTCCGTCGTAGTGGTTGAGCCCAAGATCGTCGTGCTCGACGAGCCCACGAGCGGCCTTGACTACCGCGAGTGCATGACCGTCATGGAAACCGTGCGCACCATGGCCGAGCGCGGCTGCGCCGTTATCATGGTCTGCCACGACATGGAAGTTGTCTCCGACTTTGCCGAGCGCATCGTGGTAATGGCCGACGGCCGCATCCTCGACCGCGGCCGCACGCACGAGCTATTCTCGAACATCGATCTCATGCAGCGTGCCTACGTTGAGCCGCCCCAGGTCATCGAACTCTCGCGCCGTCTGGCATCTTCCGTCTCGCCCGCTTTTGCGCAGGTGAGCGAGGTCACCGATGTCGTTCGAATTACCAAGGAGATGGTCCACCGTGGTTAACGTCATCGACTACATGCCGGGCGATACGCTGCTGCATCGCCTGAATCCCGTCGTCAAACTGGGCCTCGCCGCCGCCATCATCGTCGG
This sequence comes from uncultured Collinsella sp., assembly GCA_958420355.1. Taxonomy (GTDB): domain Bacteria; phylum Actinomycetota; class Coriobacteriia; order Coriobacteriales; family Coriobacteriaceae; genus Collinsella. The sequence continues at coordinate 112,914 of CATZJG010000002.1, forward strand.
CATCTTTTTGTCCGACACCTACGTGGCGCTGCTGGGCTTTCTGGCGCTCACGCTCGCACTGGGAGCTTACGCCGGCGTCGTCGACCGTCTGTTCTCGCTGCTCAAGTTGCTGATTCCGCTCGCGCTTATCATGCTGATGCTCCAGCTGGCCTTTATGCGCGATGGCAACGTGGTGTGGGGTTTTATCACCGACACGGGCCTCATCACAGGATCGAAGGCCTGCCTGCGCCTGCTGGGCGTGGCGTTACCACTCATCCTCATGCTCATGGTGACCAAGCTCAACGACCTTGCCAACGCCTGCGTCGAGGTGCTGCATGTGCCGTATCGCTATGCCTTCACCTTTACCACGGCGCTGCGCTTTGTACCGGTGTTTGGTCAGGAGATGAATGCCATCATGGAGGCGCAGACCGCACGCGGCGTCGAGTACGATACCAAGAACCCCATCAAGAAGCTTAAGCTCATGCTGCCACTGTGCGTGCCACTGCTCATCTCGAGCGTGGGCAAGACCGATGCCACAGCCTTGGCGGCAGAACAGCGCGGCTTCTATCTGCGCACACGCGCCAGCTCGTACAAGCGCTATCCCATCAAGGGTCTGGACATCGCCGTGCTCATCGTCAGCATCGCCCTCATCGCCATCGGCTTCCTGTTCTAGTTCACCACCGACAGCAACCACCCAACGCAAAAGGCCTCGGCTCGCACCAAACGAGCCGAGGCCTTTACTGTTTCCCCAGATAATACCTACCAAAAATAAACCTGTCCCTTTTTGGCAGGTCGGAAGCTAGAGGCGGTAGGGGGCGCCGCAGCGGATGATGGATTCGCGCACCAGGACATCCATGGCGTCGAGGGTGATCTCGGGCATCTCTCGGTACTTCTGCAGCACCGAGAGCTCGGTGCAGGCCAGAATGACGCGGTCGCAGCCGCTACGGGCGAACTCCCACATCACGCGGTCGAACTTATCCATATCGGGCTCACGTCCGGCCTTCACATCATCGTAGATAAGCGACATCACATCGTTCTGACGTTTCTCGCTGGGATAGACGACCTCAACACCCGCAGCCTTACATTCGCGGCCGTAGACGCCCGCGCCCACGGTACCATCGGTGCCCATGATGCCGATCTTATGCACCGGCTCGGCCGGCATACTCAGGTTGGGGTCGAATTCGCACTCCCCCATCACCGCACCCGCAAGGGCATAACGAACCGACTCACGCGGCATGTGGATAATCGGCACCTTCGTAAACGACTGGATCTGGTCATAGAAGTAGTGCGACGTGTTGCAGGGAATGGCAATGTGCGCACAGCCCAGCGACTCGAGTGCCTGGGCACACTCTTTCATGGTCGCCAGCAGCTTGGCATGCTCGCCGGTCTTAATGGCCAACGTGCGGTCGGGCATGGTCGACTTGGAGAGCACCACCATGTCGATATGTTCCTGATCGCAGGCAGCAGCCGTATGACGCACCACCTGGTCGTAGTAATACGACGTGGCCTCGGCGCCCATGCCGCCGATAACTCCCAGCTTTTCCATCGCCGCCTCCTTGGTGACGCTTGCGCAATTGCGCGTATCATACCCGCGCCCGCCCGATGCAAACCGGACGGGCGCCGCGCTCATCTACTTGTAATACGTCTTGAACAGCTTAAAGTGGCGCAGCTTGGTGTGCCACATGCGCAGCCAGCGGTTAAAGACAAAGTCGCCCTTCATAAACGAAGGGTCGGCGCCCTTGCCTTCCTTGTCCAGGCGATGCACCTTAGCGCGCAGCTCGGGATCCTTGACGTACTTGTCGACGACGCCCATGGGAACGACCATCCACAGGGCCTCGTCCTGCGCCGTCACAAACTCCGGCTCAAACGGGCGGTTGAACACATACTCGTCCACCACATACTTGGCAACGTTAAAGCCGCTGTTGGTGACGTAGTAGTTGCTGCGGCCCTGGCGCGTGTTGAAATCGAAGAACTTAAACGAGCCATCGCGCTCGTCGTACTTAACGTCAAAGTTGGAATAGCCCACAAAGTGAAGGTCCTCGAGCAACTTGCGCACGCCGCCCATGAGCTCGTCGTTGGGCTCGGTAATGATACAGGCATGGTTGCCGACACCGTGGGGCTGATGCTCCTCGAGCAGCACATGGCCCAGGCACATCATGCGGACCTTACCGTTGCGGTCGGAATAGCTGGTGAGCACGCGCATGTACTCGTCGTTGCCGGGCACGCGATCCTGCAAGATCAGATCGTCGGTGTAGCCGCTGGCATACGAATCGCGAATGACCTGTTCCAGCTCGGCGCGGTCGGCAATCTCATAGGCCTTCTTCTGGCCCTCGAACTCGTGCTGCCACCACATGATGCCGTCGGAAGGCTTCAGGATCATCGGGTAGGGAAAATCGATCTGGTCGAGCACTTCGGCAGGCGCCTCACCCTGGGCATTGAGCATCGCCTTGGTAAAGGTAAACGTGTGCGGATAGGGCACGCCATGCTTCTCGCACAGCTCGTAGAAGATCTCCTTCTTCTGACACTGTTCAAGCATGCTATAGGGAGCGTAAGGCGCGACGATGTTATCCGCCAACTCATGGGCATCCTTGGCCTGAGCCACGAGGGCAACATAGTTATCGCCACAGCCCACAAGGACAATCGTCTTGTCGGCATGCGCTTGGGCAATGCCGTTGACGGTTTTGAGCATCACGGGCATGGTATCGATATCCACGTTGGGCGTGTAGTCGATAATCTGGCTGCGGTACGCAGGGCCCGTCTGGTACTTGCCAAAGACCAGACTCTTGACCTGGTACTCCTCGTAGAAGGCGCGCGCCACCGAGTAGGCGTTGATGTCGCCACCGAGCAGCACGGGGATGAACTCGCGCTCTGTAAACTGCAATGCCATGAAAACTTCCTATCATGAACTGCCCACACAACGGGCGGTCTTTGCGCAACTGATTTATTCTAGCGTGCCAAGCCGCCGGCGCCCAAAGCTCCACCGTATCTATGGCAATCGACGTAATCGTCCAGCACGAAGGCCAGCACGAAGACGGCGCTCACCGTTGTATGACAATGGGCAATGAACCTACCATTGTTGTAGGATTCAGTGTATTGACATCCTCGAGCGAAAGGCGCGCACGTGCCCCAAGACCATCCGACCGATAATCCCATCCTCAATGCCGCGAAGCACGAGCTGGCGGAACGCGCACAAACGGCAGCTCCCCTACGCACCGCAAACGATGCTTACAACGGGCCTGCCCGTATCGTCTCAATCAACACGTCGGAGCACAAAGGCACGCGTAAGTCACCCGTCGCCGACGGGCACGACACCGTCATCGAGCAGTTTGGCCTCGCCTCCGATGCGCACGCCGGGCATTGGCACCGCCAGGTTTCCTTTTTAGCTGCAGAGTCTATCCAGACGGCGCAGGCGCGCGGGCTCGATGTGCACGAGGGCGACTTTGGCGAGAACTTCACAACCCAGGGCATCAACCTGCTCTCGCTCCCCCTGGGAACGCAGCTCAAGATTGGCAACGATGTCCTGGTCGAAATCAGTCAGATCGGCAAGGTCTGCCACACCCGCTGTGCCATCTACTATCTCGCCGGCGACTGTATCTTTCCCCACGAGGGCGTTTTTGGCGTGGTACTAAAGGGCGGAGAGGTCCATACCGGCGACGATATCCGGGTAGTCAAACTCGGCGACGGCACCTGTTCGTTCACCCCCGCCGAGGCCCTCGAAGAGATTGAGCAGGCTCGCCAGAAGGGCACGCTGTAGTTATGAAACCCCACGTTGAGATAGCTTTTACAGCCCAAAACTCCTCTCAAACAGGGCTCTGTAACGTTAAAGTTGAACTCTATGGTTTCTCAACAATTCATCATAACTGCAGGTCAAAGCCAAAGCCTCAAGTTCAACTTGACCCTTTGGAACCTTTAAGGTTCAAGTTGAGGTCGAAAGCAGTAGTAGAATACCGTTCGAACCATAACCTACGATTGATTGCAGAGGGACTGGATGCAGCATTCGAATCATCGCACCGCAGCGCTCATTGCGTCGAAGCCGGCTCGTATCATCACGAGCGCCGCGCTCGCCGTTGCGCTGACGGCCACGCCGATGCTCTCCCCCGTTGCGGCGTATGCCGCCTCGCAGGCAACGCAGGACCAGCTTTCCGCAGCCCAGCAGAAGATCGAAGCCGCCACGAGCGCCTACAACGACGCCCGCACCAAACTCGATGACCTGCAAAAGCAGATTGACTCCAATGAGGCAAGCATCGAGGAAATCGAGGCCAAGCTTCCCGAGCAGCAGGCCAAGGCAAGCTCCGCCATGCGCGATCTGTACAAGTATCAGAAGGGCACCAATCCCATCGTGAGCTTCCTGGTCAACGCGCAGAGCCTGGGTGAGTTCATCACGACCTGCAAATACACCAACCAGATCACGAGCTCGAGCGTCGACGAGATCGAAGAGCTCAATAACATGCAAACCGAACTCGAGCAGAACAAGGCTGAGCTCCAGCAGGCCAAGTCTCAACTTGAGGCAGAGCAGAAAAACGCCGAGGACGCGCTGGCGCAGGCCCAGCAGCTCCGCAGCGAGGCGCAGGCAAAAGCCGAGCAGGAAAATGCCGCCGAGCTTGCCAAGCTTGAGGCCGATAAGGCCGCTGCCGCCGAGAAGCTCTCGGGCGAGGGCGTAAGCGGCAGCAATTCCAGCAGCCAGGCCACCAACACCAACACCACCATCGACACCACGGTGAACAGCTCCAATACTGGTAACTCCGATTACGATTCGTTCATTAATGAGTGGACAGGCCGCATCGACAATTATCTCGCCGGCTCCCCCATGGCAGGCCAGGGCTATAACTTTGCCGTCGCCGCTTGGAATACCGGTGTCGACCCCCGTTGGTCCCCCGCCATCGCCTGCATCGAGAGCACCAAGGGTGCTTATTGCGCCAATTCTTACAACGCCTGGGGCTGGAGTGCACGTGGCGGCGGTTGGCGCAGCTTTGGCAGCTGGAGCGAGGGCATCTCCGCTCACGTTGCCTATCTGGGCGCCAACTACGGCTCCACCCTTACCCCGGCAGCGGCCAAAAAGTACTGCCCGCCCACGTGGCAGGACTGGTACAACAAAGTCGCCGCTCAGATGAACCGCATCTAAGTGCAACTGCAAAGGGCCCCAATGGGGCCCTTTTCTTTTAGGTAGCGGAGGTATCGACGACGCCGGTCGCATTGACAACCGCGACTATGACGATCATGCATAGGAGCAGCACACCCAATACCTTGAGCCAGAGTTTCGCGAGTTTCTTGCCGCGATAGCTGTCGAGCAGTGCGAATCGCCGACGAAGACGGCGCTTATCGAGCAGCGCAAAATGCATAAGCACCATAAGGCCATCGACAAAGAAAAAATACTCGATTATGAGAAGCCACGTCGGGTAGCCTTGATTTGCTCCCGTGGGGTGAAAGACGGCAAAGTGACTTCCGGCAAAGAACACAAGCAGCGAGAAGCAGACGAGCGTATTCCAAATACGCCCCAGAGACTCCGGAACGCGAGAGAGCAGACCGCATGCAGCGGAGGCGGCAGGCCTAGGAAGCCCTGTGGGGTTCTGGAGCCCTTGGGGCGTCAACACCGTCTCCGAGGCCGGAGTACGGACAGGCGCAGGCGCAGGAGGCCGCACGGGGCGACTTAGATCGTATGCCGCGCGCGTCGCCCGTCCCAACGCTTCCGCGCTCGCAAAACGCTTGGCCGGGTCGAGCGCCATCGACATGCAGACGGCATCGGCAAGTGGAGTAGGAATGCCGCGCGCCTCGCATTGCTCGCGCATGTCGAGCCCTGGTTTAGGGTCGACTCCCGTCAAGCAGAAGAACAACAGGGCGCCAAGTGCGTAGACGTCGCTTCGTACGCTCGTCTGCCCAAACCCATACTGCTCGGGCGGCGCATAGGGCCGTGTCCCAAACTTGACGGTATCGGCATCGGCGCCATCGCGCCATACGCGCGCGATCCCCAGGTCGATAATCACCAGCGATGAAAACGTCAGGCCGTCATCAGGCGTATAGTTGGCACCTGTCGCGATGATATTCGACGGCTTGAGGTCGCGATGGATCACTGGCGCCGAAGCCTCCCCCGCCATTGCAAAACCGGCATGGAGCTCGCCCACGGCGTCGCAAAGGACAGGATACAATTCACGTGCATAATCGGGGGTGGCTCCCAGACGGTCCACCAGCGCCCCGAGCGTCTCCCCTTCGATGTATTCCATAACCACGTTGAGCTCGTCGCCCACACGACGACAATCGACGATTCTGGGCAGGTGCTCAAAACGCCTGCCTGCCCGCTGAGCGGCAAACAGGCGCTCGTATGCCCCGCCGATTTGAGCCGAAGCATCGATACGTTTACGGACAAAGGGGCCGAGCGAACCACCGCCGGTTCCTTCAAAGTACACGAGCTCGGTTGTTTCAACGGACGAGCGCTTAAGTACACGCTCCACGCGATAGCTGTCGTCGCGATCGAGCGACGCCAGGTGCTCGGCAAGCGCTGCGGTCAGCTCGTCATCGGAATATGTTGGGCTCTGAGTATCCATAGCCTCCATCATAGCGCAGGGCGCAGACATCCCATGGCATCTGCGCCCCGTTCGTTTGCATCGTTGTTCGGCAGCTCCGCCGGCTCAGATATCAGCCGCTAACTCACCGTCTCCTCGCCAAAGCGATACAGCTCCTCGTTGACCTTTTGGAGGCTGCACCCGCGATCGATGCAAAAAATGATAATCGCATCGCGGCGGTCCTTGCAGTTAAGGACGCTTACCCCGGCAGCCGTCAGCGCACGGTTGGTTTCTTTGAGCGTCAGCGCCATCGCAAAGGCAATCTGCAGCACCTTATTGCGGCTCGGATGCCGCGCACCGGTAAAGATCTGATAGCCAAAGGTCTCATTGAGATCGGCCATACGAACCACGCGCGAGCGCTCCAAGCCCTTTTCCTGCAGTAGCTGCTTCAGGTAGTTCAAAAGCGACGGGGCGGCAAAGTCGTGTTCTTTGATATAGCCATCGATGTTTGGCGCGTCGAGAAGCTCATTGAGCAACTCGTCAGTCAGCTTTTTATCGGGCATACGACTTCACCTCCCATACGGCGCAACGGTAGCGACATGCTAGGCCAACACCCAGCTTGCAGTGGCAGACTTATCAAACATGTTGGCAAAATACAGTGCCTTCTTGATATCGCCATCAAAGTAGATATTGCCCGCCACAGAGCCACCAGCGGCAAGGGTACCAGACTGCAGCTCATCGGAGCCCTCGCTGTAGTAACCCTGATTCTGCTGAGCGCCGTTGGCGTCCTCGCCCTTCCAGTCGTAGATGTTGTAATCTGCGCCCTCATCACCATTGTTGACGTACGTGACGTGAATGCCCGTCATGGTCGAACCGTCATAATTTGTGAGGCCGGGCTGGACGGAATCGACAACGACGGAAAGACCGGCAGCCGTGGTCACCGTCGCACCAACCGCCAGGTCAGTCGTAGACTGCTCTTCCTTCTTCGCCTCTTCCTTCTTGTCGCCATCGCCAGCGTCCTCGGTGACGGTCGCCTTATCGCTACCACAACCGGTAAGAAGACCGGCAGTCCCCAAGGCGACGGTGGCGAATGCGCCCAGTGCAGCGCGACGGCTCAGCAGCACTTCGTTTTCAAGCTTTTTCATCATGCATCCTTCCTACGATCCGGCTACCGTGCCGGCACACAGCACATCGTAGGAAGGATTAAACTTGAATTCATTAGCTGAGAGCTAAGGCTGCGGTAAACGGCCAATGCAGTTATCCAAACGCCGAGCAAACGCACTTTGCGCAACCGTCTGCTGGCAGTGCATCAACCCACCGTGACGGATTCCCCGGTAAAGGCACTGACCATCAACAGGACAAAGAACACCAGGTAGCTGACACTCAGCGGGTACGCAATGACCAGGAATACAACCCAGCCGACATTGGTTTTACCGCCGGCACGGCGTCGCTCGCGATTGCGGCAGAGCCAAATCGTCACGCCGATGGCAGTGATAAACAGTACGAGTGCCGCCGCAGCCAGCCCAGCAAGCGCAAACATCACGCCAATGCTCACAGCAATAACCGGAAGCAACAACAAGCCACATCCACACCCACCGGGACTATAAACGGCAGTCTGTCGGCGTCGTTCCATCGTCACTCCAAGCCAAGCAATCGTTTGTAGACATCGAGGCCTTTGAGTAGGATTTCCTCGTCGAAGAGCATGCTATCGGTATGCAGAGCGCTCATCGCATAGGCTGGGCAGTCATCAGCGTCGATCGGGTTTTCTTGTCCTTCTGGCACGCCCGTGCCCAGCAAGAAGAACACGCCCGGCAGATGGCGTTGATAGAACGCGAAATCCTCGGCGATCAGCAGCGGCTCGTCCACAAGTTGCAGCTCGGACAAGGCAAGCGCAATGCAGGCAAACAGCTCGGGGTCGTTATCGACTGGCGGATAGCCCTCGGCAAAGTCGAGATCGTACGTACAGCCTGTTGCGGCACAGGCATCGTCCAGCACGCGGCGCACGCCTTCGCGCGCCCGGTCGAACATGTCGTCCGTAAACACACGCAGGCTGCCGGCAACATGGGCCTCCCCCGCCACCGCATTGCAGACGGTACCGGCCTGCAGCAGACCAAACTTGCCGATACAGGGCTCGTCGGTGCCCAGCTCGTCCATCAGTTCGCGCTCGGCAACCAAGAACTTGGCAGCCGCCAGCGCCGCATCGTGCGACTCCTCGACCGGAACGCCATAGGTCTTAGCGATATGGATGCTCGTCCCGTGAATATGAATGTGTGTCTCACTCGAACGCGCCAGCAGCGGGCCGGAACAGCTCGCCAACGTGCCGGCGGGCAGATCGGGCCACACATGGAAGCCAAAAATGCGGTCGACCCCGTAGCATTCGAACACACCGCTCTCACATACCGTCTTAGCACCACCGGTCGTTTCCTCGGCCGGCTGGAACACAAAGAGAACGTTGCGCCTAATGACGCCCGGCTGCTCGCGAATCGTACGGTCGACATACGTCGCGGCGGCAAGTGCCATGGCCATGTGTCCATCATGTCCGCAAGCGTGCATCTTGCCGGGATGGGTCGAGGCAAAGGCCGCTCCCGTCGCCTCCGCGATGGGCAGCGCATCCATATCGGCGCGAATCGCTGTGGCATGCGCGGCACCAACGCCGGCGTCGAAGAAAGCGCAGACGCAGCTGGGGCACGGATGGGTCACCTCGCAAGCGAGCGGTGCCAACACGCCCTCGATATAGGCAATGGTTTGCGGAAGATCGAAATCGAGCTCCGGAATGCGATGGAGATCGCGGCGATAGCGACGGAGTTCTTGGAGCTCGGTCATAGAGAATCCCTTCGTAAGGCACATCTGTTGCAACTTATTGTGATACAGGATTGTGGCACACATGTTTCCAGCATATTGCTGCATTTTTTAAACGTTATATACAAATACTCTTGTTTGGTAAAGTGCAACGTGATAGGGTCTTTACCACTTGATAGAGGCGCGGGCACGAAGAACCGCGGGCGAGCCGGCAGGCTTTGACCCCGTGGGGAGGCGAAACCCGCCGAACTGGGTTTTTCGGGCACGAACAACCTGGTGGGCCTGTGGGAAACACCCACAGGACTGTCTGCAGCAATGCGGGAGCGCTATCCGGACATTGGGTCCACGCTATGCGGATTCGATGCGCAGATGGCGCCGTCTGGATAGCGAGGTTTACGGGACATGGCATTGACCCCCAACGAGGCATATGCGGCCAAGCAGCCGTTTGTGGACAAGGAGACACTCGAGCATATCGTCGAGCAGTTCCCCACGCCGTTTCATCTATACGACGAGGCAGGCATCCGCCGCAACATGCAAGAAGTGCGCGGCGCCTTCGCATGGAACCCGGGCTTTAAGGAATACTTTGCCGTCAAGGCCAATCCCAACCCGGCGCTCATCTCCATTCTCAACGAATACGGCTGCGGCTGCGATTGCTCGAGCTATACCGAGCTTATGATCGCCCGCTCACTGGGTATCACGGGACACGACATCATGTTCTCGTCCAACGACACGCCGGCTGCCGACTTTGAGCTCGCCGACAAGCTGGGTGCCATCGTCAACTTTGACGACATCAGCCACATCGAGTTCTTTGAGCGCGTTGCGGGGCCCATCCCCAAGACGGTCAGCTGCCGCTTTAATCCAGGCGGTCTGTTCCAGCTCTCCAACGGCATCATGGACAACCCGGGCGACTCCAAATATGGCATGACCACCGAGCAGCTCTTTGAGGCCTTCCGCATGCTCAAGGCCAAGGGCGCCGAGAATTATGGCATCCATGCCTTCCTTGCCAGTAACACCGTCACTAACGACTACTATCCCAAGCTCGCACGCATCCTCTTTAAACTTGCCGTGCGCCTGGAGCGCGAGACCGGCGCACATGTCGCCTTTATCAATCTGTCCGGCGGTGTGGGTATCCCCTACCTGCCCGAGCAGCAGGCTAACGACATTCACGCCATCGGTGAGGGCGTACACGCAGCCTACGACGAGATTCTGGTCCCCGCCGGCATGGGCGATGTGGCGATCTGCACCGAGATGGGTCGCTTTATGATGGGCCCCTACGGATGCCTGGTCACCAAGGCCATCCACGAGAAGCAGATCTACAAGGACTATATCGGCGTGGACGCCAGTGCCGTCGATCTGATTCGTCCTGCCATGTATGGCGCTTACCACCACATTACGGTGATGGGCCAGCTGGGTGGCGACGACAAGACCACAGCGCCCGTCACGGACACCTACGACATCACGGGCAATCTGTGCGAGAACAACGACAAGTTCGCCATCGATCGCGAGCTGCCGCATATCGACATGGGCGACCTGCTTGTGATCCACGATACCGGCGCGCATGGCTACTCCATGGGCTACAACTACAATGGACGCCTGCGCTCCGCCGAGGTCCTGTTGCGCCCCGATGGCTCGGCCGACCTCATCCGCCGCGCCGAGCGCCCGGGCGATTACTTTGCCACGCTCGACGTGCTGCCGAGCGGCCGAGAGCTGCTGGCCAAGTCGCGCGCCGAAAGTGCCCGCCGTCGCGCCCAAGACGAGCGCCTGGCAGTCGCCGCCCAATGGAACAAACGCATCCAGATCGCGGACGCGAAGGAGAAGAACATGGACATCCGCAATCTCGAGGGCTCAATCGTCGCCCTCGTCACGCCGTTTAAAAAGGATGGCAGTGTCGACTTTGACGCACTCGAGCGCCTTATCGATTTCCACCTGCAAAACGGCACCGACGCCATCCTCACCCTGGGCACCACCGGCGAGAGCGCCACGATGACCGACGACGAGGACAACTCCGTCGTCGCCGCCGTGGTCAAGCATGTTGCAGGACGCGTCCCCGTCATTGCCGGCTCGGGCTCCAACTCCACGCAGACCATGCTCACCAAGTCGCTTACTTACCAGGGCTTGGGAGCCGACGGCCTGCTGCTCATTACCCCCTACTACAACAAGTCCAACGAAGAGGGTATCTATCAGCACTTTAAGACCGTCGCCGATGCCGTGGACATCCCCTGCATCCTGTACAACATCCCCGGCCGCTGCGGCTGCGGTATCAGCGAGCGCAACGTAGAGCGCCTGGCCGCGCACCCCAACATCATGGGTATTAAGGAGGCCTCGGGCAACGTCGCCTACGCGGCCAAGATCGCCCACCTGCTGTCAGACGACTTCCGCATGTACTCGGGCGAGGACGCGCTTACCGTACCGCTCATGAGCCTGGGTGCTTCGGGCACCATCAGCGTGTGGGCCGATGTGCAGCCGCAGCTCGTACATGACATGTGCCGCGCTTATCTGGACGGCGACGTAGCGCGCGCCCGCGATATACAGATTGCCGGCCAGCCGCTCATCAATGCCCTCTTTAGTGAGGTCAACCCCATCCCCGTCAAAGAGGCGCTCGCCCAGATGGGTATGATCGAGGCAAACTACCGCATGCCGCTGTGCCCCATGGCAGACGACACGCGCTCTGCACTTACCGATGCTCTGAAGGGGGCTGGTCTGCTTGATTAAGACCGTCATTATGGGAACGGGCCGCATGGGCTCGCTCATCCGCACCACCGCCGAGGGCGTTGTCGACGCCGCCGGTCAACCCGTTTTTGATATCGTGGCCCAGATTGGCTTCGATTTGAGCAAGCTCGAGAACGCACCGGCTGCCGATGTGATTATCGACTTCTCGAACGTCGTGACCTTCGATGCCGTCGTCGCCTATGTCGAGCGCACGGGCGCGGCATTGGTCTCAGGCACCACAGGCTACACCCCCGAGCAGATGGACCGTCTGCGTGAGCTGGGCCAGAACACCCGCGTTATGCACTCGGGCAATTACTCCATCGGCATCGCAGCCCTGCGTCATCTAGTGGCCCAGGCCACGCGCGAGTTGCCCGGCTTTGACTGCGAAATCGTCGAGACGCACCATAACCAAAAGGTCGACGCCCCCAGCGGTACCGCCAAGCTGCTGCTCGACGCCGTAGTCGAGGCCGAGCCCGAGACAGGCTACCACCCCGTCTACGGACGCGAGGGCATGTGCGGCGCACGCGATCCCAAGGAGATCGGCATGCACTCGCTGCGCGGTGGCACTGTCGCCGGCGTCCACGAAGTGAGTTTCTTTGGCCAGGACGAGGAGGTCACGCTCACCCACCGCGCCACGAGCCGTCAGATCTTCGTCAACGGCGCCCTGGCCGCCGCCCAGAAGCTCGTCACCCGCGAACCCGGCTTCTATACGTTCGACCAGGTCATGTTTGCCTAACCAGGTATCAACCGAATCCGCCCAAAGGAGAGATAGCAAATGAGTAACGCAGCCGAGATGGATGCACAGGAGATTATCAACTACATCGCCACCGCGCCCAAAAAGACGCCCGTCAAGTTGTACGTGCGCGAGAAGCCGGGCATGAAGGTTGCTTGGGGCGACGCACATGTCTACGGCGGTCGTCGCGGCAAGACCGTCTTTGGCGACTGGGATGAGCTTAAGGCCATCCTGGACGCCAACGCCGATTCCATCGATTACTACGACGTGGAGAACGATTGCCGCAACTCCGCCGTGCCCATGCTCGACCTTAAGGGCATCAACGCCCGCATCGAGCCGGGCGCGATCATCCGTGACCGCGTCGAGATCGGCGATCGCGCCGTCATCATGATGGGCGCCATCATCAACATCGGCTCCGTCATTGGCGAAGGCTCCATGATTGATATGGGCGCCGTGCTGGGCGGCCGCGCCACCGTGGGCAAGAACTGCCACATCGGCGCCGGCACCGTGCTGGCAGGCGTTGTGGAGCCCGCCAGCGCCACGCCCGTCATCATCGAGGACGATGTCATGATCGGCGCCAACGCCGTGGTCCTGGAGGGCGTGCACGTAGGCAAGGGCGCTGTCGTTGCCGCCGGCGCCGTGTGCGTCGAGGACGTCCCCGCCGGCGCCGTCGTGGCCGGTGTCCCCGCCCGCGTCATCAAGATGCGCGACGAGAAGACCGACAGCAAGACCGGCCTGGAAGAGGGCTTACGTCAACTTTAATAGTTACGCGGTTTTGACAAACCGCGTTTTCGCTGACGTATGCCCAACCTGCGGCGCAATGTCAGCAACCAAGCCGAAAACAAAAAAGGCCGAAGTCCCGAAGGGCTTCGGCCTTTGCTTTCTCGCTGTAGGCGCAACGCAACTTATCGATTCTCGATGCTACCGATATTTTTGAGCTCGATGGAGATGAGGCCGTTAGGCTCATTGACGAACTCGATGTACTCGGAGTTGGAACCCATCTCGGCCGGGAAGCTGATCTCGATACCCGTGTCGGTACGAATCTTGTGATTGCGCACCGCCGCGCGTTCGACCTGCTTGCGCTCCACGGGCACACGCTCAGGCACCTTCTCCTCGGTCAGTGCCGCGCGCACGCTCTCCTTGATGACCGGCTCGTCCTCAAAGACCTCGTCGACGATATCCCAAGGCGGCAGCTCCTCGTCATCCTCGACCTTCTCGGCCACAGCGGCCTTAACCTTTGCGAGCGCCACGGCCGTGTTGGCACCGTGCTCCCCGGCGACTTCCTCGACCACACGCGTCACGGTGTCGATGACCTCCTTGCCCGATACGCCCGTGTCGCACTGCAGCAGGCCATCGGGGATAAGCATACGGTCCTCGCCGGCGATCTTGCGTTTCTTGTCCACATAGCCGATCTCCATGGTGCTCGCGCGCACGATGGCATAGCTCGGCACCTTTTGCGAGGGGTTCGGCAGAATGGCGTAGTGGCGCGCGATGTCGTTGCGCACCTCCCCTTCCTCGCGGCCCACTTCGTGCATAAAGGCCTGCTTGGAGCCCAGCAGCATCACGGCAAACCAGCGGGCATCCTCATCGTCGTCAAAATCAGCCACGAGCACGTCGGTGGACTCAGCTTTCTCGGCCTTGGTGAGTTCGGAAGAGATGAACTCCGCAATCTGCTGCGACAGGTCCACGAACTCACGCTCACCAAAGAAATAGCTCTTGAGCTCGCCGCCGAATGCGGAGTTCTCGGCAAACGTGGCACGCTTGTTATCGGCCGAAGTGCGCGCGCGACGCAGATGTGTGGTCACGAAGTTGCGGACAGTACGGCTTTCAATATCCAACTCGCGCTGGCTCATGACGTTGACGGCAGAGTCAAAGTCCAGGATATGCAGAATCGCGTGATTGATTTTCATATACGGCATTCCGTTCTAGATCGATTTCGGCACGAATCAGTATAGCGGTCGAGCCCGCCCCAGGCGCTTCGAAGATTGGTGCATCGGGGACAGGTTGCTTGCACCAATGGTTAGCGCAGGAGCTCGGACTGCCAAGCCTCGAGCTGTTCTGCCAAACTCTTGCCGGCAGCGGGCATGTCGATCTGAGGTCGTTTGGGCAGCAGTGCGCATTTAAGGATTGCTACGATGGTCTGCGAGACAAAGCGTCGTGTATCCTCGTCAAAGCCTTGCGCAGCCTGGAGCATCACGGGCAGGCTCTCGCGCAGATTCCCAGCGATATCCGCAAACCGCTCAGCACCCGTAGCCTCAAACACGGAGAACAACGCATCTACAAAACGCTCGCGTTCGCTAGGCGACACTGCAAGCAACATCTCGCGAATGGAACCATCAACGTATCGAGCACCGGCAGACAGGCGCTCACAGTACACGAAGTCGTGACCATCAACCACCCAGCTAAAGGGATTGTGCTGCAGCAGGCTGAACTCGGTGCTCTCAACGATGGCATAGTCCTCCTGTGTCTCGAACATCATGCCAAAGATCGACGACCGAGGTAGCGTCTTGTCGATTCGACCGGATAGATCGGCGAAGGCGTTGCCGCTCAGAAACTCCTCGACGAAGCCCGGGCCATCATGGGAATACGCCCTTTCGATTCGCTCACGGGCGACATCGGGGCACATCGCCGCACCGTACACCGCAAGGTTTCCACCCTTGGAATGACCTCCGCACAAAAGCGGCCCGTCAATCGCATCCGCCGCCTCGTCTACATAACGCGACGCGGATTCCTGGGCCGGCACAGGACACCGGAACGCCATGTTAAAGTCCTCTTTCCAGCCCACAATCGTGCTGTCGGTCCCCCGGAAGGCAAGATAGCTAAACCCCGCCGGAAATCGGAACGTCATGGCCGCAAACTGCTCCGTTGTCTCGGCATCACTCACGCTACGATAGCCGCAAACACGAACGCCACGGTAGCGAGGGCTTGCTGCCACAGCCTCCAACAGGGCACGACTCCCCTCCGGATCCCACAGGTCGCCAATCATGTCTTGGTAGCACTCGGCGCGCAGCAGCTCGCGTACGTCTAGGCCCTGCCAGTTCGTCAGCTCCGCCATATCACCCGGCAAACGCAAATAGGACAACCACGCAAAGACCAGGCTATCCACCGCGCAGAACGGCCGTTCCTCAAACGGATCAAACGCCGTCTGGGCATAGGTCAAAAAATTAGGCGAATCCGACATGGCCCTCCCATCAACTATGGTGCATTGGGGTGGTGCAAAGTAACCTGACCCCCCCTCGCACTAAAAAGGCGCCCGGACCGTGTGGCCCGGACGCCTTTCATTGTAGCCTGTTGCCCAAACGAGCCGAATTTAGCAGGAGAAGTCGACGCTGTCGATGATGTCCTTGAGGGCCTTGGCGGAGGCGGTGAGCTCATGCTGCTCGTCATCGTTCAGTGGCACGGGGACGCGGCAGACGACGCCGTCGCGGCCAACGACCGTCGGCATGGAGATGGCCAGATCGGACAGGCCATACTCGCCCACCATGAGCGAGGAAACGGGCAGAACGGTCTGCTCATCACGCATAACAGCGGTGCAGATGCGCTTAACGGCCATGGCGACGCCGTAGTAGGTGGCGTGCTTCTTCTCGATGATGGTGTAGGCGGAGTTCTTAACGTCCTCGGCGATGCGCTTCTCGGCGGTCTCATGCTCCAGGTGGCCGTGAAGCTCGCAGAAGGTGTTCAGCGGAACGCCGGCAACCTGAGCGCTGGACCAAGCGACAAACTCGGAGTCACCGTGCTCGCCCATGACATAGGCCTGGACATCGCGCGGGTCAACCTCGACGTGGGCACCAAGCATCTGCTGCAGGCGGCCGGTGTCGAGCACGGTGCCGGAACCGATGACGTGGCCCTCGGGCAGGCCGGACATCTTGATGGCGGCGTAGGTCAGAACATCGACCGGGTTGGAGACGATTAGCAGAATGCCGTCGAAGCCGGACTTCTTAATCTCGGGAATAATGGACTTGAAGATGCTGACGTTCTTGTTGACCAGGTCCAGGCGGGTCTCACCGGGCTTCTGGGCAGCGCCAGCAGTGACGACGATCATGGCGGCGTCGGCGACATCGGAATAATCGCCGGCGTAGATCTTCATCGGCTCGGCAAACGTCATGCCGTGCGCGATATCCAGGGCCTCACCCTCGGCACGGTTCTTGTCCACGTCGATGAGGACCATCTCGGAGAACAGACCACTCTGCATCAGTGCGAACGCCGAAGACGAACCGACGAAACCGCAGCCGACAATAGCGACCTTCTTCTCGTTAACCATTAGAAACTCCCATCTCTCTCCACAAACAAGCCGCCCGGGAACGACCCGAGCGGCTTGCCGTAATCCCAATACATCCAATCGGGACTTTGATTATGCTCCTATTCGCAGCCAAAAATCGACCGTTTACCGAAATTGTTTGCAGAATTCGTAAAATAACTGCACGAAATCGGTTTCGAGCTATTGACGAGTCGAAATAGGTCTCTAATACAGGCCCGCCTCGCGAATGGCCTCGACAGCCAAAGCGATCTGGTCGGGCGGTAAGACCAGTGCCATACGCACGTGCCCCTCGCCCGAAGGGCCAAAGCTCGCGCCCGGCGTCACCACAACGCCGGCCTTCTCCATAAGCTCCTCGCAAAACGCCATAGAATCGGTGCGACCACCGGGAAGCTTGGCCCACACAAACATAGAGCCATGCGCATTGGGACGCTCCCAGCCCAGGCCCTCAAGACCGTCGCACAGGGCATCGCGGCGCTCCTGGTACTTCAGACGCTGCGCCTCGACCTCATCGCGCGGACCGTTCAGGCAGGCGATGGCAGCCTTCTGGATCGGGAAGAACATACCGAAGTCGATCTGGCCGCGCAGCTTGGCAAAGGCCGAGACCACATCCTCGCGACCGACCAAAAAGCCGATGCGGGCACCGGTGACGTTAAACGACTTAGAGAGCGAGAAGAACTCCACGCCCACCTCAAGCGCACCGGGATACTGCAAGAAGCTGCCGCCGGGCTCGCCGTCAAACACAATGTCGGAGTACGCGTTGTCATGAACGATCAACAGATCATGCTCGCGGGCAAAGGCGATAATCTCCTCGTAGACCTCGGGCGTGCCCACCGAGCCGACCGGGTTCGCGGGCAGCGACACGATCATATACTTGGCACGATCGGCCACCTCGGGATCGATACCCGCCACATAGGGCAGGTAATTATGCTCGGCAACCAGCGGATAGTATTCGAGCTTGGCATCGGCGATCTTGGCACCCGCCTCAAAGACCGGGTAGCACGGATCGGGAACCAGAATGGTGTCACCCGGATCGAGCAGGGCCAGGCCCAAATGGCCCACGCCCTCCTGCGTGCCGTTGCACGACTGCACCATAGACGGCGTAATGCCCGAAACGCCAAAGCGACGCTCATAGTAATCGCACACGGCTTGCTTGAGTTCGGGCAGGTCGCGCAGGGCATACTTCCACATCTCGGGATCTTGGGCTGCCTGCGTGAGCGCCTCGACCACGTGGTCGTACGGCTTAAAGTCGGGCGTGCCCACGCTCATGTTGTAAATGGTCTTGCCCTGAGCCTTCAGCGCGAGAAGCTTGTTGTTGAGCGAGGCGAAGACCTCCGCGCCAAAGCGGTCGAGACGCTGCGATGCCTGCATGGTGCCACCTTTCGATATAAAAAACGCGGCGCTCCGACAAGAGCGCCGCGCGATACGGGCCATCAGATTGCAAAAGTGTAACGCTTGCAACCCCCGTATTGGTTCAATTTAGCCAACCTTAGTCAACTGGATTGAGCGCGTCGATCTGCGCAAGCCACAGACGCGAGCTGGCGTCACTCGGCATACGCCAATCGCCGCGCGGGCTGAGCGTCACCGAGCCCACCTTGGGACCATCGGGCAGGCAGCTGCGCTTAAACTGCTGGGCAAAGAAGCGACGGTAGAACGTACGTAGCCACGTGTGGACGGTCTTGGCGTCGTAGACGCCCTCGAAGCTCTTGAGCGCCATGCGGTAGATCTTGCCCGGCTCAAAGCCAAAACGCAGCAGGTAGTAGAGGAAGTAGTCGTGCAACTCGTACGGGCCCACCAAATCCTCGGTCTTCTGCGCAATCTCGCCGTCGCCCGTGGGCGGCAGAAGCTCGGGGGACACCGGCGTATCGAGGATATCGAGCAAGACCTCGGCAATGCGCCCGCCAAAGACATCGGCGGCATAGCGTACCAGATGGCGCACAAGCGTCTTGGGCACGCTCGCGTTGACGGCGTACATGCTCATGTGGTCGCCGTTATAGGTAGCCCAGCCGAGCGCCAGCTCCGACAGGTCGCCCGTGCCAATGACAAAACCGCCAGCCTGGTTGGCCAGATCCATCAGAATCTGCGTACGCTCGCGCGCCTGGCTGTTCTCGTAGGTCACGTCTTGGACGGCCGGATCGTGCTCAATGTCCTTGAAGTGCTGCTCCACAGCCGCGTGGATCGAAACCTCGCGGAAGCTCACACCCAGGTCGCGAGCGAGCGACTCGGCATTGGACTTAGTGCGGTGCGTCGTACCAAAGCCGGGCATGGACACGGCCGTGATGCCGGTGCGCGGCAGGCCCAGTGCATCGAAGGCGCGCACGGTCACAAGCAGCGCTAGCGTGGAATCGAGACCGCCCGAAAGGCCGATGACGGCCGCCTTGGTGCCCGTATGGGCAAGGCGGGTCTTGAGGCCCGCGGTCTGTAGATTGAGGATCGTCTCGCAGCGCTCGGCCAAGTCGCCGTGGTCGGCCGGCACAAAGGGCGCGCGCGGGAAAACGCGGTCGATATCGCAGGCATCGCGCAGGACAGGTTCTTCGGCCAGCACGCCCTCAAACGAAAACTCAACGGTCGTGGCCTCCGGAGCATCGTCGGTACGCGTCCACGTCGTCGAGCGACGGCGTTCGGCAACCAGGCGGTCAAGGTCAACGTCGGCGATGGCCATGTCGCAGGTAAGCAGTTTGGTCGCGGCGAGCTTGGAGCCGTTTTCGTAGACGAGGTTCTCGCCCGCAAAAACCATGTCGGTCGTGGACTCGCCCTCGCTCGCGTCCGCGTAGGCATAGGCGCAGTACAGGCGCGCGCTCTGGTTGGAAATGAGGCTGCGGCGGTAATCCGCCTTACCGATGATCTCGTCCGAAGCCGACGGATTGAGGATCACCGTCGCACCGGCAAGCGCCATCTCGGTCGAAGGGGGCGCCGGCACCCACAGGTCCTCGCAAACTTCAACGCCAAGTACCATGTCCTCAGCGCCCCCGTCGCAGCAACGGTAGACAAGCCCCGAACCCAGCGGAACCGGACCCTGACCGGCAAACTCGACCCACACGGGATCTGCGGGCGCAGGAGCAAACCAGCGGTGCTCGTAGAACTCGCCGTAGTTGGGCAAATATTTCTTAGCCGTAAGGCCCAAAAGCTCGCCCGCGCAGCACACGGCGGCGCAGTTGTAGATATTCTCGGCAACTGCAACGGGAAGACCGATGGTAAAGACAATCGGCAGCTCACGAGTCTCGTCGAGGATATGCACCAGAGCAGTCTCACAGGCATGCAGCAGTGTGCGGTTATGGAACAGGTCGGCCGCGGTATAGCCGGTCAGGTTAAGCTCGGGCAGCACCAGCGCGCGAACGCCGCGCTCGGTAGCCTCGCGAATAGCCGCCAGCGCAACCTCGGCATTGCCCTCGACATCGGCCACGCGAATCCGCGGCGACGCCGCCGCCACACGCAAAAAGCCATCAGACTGAGAAAGGTGAAGATTCATAAGAATGCTCCCGTGCGTAGACGCCATTCACAACAATTAGCAAGTCCTATTGTAGTTCAACCGCCGGGCGTAACCGCATCCCACCAACTTGGTGAGCAATTGATGAGTTGATGGTATCTGTTAAAAGTCACGTACGATTCACATCTGGTGGGTACCCTGATGGCTACACGAAACGAAGCAGATTTACACCGGGAGGACCCCGTATGACAGCCAAGTACACCGACGCGCCGCGCACGCGCGTCATGACGCCGGCATCGCTCAACAACGGCGTGCACGAGAACCATTCCATCGGACAGACCATGGCCATCGCGCCCAAAAAGGGCCTGTTCGATGACATTTCCATTCCCCAGATCATCGCCGGCGCCGCAGCTGCTGCCACGAGCGTCGCGCTTGCCTCCAAGATTGGTATCGCTGGTTCAGTAATTGGTGCCGCCGTGAGCTCGGTCATCACCGTTGTGTCCTCGCAGGTCTACCGCCACTTTATCTCTGCCAGCGCCAAAGCCCTCAAAGGTACGCACGCCGACGTCGACTACCCCGCCGGCGCCTATGAGCCCGTTGAGCTTAATGCCGAGGAGCACCTGGGCGGCGCCGCGACTACGCAGGAGATGCGCCAGGTTGCGGGGCGTGCGACCACGGCGCGCGTCGCCCCTAACAGCCTGCGCGCCAAGGCCGCGGCAGAGCGCAGCCAGACGCAAAAGAAGGTCATCGTCTTCTCGATCGCCATCGCCATCGTCGCGGTCATCGCCTGCACCGGCGCCATCCTTATAACCACCGCCGGTGAGGGTCTGGGCGAGCGCCCCGAGCCAATCCTTTCGTCGCGCACGACCGAGAGCGATGCAAATGGCAACACCCAGTCGCAGGATCAGCAGGCGCAGACGGACGATACGCAAGACAGTTCTACCTCTGCCAATTCGTCCTCGAACACCCAAAACCAATCGCAGGGCACCGATTCCTCTACGGCCAACAGCAGCACGCCGTCCGGCACGACCGACTCAAGCCAAACGACTGGCGGTTCGCAGCCGAGCACGGGCGGCCAGACGAGCGACACCACTTCGGGAACGGGCACAGCAGACAGCAACAACACCAACAGCTCGAACAGCTCGAGTGGAACCGCGTCCGGCACGGCATCTGACAACTCGAGCCAAGGCACGGCATCGGGCAACTAAGTACATTTGCCTCTCATAGATAACCGACCTGTACAACGGGCGCGAATCGAAAGCGGTTCGCGCCCGTTTGCCTTGGGCGCCGAGGTGGCACGTCCCGTGCGATGGTAAGATGCTTTGGTGTGTAAAGAGGAGATTTGCCATGAGCAAGACAATAGTTAGGCCCACGCTTTCGCTGGGCAACCACATCTATCTGTATCGCCTGCTGCGCGACGCGATTGGGTGCGGCAAGCAAACGTTTATGACGCAGGTCGAGGAGGCGCTCGCCGCCGGCGACATGACCGCTTATGACCTGGGCTTCGAGTCCACGCGCGAGCTGCTCGAGGAGCTCAACGACTGCATTAAGCTGACCGTCTTTAAGGGCGGCCGCCTGTATGCCACCGTCATCGCCAACGATGCCTGGGATGCCGCCCTTGCCAAGGGCGAGGACAAGCCCAAGGCTGCCAAGGGCGCCAAGCAGTCCTACAAAAAGAAGAAACGCGGCGAGAAGGACCTCAAGGCCGTGCGTCCCAAGCACGTTAAACGTCCCAAGCCAGAAACCATGGTTGAAGCCGCGCCGGAACCCGAGCCCGAGGCAGAGATCGAAGTCGCTATTGAGGTAACAGCAGGAACCGAAATCGCCGCCACGACCGATTCCGAAGTCATATCCGAGCAGGACGCCACTGCGGAGCTCAACGAGGCTCCCAAGCCGACAACCGAAGAAGCCGCTGACCAACCCGAGACGCCTGCGTTCCAAAACAGCGATGTCTTTGACAACGAGGCCGAGGACGATCAGTCCGACGAGCCTGCCGATCAAGGCGTTACCGAGTCGGCGCCGGAGCCCGAGACACCGCAGCCCGCCATCTCGCTCACGGTCGTCTATGACCCCGAGAACGCCAACGCCGGCATCACCACCATGGCTTCCACGCCCATCGAGGCAAAGCCGTCTATCGAGGCGGAGGACGCCCCAGAAGCCGATGCCAAAACCGAGACTGAAGACACATCCGTCTCCGTGGAACCGACAGATTCCGCAGTTAATCCGGAACCGGTGCCTGAGTCTGCACCTGTCATCGAGTCCACATCCGCACCTGTACCGGCTCCGGTCCCCGCGCCCGCAGCACCGACCATCCCTGAGGACTTCCCCGTCGATTTCGCAACCGAGGTCTTCTGCCCCGGCCCGCTTCTGCACCAGTTGTCGACCTATCTCCCCTACGGCGCCGATACCCTCGGCATCGTCGGCGAGTACTACTGGATCGCCCGCGAGCGCGGTACCATCGAGGCCGCGCGAAACCGCGCAAGCTTCCCCCTGCGCTACACACAGGCCGGCGAGCGCCGCGAGGTTACCGTGCGCATCCGCCGCAACACCACCGGTGGCCTCGGATCCACCTGGGCCATCGATAAAGTCGAAGAACCCGAGCAGTAACGACAAACGGCTCAAATCCAAATCAGGATTTGAGCCGTTTTTATTTGTTGATGTTGCGCAACCAACAGCGAGCGGGCCGTAAGTGCCCCAGGTTGCCGTGAAAGAGGAGCGACGCGTACTTCGGTACGCGAACGACGGCTTGAACGGCAAGATGGGGTGCTTGCGACCCGCGCAGCGTCGAGCAGTTACGCGGTTTGGAAAACCGCGTAACGATCTAGTCGCGCGTCAGCTTACGGTGAATACGATGCGGCTGGGCCGCGTCCTCGCCCAGGCGCTCGATGCGGTTGGCCTGATAGGCCTCGAAGTTGCCCTCGAACCAATACCAGTTGCCCGGATTCTCGTCGGTGCCCTCCCACGCCAGAATGTGCGTGGCGACGCGGTCCAGGAACATGCGGTCGTGGCTAATGACCACCGAGCAGCCCGGGAACTCGAGCAGCGCCGCTTCGAGTGAGGACAGCGTCTCGACGTCGAGATCGTTCGTGGGCTCGTCGAGGAGCAGCAGGTTGCCGCCCTGCTTGAGCGTGAGCGCCAGGTTCAGACGATTGCGCTCACCACCGGAGAGTACGCCAGCGCGCTTCTGCTGGTCCTGGCCCTTAAAGCCAAAGCTCGCCACGTACGCGCGGCTGGGGACCTCGGTCTCGCCGACCATCATGTGGTCCAGGCCATCCGAGACGACCTCCCACAGGTTCTTATCGGGATCGATGCCAGAACGGTTCTGATCGACATAGGAGATCTTGACGGTCTCGCCCACCTCGAGCTCGCCCGAAGTCAGCGGCTCCAGGCCCACGATGGTCTTGAAGAGCGTAGTCTTGCCCACACCGTTGGGGCCGATGACGCCCACGATGCCGTTACGCGGCAGGGTGAACGAAAGGTCGTCGATGAGCACACGGCCATCGAACTCCTTGTGCAGATGATGGGCCTCGAGCACCTTGTTGCCCAAACGCGGGCCCACAGGGATGCGGATGTCGGTCCAGTCGAGCTTCTGGCTTGCGCGGGCCTCGGCCTCCATCTCCTCGTAGCGAGCCAGACGGGCCTTGTTCTTTGCCTGGCGAGCCTTGGGCGAGCTGCGTACCCACTCGAGCTCGGCCTCCATGCGCTTGGCGAGCTTGGCGTCGCGGTTGCCCTGCGCCTCGATACGGGCGGCCTTGGTCTCCAGATACGTGGAGTAGTTGCCCTTGTAGGGATAAAGGTGACCGCGGTCGACCTCGCAGATCCACTCGGCAACGTTATCCAGGAAGTAGCGATCGTGCGTGACGGCAAGCACCGCGCCCTGGTAGTTGTGCAGGAAGTGCTCGAGCCACAGGATCGACTCAGCGTCCAGGTGGTTCGTGGGCTCGTCGAGCAGCAGCAGGTCGGGAGCCTCGAGCAGCAGCTTGCACAGAGCCACGCGGCGGCGCTCGCCGCCGGAAAGCACGTTGACCGGCATATCGGAATCGGGCAGCTGCAGGGCGTCCATGGCCTGGCCGAGCTTGGAATCGATATCCCAGCCGTCGGCGGCGTCAATCTCGTCCTGGAGCTTGCCCATCTCGGCCATGAGGGCGTCCATGTCGCAATCCGGGTCGCACATCTCCTCGCCGATCTTATTGAAGCGATCGACCTTGGCGATCATATCGCCAAACGCCATGCGCACGTTCTCGATAACGGTCTTGTCGTCGTCGAGCGGCGGCTCCTGCTGCAGGATGCCCACGGTGTAGCCGGGGGTGAGCCTGGCATCGCCGTTGGAGACCTCCTCGATGCCGGCCATGATCTTGAGCAGGGTCGACTTGCCCATGCCGTTGGGACCCACGACGCCGATCTTGGCACCGGGGTAGAAGCTCAGGGTCACGTCGTCAAGGATTACCTTGTCGCCATGGGCCTTGCGAGCCTGATACATCTGGTAGATAAACTCCGCCATATGTCTGTTCTATCCTTTCTACCTGCTGTTTCCCTATTCTTGATTCGCTTTAGTGGAAACGAAATGAGGGAACCAGCTCTGAAACGTAACGAAAAAGGGGCATGGTTGCCCACACCCCCTAATACTACCTGGGAAAAGTCCCCCGGAACATACTATGAACTGCGTACGCTAGTTTTCCGCAACCTTAACGAGCGGCTCGCTGCGATTTGCGCCACAGCAGATACGAGTAGACGTAGATGGCTCCGACCGAACCAAACGCCAGAACCGCAATCACCGCGGCGACGACTTCACTCGAAAGCACGCTGCCTGCCACGCCCATCACAATCAGGCCAATACCCAGCACCATAAAGCAGGCGCCGCCAAAACGCTGCGTACGGCGCCAGTTCTCGGGATCGGCAAGCGCCCAAGGTGTCTTGATACCGAGCGTATAGTTCTGCTTCACACGCGGCAAGTAGTTGCCTACGCCGATGAACAGCAAACCGACAACACCGGAAATCAGCACGTTAACCGAACCGACCGCCGGCACCACGCCCCAGACCGTAAGCTCTCCCAGCCAGCTTATGGCGCACATGAACAAGGTGAAGGCGATTACGAAGCCCTGGTAGAACTTGCCCGAGGTTCGATATGCCTCACCTTTGGGGTCGATGCGCGGCACCACGCAGAACATTGCGAGAAGCACCAGAGGCAGCACGCCGAGCGCGGAGGCCATCCAGCTAGGACCCCAACCGTCGACGGCGCCGTTCGCGCCCCAGTGCGTGGGAATCTGCGCAGGCAAGCTCGGCATCACCATGAGGTGCGCTACGACATTGGCGACGCACAGAGCGACCAGCGCAATCCACACGCGCGACGATACCCCCGTGGGGTGAATGCCCTTGTTTTCGTTATTCATCCTTATCACCTTCCGTGTTTGTAAAGCCCATAAACCAGCCAATCAAATCCTGCATGACGGTGGTGTTTAAGCTGTATACGATGTTTTGGCCATGGCGCTCGTCGGTCACCAACCCGGCGTTTTTGAGCGTCGCCAAGTGATGGCTCAGCGACGGCTTACTGATATCGAAATGCTCGGCAAGCTCCCCCGCCGTGCAATTGCCCTCGCGCAGCAACTCCAAAATGCGCCGTCGCGTTGGATCGGCAAGCGCCTTAAAACCCTCTCCCGGCATAAGACCTCCTCTCATCATCTCTCATGACGCGCACACTATACTCGATATTTAGATGTTTGTCTAATTGTCTAATCTTACACTCAAAAAATAGCCGCCCCCGCGTAATGCGAAGACGGCCACTTCTCACGCTACAAACGTGTTTTGGAGTTGGCCAACCCGCTGCAACGGGTGCCATCTGCTTCAATCTTATGCGAACCCCGATCCCATTTCAACAAGCCCAAGGGCTCAAATGGAATCGCGATAACACCTATAATGGCAATAGCTAAAACACGATTCGCTTCCCCATCGGAGGATGTCTATGACCGAAACCGCTGCCGCTCTCGTCGAGACACGCGACACCAAGCTCGAGATCATCATGGGCCGCGAGGCACTCGATAAGCTCGCCGATGCTACGGTGCTGGTGCTCGGCTGCGGAGGCGTGGGCTCCAACTGCTGCGAGGCACTCGCCCGCGGCGGCATCGGTCATTTCGTCATTCTGGACAAGGACATCATCGCGCCCAGCAATATCAATCGCCAGGCCATCGCCTTTCACAGCACCATCGGCAAGCGCAAAGTGGACGTGATGGATGCCATGATTCGCGATATCAATCCCGCCGCCACCGTTATCAAGCGCACCGAATACCTGCTGAGCGACAACATCGACGAGTTCTTCGCGAGCGTTTTGGAGCAGACGGGTGGCAAGCTCGACTACGTCGTCGACGCCATCGACACCATCTCGGCCAAGCTTACCATTGCCAAATATGCTCAGGACCACGGCATTCGTTTGGTTAGCTCCATGGGCGGGGCCAACAAGCTCCATCCCGAGTGCCTCCGCTTTGCCGACATTTTCGATACGGTACGTGACCCCATGAGCCGCATCATGCGCAAAGAATGTAAGAAGCGCGGCATCAAGAGCCTACACGTGCTGTTTAGCTGCGAGGAATCGGTTAAGACACAGCCCCGCGACCCTTCCAACATCCACGAGCGTACCGAGCTCGGAACCGCTAGTTTTATGCCGCCCATCATGGGTCAGATGATTGCCGGCGAGGTTATCCGCCAGATCAGTGGACGCGGCACCGAGCGTGTGCGCGCCGACGGCCAACGCCTGGACTAGCAGGATGTCCTGCGATGGAACCGCAATTCTTTGACACGCATTGTCATCTTGATTTGATGCTCGGCCCCGATGCTGCAGCCAGTGAGTCGGCGGCGTCGGGTCTGGGGCTCTTTGACTGCGGGGTCGACCCACGCGACTTTTCGGCCGCAAACGAGCGCGCCCGTCGCCTACCAGGCGTCATCGCTGGCGTTGGGCTCCACCCCTGGTGGCTCGCCGACGGCCGCTGCGGTCCTGCCGAAGTCGATCTGCTTTGCGAAGTTGCTGCCCAAGAGCGCTACATCGGCGAGGTGGGACTCGACTTTTCCGCACGCTTTGCCGGAAGTGAGCCGCTACAAATACAGGCATTTGACCGGCTCTGCGATACACTCGTGCAGCATCCTCTTACCGGGCGCGTGATATCAATTCACGCCGTTCGTTCGGCAGGAGCCGTACTGGACGTCCTCGAATCGCATGGACTACTCATCCCAAACCCCGACTCCCCCGTTATCATCTTCCACTGGTTTAGCGGCACTTCGGACGAACTCGTCCGCGCGCGTGATGCGGACTGTTATTTTTCCGTCAACGAACGCATGCTCGCGTCTAAACGAGGACGCGAATACGCACGACAGATTCCACTCGATCGTTTACTGCTCGAGACCGATGCACCAGCGGAGGCAAACACAGAAACAAGCGCGCAGTCGCTCATCAAATCGCTCACAAGGACCTCGATGCGCATTGCCTCACTCAAAAACTGTGACGCTAAGCACATTGAGTCGGCAGTTTTAGCAAATGCGCGCTCTGTATTTGACCTTCGCTAACCCCTGTGGGCAAAAAATGTCAAATATGAGTACTGTTGCAAATCCAGTAACATTATTTTACGGCAAAATAGTGCCTTGATAATGTACAGCCATCCATTATCAAGGCACTTTAAGGTGGTTAAAGTCATTTTTAGCAGGTTTTAATCGCTCGCAGACACCCAACTAGGCCCTCAAAAGCTTAATTTCGCTGTTACTAAATTAGTGACAGTACTCATATTTAGCATTTTTTGTCCATGGAGTCCCGGGGGGCGACAATTCGACTCCCCGGGACTGCTCACCTATTCGGAAATCGGCACTCCATGGCCCCAGGAGCCTTCCATGCCGCATACGGTCGAAGCAAACCCCGCCGCAAAGTCGAGTGCACGCTCGATGGCCTCGGCACCATCCTCGCCACGCTTGACGGAATCGAGGTAACACATCAGGAACGAAGTCAGGAATGAGTCGCCCGCACCCATGGTGTCCTTCATATCCGTTACCGGCTTAGCCAGTTGGCGGTAATAACGATCGCCATCATAGGCAATGCAGCCCTCAGCGCCAGCCGTTGCCGATACGAAACGCGGACCTAGGCTCCTCACCCATGCCAGACGCTCGCGAATCTCATCCTCACTCGCGGCGTCTGCCGCGCTAAAGAACGCGAAGTCAACGTAGGGAGCAATCTGCTCGTAGTACTCGTCGGTCGAATCGTCCGAGAAGTCAAACGAAACCGTGATGCCCGCGGCCTTCAACTTGGGAAGTTCACGCTCGGTAAAGCAATAGTTGCCCGAGTGGACTACGTCGAACTGCTTCACGTACGCAAGGTCAAAGCGATCGAGCACATAGCGCGCATCACCACGGATGCCGCCCTCATTGGAGCCAAGGAAAACACGGTCGCCGTTAACGACGGTCACGCGTGCCGCACCGTTCTCGCCGATGAGCTGCTTGCACTTGGCAAGCTCAACGTCCTCATCCTCAAGACTCGCAATCACATGCTCAGCAGCAGCGTCATTACCAAAGATGCCCATATACGCGGAGCGCGCGGCGCCGCACTTCTTGGCATACACGGCAAAGTTCACCGCATTGCCACCCGGATACATTGTGTGGATATGCTCGTAGCAGTCGACGACGTTGTCGCCAAACCCCAGTGCGCTCACGTTAAATGCCATGACGCCGCCCCTCTCTCTTATGCCAACGGAACCACTGTTGTGACAGCAGTACCGCCCAGAATCTACGCGAGTTCCAGCAGCTCCGGCAGCTGGTCGATAATCTTGTCCGCGGCATCCTGGCTAAAGCCAAAGCGCTCCTCGCGCTTGGCAATAACCGTCAGGCCGGCTCGCTTACCCGCGGTAATGCCCGGAACGGAATCCTCAACGCAGCAGCAGCGATTCGCGGGCAGCCCCAGCAGGTCCAGCGCATGCAGGTAGATGTCGGGCTCGGGTTTGCTCTCCTTAAACTGCTCGCCGCTCACCACATACTCAAAGGCATCCGACAGCCCGCATGCGTTGAGCACTTCCTCGATGCTAACCATGGGAGACGAGCTGGCAAGCGCCACGCGAACGCCACGGCGCGGCAGCTCTCGAATCGTATCCACGGCGCCTGGGTTAATCAAAGCCTGATAGTCACGCGGACGCTTATGCGCCCACTCGTCCCAACGGGCCAACGCTTCCTCGCCAGTGAAGTGCCCCTTACCGGCGCGCTCAAACCAATCGACCAGCATATGCAGGAAGAACTGATGCGAGGTACCGACCTGCCCATTCAACTCCTCTTGAGTCAGATTAAGCCCAAGCTCCTTGGCAAACGCGGCAGTCTCGCCCAAGTAGTAATACTCGGTATCGACAATGACGCCGTCCATGTCAAAGATAACGGCGTCGAACGGAAATGCGGACACGGCACCCTCCCTAACAAAAGGACGCCCGCAAGCAGGCGCCCGAGCCATGCATTAATCGGCGATTCTAACCCAGCAGCTTATCCAGCGTCACCGCAATGCCATCTTCGTTGTTATCGGCGGTCACCATCTGGGCTACAGCCTTAACCTCTTCGACGGCGTTACCCATGGCAACACCGGTGCCGGCCCACTCAATCATGGACTTGTCGTTCTGGCCGTCGCCAAACGATACGACCTCACTGGCATCGATGCCGAGCTTGGGCAGGGCACCCTCGAGTGCGCGGGCCTTGTCGATACCGGGCGCCGTGTACTCAAAGTACCAGTCGGCCGTAAACATGCCCGAAAGCGTCTGCTTAAAGGGCGCATACATCTCCTCGTAATGCGCCTGCAGGTAGGCCGGATCGCCCGCCGTCAGCAGCTTGTCCACGGGATAAGCATCAGCGACCTCATGCAGGCTCTCCACCTCGCGAATCTTAAGATCGCACGCGTCGCGCTCATACTTGACGATATTCTTCTGCGAGCCGTCAGGCAGCGTGATCATGCAATGGTACGAGTCCTCGACGTGCAAATCGCGACCGAGCGAAATCATAGGGATCACGTCAAAATTACGCAGGTGATCAATCAGGCGATGCAATTCGTCGGCAGGCATAGCCTGATCGAACAGCACCTCGTCGGTCTGGGCATCGACGACGTGTGCGCCGTTAAAGGCCACCAGCAGACCGTCATGGTTTTGAAGGTCGAGCTCTTGCGCCAAGGCGTGCAGCCCCCATGCGGGACGGCCCGAAGCCAAAATGAGCTTAATGCCCGACTCCTGCGCCGCGAGCAGCTTCTCGCGCGTACGCGGGCTAATCACTTTCTGATCGTTGGTGAGCGTACCGTCGATATCCATCGCGATGGCTTTGATTGCCATATATGCCTCCCTGTCATTGAACAACCTTGTCTGAGCCATCATACAGAACACCCATCGCGACTCCGTTTACAACGGGAAAAATGTCATATTGTCCCGAACATGAACGGCGTGTGGTCGTGAAGCTTTATCGCTCAGGTCAAATACGTCTGCTAGCGACGCTCATCCGTCGGTGTGCCCTCGACGATCGCGATGCCCGCCGATGCACCTAACGCGCTGGCGCCGGCCTCGATGAATGCGCAAGCCTCTTCGTAATTATGGATACCGCCCGCCGCCTTGATTGCCACGGCATCGCCGAGCACCTCGTGCATCAGCCGCACGTCCTCGAGCTTAGCACCGCCAAAGCTTCTGCCAGTCGATGTCTTAAGGAATCCCGGCTTGGCCTCCAGCGCGATCTCGCATACACGACGCTTGGCGGCGTCGTCGCCGTCCAGTTTGCACATCTCGACGATCACCTTGTCAGTGATGCCATGCGCGCGACAAAAATCAGCAATGGTAGTCATCTCGCGCTCGATGGCATCAAAATCGCGGTTCTCAACCGACTCCTGATTCAAAACGTAGTCAATCTCGGTAAAGCCACACGCAGCGTATTCCTCAAACCTCGCAAGCTTCTCCTCAAGCGTCATAGTGCCCTGGGGAAAGTCGATAGCGCCGGCAAGGATGATGTCAGAGCCCTCGAGCATGGCGCGGCCCGTCTCGTACTCCTGCAGGTTCGCAAATACGCAGCGAAAGTTGTACTTTAACGCCTTCTCGACATACTGCTCAAACGTGTCCTCGGGGGCATCGATATAGTCGATGTATTTATTGATGGGTTTGGCAAGCGTCATGCTGGGCCTCCTTGTTCGGGGCTGACAACCGATTCGTGGTTTCACGCGAAAAACCACGCTCAATGTACGCCCGGCATGCAAGGACAGCGTCCGCATTCCGACAAGTGGTATGAAATTAGCCGTAAACGTATATTTACGGACAGCGAATGGCACCGCATGCGGATGCCGACAGCAAGGCATCCCCCCTCAATACACCCTCATGCCCATTTAAATAGCAAGGGGCCCGTATCTGTTGGGATGCGGGCCCCTTTCGGCCATGACCTATCTCAGCAACAAAGACTACTTGCGGCGAGCGCGGTAGAACTCGATCGCACTATCTTATCCGAGCCGGGGCACGTTCGCACAGCGCGCGTATGACGGTTGCAAAACCACCCCATTTGAAACAAAGACAAAAAAGTACTTGCAAAGACGCGTTCCGACATATAAGTTGATAAAAGACCGCCGTTGCGGTTTTAAGTAGATCGAGCATATTCAGTTTCAGTTTTCAGCGTGTAAGAGAAAGAAGATCGGCAAAGTACAACCCCAAACGCAATGACAACTTAATGAGGTAACTGCCACATGTGAGGCACCCAGGGCATTGCTGTCTCGATTTTGAGCACGATGCCTTCCGCCTTGCATGGGCCGTTCCATCCCGCCCCTGCAGCAACTGCCTCACGGGCTCATTGAAAACCGCATAGCACCCCAACGTCAGCACATCACCCACGGCAAGCACATCACTCACGACAACCAACACATCAACAAACAGCACGAACATCAACCGATTGGAGAAGCTATGACAAACCACCACGCTGAAGACGGCGATAAGAAAAGCATTCTGGATGCCCGCATTGAGCGAGCATATGCAAACGAATATGACGCCGCCTTTGCCGCCGCGACCATCAAGAACTACGCGTCGCTACCGCTCGCGACGATCTTGGCCGACCACCCTCAACTGCTGAAGCGCTGCACAAAGATCATGGGCGACCCCGACATTCGCAAGCTGACAGACCCCTATGCCCCAAAACGCGACAACGATTCGTACGTTCTTACCGTAGGCTGCCTAGCCCATATGCTTACGGCGCTCGACACAAAACTCAAGCTCGAATGGGAACCCGACGAGCGTCATGAACTCGAAAGCAAGCGGAACACCCTGCGCACCGCACTGTTCCTTCCGTTGGACGGCCTCAAGCGCTGCAACGTCGAGCTCAATACACAGGCGCGGCAAAAGCCCGGGACCACGGGGCAGAAAACTCCAAGACCCCATGCGGCCATCGTCGACCGCAACCGATATAACCGCATGACCGCGCACTTTTCTGCCGAGGGAGCAGCCATAAGGACGCTGATCGACTTGCTGTGCCTCCTGAGCATCAACGAACTATTTGAGGGCTATCTCGCCCTTGTTCCCGCGACGACACCCAAGTCGGTAGCAAAGATCATCGAGACCTGCAGACGCCAGTTTGAGCGCCATCGCAATGGCAGCGAGATGAACGCCAGCATCGCGCAGTACTACACGGCCCATTACAAAAAAGACGGATGTGCCCCTGTCGAGCATCAGCTGCGGCTCGCCTATACCACGCCCGTCGCAACGCTCCATCGCTTTGGAGCCCTTGGCGCTTGCGAGCCGCACGGACAGGCAGCCTGCCCCACAACCGAGCTCGATCTCAGGCTCGGACGAACCCTGTAGCCCGCCAGCCCCTCCGCGGGCAACAATCCTATTCCACAACACAACCAACAGAAAGGAGTCCTCATGGACACCAATCATTCCCCCATCATCAGCCCCCTCACCATGCGTGAATCCGCCCGAGGTATCACGCTCACCAGCATTTACGATGAGATGCTCGCCCGTCGCGAGCTCTCCGTCATGGGAAACATCGAAACCCCGATGGCCCACGACCTATGCCAGCAGATCCGCCTGCTCGATGCCACCGACCCCAGCCGCCCCATCACCATATTTGTCGCCAGCGCCGGCGGAAGCGTGCGATCGGGTCTTGCGATCTATGACGCCATGCGCCTCGCATCGTGCCTCATCCGCACCGTCTGCCTGGAATTCGCCGCGTCCATGGGCGCCGTGATCTTTATGGGCGGCGACGATCGCCGTATGGCGCCCCATGCAGAGCTCATGATTCACGACCCGCTGATCCCCCAGGGGGCAGGCGGCTCGGCACTTGCGCTGCAGGAAACCAGCCGGCGTCTCATGCAGACCCGCAAGACCCTCACGCAAATCCTCTCGGACCGCAGCGGCCTCACGCCCAAGCGCATCCAGTCCCTCACTGCAAAAGACACCTACCTTTCGGCCGAGCGCGCCGTCGAGTTCGGCTTTGCCCACGAAATCCTCTCGACCACCAAGGAGGTCGCCCATGTCTAACCTCACCAGCCGCCTCGCCGCATCTGAGTCCGCATCGTCCACTATCCTCGCCAAGGATCGAACGCTTTCCTGCGACACCCGCCAAACGGGACTCAACAACAACGCACTTGTGATCGGCCCCTCGGGAGCCGGCAAGACCCGAAACGTCCTCAAGCCCAACCTGCTGCAAATGAACGCAAGCTACATCGTGCTCGACACCAAAGGCGCGCTCTGTCGCGAAGTGGGACCCGTGCTGGCAGCCCACGGCTACCGCGTGCAATGTCTCAACTTCGCCGACCTCAACACCGTCCCGGCCCTTGCGCCCGGCATCGAGCGCTGCGGCTACAACCCCCTGAGGCACATTCGCCGCAAGGCGGACGGCAGGCCCAACCAGCAGGACATCCTCTCGGTGGCAAAGGCCATCTGCCCCATCGAGGACAACAACCAGCCTTTTTGGGATCATGCGGCGGCAAACCTGCTGTCGTGTCTTATCGCCTACGTCACCGAACAGCTACCCGCCGACGAGCAGACGATCAGCTCGGTCATCAAGCTGATCGAGCACCTGCAGGACGGTGCCACAGCCCGATTGTTTGACGATCTGATCACGACCGACCCCCAAAGCTATGCCCTCTCGCTATGGCGGCGCTACGCCATTACGCAAAATGCCGAGCGCATGCACGCGAGCATCGTCGGCATCCTTGCCGAAAAGGTCATGTGTCTGGGATTCGACGGTGCGGCACAGCTCTATCGTGAGTGCCATCAGGTGGACTTCGCTTCCATGGGACACACCCCCTGCGCCCTGTTTGTAACCGTGAGCGATATTGACCGCAATCTCGATCCGCTGACCGGCCTCTTTATTACGCAGGCATTTATGGGCCTCATTCGCGAAGCCGATAGGCAGCCCGACGGCAGCCTGCCCGTGCCCGTGCGCTTTATGCTCGATGACTTCGCAAATCTGCAGATCCCCCAGATCGACAACG
This sequence comes from uncultured Collinsella sp., assembly GCA_958420355.1. Classification (GTDB taxonomy): domain Bacteria; phylum Actinomycetota; class Coriobacteriia; order Coriobacteriales; family Coriobacteriaceae; genus Collinsella. The sequence continues at coordinate 147,762 of CATZJG010000002.1, forward strand.
TGCTCTCGATTATCCGAAGCCGCAACATCTGGGCAACGCTGCTGCTGCAGTCGACCAACCAGCTCGATGCGCTCTATGGCGAGGCACGCGCACGCTCCATCATGGGCAACTGCGATACGCATCTGGTGCTGGCGTTCCAGGATCCCGAGAGCGCCCGGGTGTTTTCCGACCGCGCCGACGCACTGCCCAGCACGCTCATGGCGACGCCGATCGATCGCTCGTGGCTCTTTGTGCGCGGCCACACTCCCGAACAGGTCGAGCGCTTTAGGCTCGAAGACCATCCGCTCTACGGGGAGCTGCCCGAGGCGCAGCGAGGCCATGCGGAGGCCGAGCTCTAGACGCAGGGCCCTCGCAGCACGCGACGCTCCGGCGAAGATCCTTAAAGGCCGTGCGCCCCGGGGCCACGGCAAAGCAAAGGGGCCCGCATCCCAACGGATACGGGCCCCTGACTATAAGGCGCGATGCGTTAACAGCAGCGACTACTTGCGATGCGCGCGGTAGAACTCGATGAGCGCCTGGGTCGAAGCGTCCTGCTCGGCCTTGGCGGCGTCGTCGTGGAAGGCCGGGGTAATCTGCTTGGCAAGCTGCTTGCCCAGCTCGACGCCCCACTGGTCGTAGGAGTCGATGCCCCAGACCGTGCCCTCGACAAACGTGATGTGCTCGTACAGGGCGATGAGCTCGCCGAGTGCGAACGGGGTCAACGTGTCGCCGAAGATCGAGGTCGTCGGGCGGTTGCCCTCAAAGCAACGGGCCGGGACGATCTGCTCGGGCGTGCCCTCGGCACGAACCTCGTCGGCAGTCTTGCCAAAGGCGAGCGCCTTGGTCTGGGCCAGGAAGTTGCCCAGGAACAGCTCATGCACGTCCTGACCGCTGTCGGTCGCAGGGTTTGCGGTATTGGCGAAGGCGATGAAATCGGCCGGAACCACCACGGTGCCCTGGTGCAGCAGCTGGTAGAAGGCATGCTGGCCGTTGGTGCCGGGCTCGCCCCAGAAGATCTCACCGGTATCGGAGGTCACAGCGCTGCCGTCCCAGCGGACATGCTTGCCGTTGGACTCCATGGTGAGCTGCTGCAGGTAGGCCGGGAAACGGTGCAGGTACTGGCAGTACGGAAGCACGGCGTGGCTCTTGGAGCCGAAGAAATTGACGTACCAGACGTTGAGCAGGCCCATCAGCGCGACGGCGTTATTCTCGAGCGGAGTATTGCAGAAGTACTCGTCGATGGCGTGGAAGCCCTCGAGGAACTGCTGGAAGCGCTCGGGGCCGAGCACGACGATCAGCGATAGGCCCACGGCGGAGTCGACGGAGTAGCGGCCGCCGACCCAGTTCCAGAAGCCGAAGGCGTTGGCGGGGTCGATACCGAAGGCCTCAACCTTCTCGAGTGCGGTGGAAACGGCGACGAAGTGCTTTGCCACGGCCTCGGCGTTCTGCTCATCGGAGCCATCGATGGCGCCCTGAGCCTTGAGCTGCTCGAGCATCCAGGTCTTGACCTCGCGGGCGTTGGTGAGGGTCTCGAGCGTGGTGAAGGTCTTGGAGACGATGATCACGAGCGTGGTCTCGGGATCCAGACCCTTAAGCTTCTCGGCCTGGTCGTTGGGGTCGATGTTGGAGATATAGCGGCAGTCGATACCGGCGTCGGCATAGGGACGCAGAGCCTCGTAGGCCATGACCGGGCCCAGATCGGAGCCACCGATGCCGATGGACACCAGGTGCTCGATCTTCTTGCCGGTAACGCCCTTCCACTCACCGGAGCGCACGCGCTCGGCGAAGGCGTACATGCGGTCGAGGACCTCGTGCACGTCGGCGACGACATCCTGGCCGTCAACGATGAGCTGGCCCTTCTCGCTTGCCGGACGGCGAAGCGCGGTGTGCAGAACAGCGCGGTCCTCGGTGGTGTTGATGTGCTCGCCGGAGAACATGGCGTCACGGCGCTCCTCGAGCTTCACCTCGCGGGCAAGATCGCACAGCAGCTTGACGGTCTCATCGGTCACCAGGTTCTTCGACAGATCGAAGTGCAGGTCACCGGCGTCAAAGCTCAGCTTGTTCACGCGCTCGGCATCGGCGGCGAACCAGGCCTTGAGGTCGATACCTTCAGCCTCGAGCTTCTCCTGATGAGCCTCGAGCGCCTTCCAAGCGGCAGTCGACGTAGCATCGATAGGTGCGGCAACAGTTGCCATAGAGTCCTCCTCAGCATACGGGCGCACGCCTCCATGCGCCCGGACATTCAGATGCCACTATTCTAGCGCAGGTCAAGACTATAATCAGCGAGCGTTGCCAATCGGCCCCCAAACGGCAACCGACCAAATAGGGACAGGTTTATTTTGGCAGGTCAAACGCTTTACCCATCAGGATAAACCTGTCCATTTTGTCAAGCTCCTACGCCGCGGCGCAGACGCTGCCGAGCAGCTCGCGCAGAGGAGACCCGATGCCCTCTAACAGCTCGGGTGCGATAATGGCAAAAACGGGAACCTCGCCGGCTCCCGCGACGGCAGGCACCTTGCCCTCCGAGACAATACATCCATAAGGGACAAAACCGTCTTCGCCGGCATCGAGCGTCGCCATGCGACGGGCGAGTTCGCGTGCAAAGCCCGCCGTATCGGCATCGCCGATCGCCAGGACAAAGTCCACGCCTTCGTCGGTCGCCAGGGCCACAGCTTCGTCGATCAGCTCGTCTCCCCCGTCGCCCTCAAACGAGCCGCAGCGAAAAAGCACGCGCTCGAGCAGGGCTCGATCAAGCGAGCCAAGTGCCGCCGAGACAAGCTCATCGCGCGTATGCTTGTCACCGCCCAACACGACCAGCGCCTTGGTGCCACCGTAGTGAGCGACCAATCGTCCGCACCAGCGAGCCACGTCTCCATCCGCAACAAGGCGCGTCGGCATACCAAACCCATAATTGACCATCTTTCCCACAACCCTTCCGTGCGCGTAGGCGGTATCAATCGTTAGGCTCATGCTACGAAGCGAGGTTTTCCGAGCTGTTTCGCACTCTTTAGAGCTGCGTTAAAACCCGATCCAACCGCACGACCATACCTACCAAAACAAACCAGTCCCTTTTTGACAGGTTTTGACGACGTCCGGACGAGCGGGTATTATCGAACAAGTATTCGATAAGAACATGTGTTTGATGGGAGGGCTCGGATGGCGGGCGGGCAGCACACCTACATCTGCATCGACCTCAAGACGTTTTATGCCAGCGTCGAATGCGTCGACCGTGGGCTCAATCCGCTCACCACCAACCTGGTCGTTGCCGACGAATCGCGCGGACGCACGACCATCTGCCTCGCCATCACGCAGGCCATGAAGGACTTAGGGATTCACAATCGCTGCCGCCTATTTGAGATTCCCGATAGCATCGACTACATCAAGGCCGTACCGCGCATGCAGCACTACATGGAGGTGTCGGCGCAGATCTACGGTATCTACCTGGAATACGTCAGTCCGCAAGACGTTCACGTCTACTCAATTGACGAGTGCTTTATCGACGTGACACCCTATCTGGACCTTTATCACACCGATGCGGAAGGGCTCGCCTGCATGTTGCGCGACGAGGTCCTGGCGCGCACCGGCATCACGGCGACGGTCGGCATCGGCCCCAACCTATTCCAGGCCAAGGTTGCACTCGATATCACCGCCAAGCACGTACCCAGCCGCATCGGCATACTCGACGACGAGACCTTTCGCAAGGAAATCTGGCCCCATCGTCCCATCACCGATATCTGGGGCATCGGCCCCGGCGTGGCAGCACGACTCGAAAAATACGGCGTCTACGATCTGATGGGCGTCGCGGCGCTCGACGAAAACCTGCTTTACGACGAGCTCGGCGTCAATGCCGAGTATCTCATCGACCACGCCTTCGGACGCGAGCCGACAACCATCGCCGATATCCAAGCCTATCGCCCGCAAGCAACTTCGACCACTACAGGACAGGTGCTCTCGAAGGGCTATGCCTACGAGCAGGCCTACACCGTCTTGCGCGAGATGGTCGACAGTGCCGTGCTGGACTTGGTCGATAAGCACGTGGTATGTGACAGCATCTCGCTCTTTGTGGGCTACGCGAGCGAGCGCGCCGACATCCGCAGGCTTGATGCCAGCGGTACTGCACAATATGTGGACGGATGCGGACACCTGCGCTCGAGTACGTCGAGCATCGAACCCACCGCAACCGCCGGCCCCGAGCTCGCACCCCGTGCGCCCAAGCCCGTCCAGTGCGATGACGAAAGGCGTCGCCTGGTGCGCGAAGCGCAGGCAATCGATGGCATCTTTGTGGGAGAGCATGGCGGCAAACCGCGTGGTGGCTATGCCGCGCTCTTTGCACACTCCAACGCCTCGCGCAAGCTGCCCGAGCGCACCAATTCGTTTAAGAAGATCATGGGCTATTTCGATGATCTCTGGGCGCAAACGGTCGACCCTAAACGACCGGTCAAGCGAATCAACCTGGGCTTTGGCAACCTCATGCCCGAGGAATTTGCCACTATCGATCTGTTTAGCGATGTCGAGGCCGATGAGCGCGAGCGCGACCTGACGCGCGCCGTCCTGGCTGTGAAAGGCAAGTACGGCAAGAACGCGCTCGTCAAGGGATTAAGCTTTACCGCCGGCGCCACCGCGCGCGAACGCAACGACCAAGTTGGAGGACACCGTGCCTAAACCCAAACAACAGCCCGTGCGCCCGCCGACCGCCTTCGAGCGCCTGGCGGACCCCGAGGGCAGACGCCGCGCCGCCGACCCCAACCTCACAGCCAACGGTGCCGTGCGCGCCAACCGCGCCGCACAGTTTATGCCCTTTGCCGCCCTCACGGGATACTACGAACTCGTGCGCAAGCAGGAAATCACCGTCGAGCCAAAACGTGAACTCACGGAAGAAAAAGCCCTCGTGCTTTCTAAAAAGCTCGAGGGTCTCAAACGTGGCGACCTGGTCCGCGTCACCTATTACGATACGTACGGCTATCGCTCCCGCACCGGCATCCTTGACGAGGTACTCCCTGCCTTCAGGCTCCTCAAGCTCAAAGATATCGCCATCGACTTCGACGATATCCAAGACATCGAGCTGCGCGGACGAGCCTAGACAAGGAAATGCATCCAAGACGGCGCTTACAGCGTCATGACGTAGTAGCCCGCGTCTTTCACGGCCGCCTCGAGGACACCGCGATCAACCGGCTGCTTAGAGCGCACGCGTGCCGTGTGGTCCGCATACGTCACCGTTGCCCACACGCCATCCAGTGCATTAAGGGCATTGGCTACGTTCTGAGCGCAGCCGTCACAGCTCATGCCGCCGATGAGCAGCTCATCGCTATAGGGGTAGTGTGACGCATCGGTATCCACCACAACAACCTTTTTGGCCTTCTTACCGCTCGCGCCATCGCTGCAGCAACTCTTCCCGTGTGTCGAAGCGGCAATACGACGCAGTCCAAAAAACATGCCGACGGCAATGACGGCCAGCACGATGAGATCCGCAGGGTTGAGCAAGTCACTCATGCGTTCCCCTTTCAAGTAGCCCTATCTAGATACCCCCATGGGGTGTCCCCATCTTAACCCAAAATCATGTCCGTTCGGTCAATTAGTTTCCCGCTTCAAACTTTTTTGTTGACCATGGCTTACTTTCGTGTATAAGTTTTCCTAGGCTAACAAGTGAGGGCTCGAAAGGGGCAACGTGACTCGAACCATTGACATCCCAACATACCAAACGGCTGTCGTGCGCAACTGCTCCCCTACGCTCGCAGGTATCAAGCCGGCTTCGCTCTTTACCTATCCCGGCGTTTACGCCAACCAAAACGGAAAACTCGGCGTCGCTCAAATCGAAGAGCGACGCTCTCGCCTGCTCGCCGTCATAGCCCAATGCAACCGCGAGCTCCAGCCGCTCGGGATCCATATGAGCGTTTTGGTCTGGCGCCCCTGCGGAGCGCTCATCTATGTGTACCGCCCTGCGGACCTCATGCGATACCTCTCCGACCCCCGCGCCACGACGGCGCTTGTCGCCGAAGGTTACGATGTCCACAACCTGCCCGCATCCCTGGTGCATCTCGCCGCGCGCATCACGCTGGCAAGCAGCAATGCCGCAGAAAGCGCCTATGACGGCAGTGTCTGCGCACTCGCGCGAAATAGGCACTGCGATACGGGGTGCATGTGCGAGTTCCCCCACGAAATTGGCTATTTTTTGGGCTATCCCTACGAAGATGTCCATCAGTTTATCGTCCAGCACGGCGAAAACTATAAGGTCTTTGGCGCCTGGAAGGTATACACAAACGTCGAACAGGCGCTCACGACCTTCGATTCCTATCGTGCATGCACGCAATACCTTACCTACATCTATCAGCAGGGCTGCAGCTTGGCGCAACTTGCCCAGGCAACCCGATAGAACATAGAAGCCGCGGCAACCTGCCGCACAACTGAAAGGACTCAACATGAGCAAGATCGCCGTCGTCTACTGGAGCGGCACGGGCAACACCGAGGCCATGGCAAACTTCGTTGCCGAAGGTGCAACCGATGCCGGCGCCGAGGCAGAGGTCATCTCCTGCGCCGACTTCTCTGCCGACAAGGCCACCGAATATGATGCCTTCGCCTTCGGCTGCCCAGCCATGGGCTCCGAGGAACTCGAGTACGATGAGTTCCAGCCGATGTGGGACGAGGTCAAGGAGGCTCTCGGCGACAAGAAGGTCGTCCTCTTTGGCTCCTATTCGTGGGCCGAGGGCGAGTGGATGGACAACTGGAAGGCCGACGCCGACGAGGCCGGCGTCAACGTCGTGGACTCCACCATCTGCTACGACGCGCCCGACGACGAGGGCGAGACCGCTTGCAAGGCCCTCGGAGCCGAGCTCGCGTAACGAACCCAGGGCCTCCAAGAGAGCCTGCATCAAAGCGCATCCCCATCCCTACAAAAGAGCGGGGCTGGATTCAAGTCCAGCCCCGCTCTTTTGTAACGGCAGTTACATCAACCGGCTACGAGATATTGCCCAAGAACGCCTTGGTGCGCTCGCTCTTGGGGTGGTCGAAGACCTCGCTCGGCGTACCCTCTTCCACAATGACGCCTCCGTCCATAAAGACGACGCGGTCGGCGACATCGCGGGCAAAGCCCATCTCGTGCGTCACGACGATCATGGTCATACCGTCGTGCGCCAGGTCGCGCATGACGCCCAAGACGTCGCGCACGAGCTCAGGGTCGAGCGCCGAGGTGGCCTCGTCAAAGAGCATGACGTGCGGGTTCATCGACAGGGCGCGGGCGATGGCAACGCGCTGCTGCTGGCCGCCCGAGAGCTGGCTCGGCATAAAGTCGATACGCTCGGCAAGGCCGACCTTGGTCAGCTCCTCGATGGCAATCTTCTCGGCCTCTTCCTTGCTGCGCTTGAGCACCTTTTGCTGCGCAAGCATGACGTTCTTTTTGACCGACAGGTGCGGGAACAGGTTGAACTGCTGAAAGACCATGCCCAGGTGCGTGCGCACTTTGTTGAGGTCGACACCCTTGGCGCACACATCCACGCCCTCAACGATAATCGAGCCGCTCGTGGGATGCTCCAGACGATTGATGCAGCGAAGCATCGTCGACTTGCCCGAGCCCGAGGGGCCCAAAACCACAACGACCTCACCCTTGTGCACATCCAGATCTATGTCGCGCAGGACCACGTTGTCGCCAAAGGCCTTCTGGAGGTTCTTGATGCTGACGACGACCTCGTTCGAGTTATTGGTTTCGCTCATGATAGGACCTCCTTACAGACCGGCGATGTGATCGGCAGGCGTCGCGACAACCTGTCCGGCGCTCTTTGCGGGACGCTTCTTCTTGGTCTCGGCCGTGCCCAAAAGCCTCGCCTCAAGACCGCTCACCAAGCGAGCGAGCGGCAGGGTGATGACCAGATAGAACAGGGCGGCAACCACGTACGGTGTAATGGAGCCCGTCGTGGCCACGATGGTACGGGCGTTCATGACGATCTCGACCACACCCACGGCGGCAAGCAGCGACGTATCCTTGTAAAGCAAGATAAACTCGCTGGTCAGCGTAGGCAAAACATTGCGGAACGTCTGCGGAATCATAACGTAGAGCAGCGTCTGGAAGGCATTCATGCCCAGCGAGCGAGCAGCCTCGTTTTGGCCCTTGGGGATCGATTGAATACCAGCACGGAAGATCTCACACAGGTACGCAGACGAGTTCATGGCCATGACGATGACGCCGAGCACGTAGTCATCAACCTTGACGCCGGCCAACGGCAGACCGAAGAACGCGATATAAATCTGCAGGAACGCCGGCGTACCGCGAATGATATTCACGTAGATGCCGGCGAGGCAGCGCAGGATGCGCGACTTGGAGATGCGCATGAGCGACAGGGCGAAACCGAAGGGAATTGCCAGCGGAAACGCCACAAGCACGATCGAAAGCGACATGAGGAAGCCCTTGAAGACGATCGGCAGGCTCTGGACCAAAATGACCGGGTTCAGGAACAGGCGCAGGAACATATTGGAGTTCCACGCCTCGACCCACGGCTGCTCCTTAAGGTCGGCCAGGAAGTTATCGAAGGCCGTCACGCCCTTGATCTCCACCGACGGAATCTTGGAGATCTTCTTGGTCGAGCCATCGGCCAAAGTGTAGGTGCCGCTAAAGGCCTCATCGCCGCCCTCGACGGGGAAGGTCACACCATAAACCTCGACACGGAAAAAGCCACCGGCAGGCGCCGTCTCGCCAAAGTCAATCTTGAGCGTCTGGCCGTCAGCCTTGCACGTGGGCTTCATGGGCGTACGATCCATGAGGTCCTCGCCCGAGAGCATCGTCAATCGCGTGTCATCGGTACCAAACGTCGTGCCGTCGACAAACGTCAGCGAAAGACCGCTCAGCTCCTCATCGGCATCGGCCTGGACCTCCCAGGTAATGCGCGTCTCGGTACCGCCGACCACAGCGCTGCCCGAACCGGTGTTGGGTCGGGCGGTAATCTTTGCGGTCTCAAGCGCCTGGGCGGTCGTGGGCGCATATGTCCCCACACACACCAGCGCGAGCGCCACGGCCATGACGCAGACTAGCTTTTGGAGCAAGGCGGGCAGTGGAAAACGCTGCTCCGCGGCCCCTTTGTTCAGTCGAGACAAGGTGGCTCCTATCATAGAAGTTGCCGGCAAAACGAGACGGAAACGCTCTCCGTCAATAGAAGCGCAAAGGCCCTCTCCGCAAAACGGAAAGGGCCCGCGCGCAATCAAATAGTTATTTTACTTGATGTTGTACTTAGCCATGAGGGCATCGACGGTACCGTCGTCGGTCAGGTCCTTGATGGCCTGGTTGATGTCGTCCTTGAGCTTGGTGTTGCCCTGGTTGATGGCGATGGCGTACTCCTCGCCGGTGCTAATCTGCTTAATGGTCTGGCAGGTGTTGAACTGCTCGGCGGTCAGCTGGCTGGCAACGGAGCGGTTGGTGACTACGGCGTCGCCCTTATCGGACTGCAGGGCGCTGAAGCACTCGGTGGCGTCCTTGTAGGGGACAATCTTGGCCTTGGGGAAGTTCTCCTGGGCAAAGGACTCGGCGGTCGAGCCAGACTGGACGATGATGGTAGCGTCGGCGTTGTTGAGCTTCTCGCTGTAGTTGTCGGCCGTGATGTCGGTGTCATCGACCTTGGTCACGATAGCCTGATCGTCCATGTAGTAAGAATCGGAGAAAATGACTTCCTTCTCACGCTCGGGCGTGTCGGTGATAGCCGCGATGGAGACGTCATATTTGGCGCCCGAAGCGACGCCCGGAACCAGCGTGTCAAAGTCATTGTTGACATACTCGACATCCAGGCCCAGCTTGTCGCCGATAGCCTTGATGAGCTCAAGGTCAAAGCCCTGATAATCGCCGTTGTCATCCTTGTACTCAAACGGAGCGTACTCGGCAGAGGTGCCGACGGTCAGCGTACCGTCCTTGACGAGTGCGTACTCCTTGGAGCCGTCGACCTTCTCGACCTTAGCGTCGTCAGAGCTGCTGGAACCGGCATCAGAACCAGAGGTGGCGTTGGACGAGCCGCAGCCCGTCAGAGCGAGGGCGAGCGCCATGGCACCCGTGGCGGCAAATGCGCCGAGCTTCTTCAGCTTCATAATCAGTCTCCTTCCAATGACCCCACGTGATTCAGAGGTCTGCAAAAACTGAGGGTTATTATGCACCCGCTTGGAAGAATCTGCAATTAGAAAACTGATTGAAACAAACCCATAACGTGAATGGGGCGTCCCACTTTATGGCAGCCATTACTGCTGCAATGACCTTAACAGTTTGATTTCAGCCGCATAACCTGCAAGTTCGTTCGGTGTCTCCAAAATGAATGGCAATGCGCGCAAGCGGCCATTCGATACAATATTCTGCATAACCTGCATACCGCCACCAAATTCCTCGCTGCCAAGGTATCCCTTGCCGATGCACTCGTGGCGATCCTTATGGGCGCCACAAGGGTTCATCGAATCATTGATGTGTACGGCATGCAGACGATCGATACCCACCACGCGGTCGAACTCGTCGAGTACGCCGTCCAGATCATGGATGATGTCGTAGCCAGCATCGCTCACATGGCAGGTGTCCAAACAAACGCCCAGCTTATCGGACAGCTCTGGGCACTTGGCGGCAACGCCCTTGATAATGCACGCCAGTTCTTCAAAGCTACGGCCCACCTCGGTGCCCTTGCCCGCCATGGTCTCGAGCAATACCGTCGTCTGCTGTCCCTCAAACATCACCTGGCACAGCGTGCCGACAATCATCTGAATGCCGGCGTCTGCCCCCTGTCCCACATGCGCACCGGGGTGAAAATTGTAGTAGTTGCCGGGCAGTGCTTCCAGACGCTGCAAATCTTCCGCCATAGCCTCCAAGGCAAACTCTCGCGCCCGCTCCTTAGCGGAGCAGGGGTTATAGGTATACGGGGCATGCGCCACCAGCGGTCCAAAGTCGTTTTGCGCCATAAGCTCGCGCAGGGCCGCCACGTCATCCATGTCAAGGTCTTTTGCCTTGCCACCGCGCGGGTTGCGCGTAAAGAACGCAAAGGTATTGGCGCCAATGGACAACGCCGTCTCCCCCATCGCCCGATAGCCCTTCGTCGTCGAAAGATGGCACCCGATCGTCAGCATCTCCAACTCCCCCTCATCAGTTGCGGTGAAATACGGTCTATTGGTGCCTTATTTTGGCGCAAACAGACCGTATTCCACCGCAAGTTATAAAAGGGGCATCAGAGATGTGGGCCGCCAGGCACCACGGGCGCCGGCGTCATGATCCCCTACGCGTCAGCGCCAAGTCCTAGAGGGCTAGACGGATTGCATCGATGATGTGCGCGCAGCGCTGCGTGGCGGCTAGGGACATGATGGGGCTTTCGAGTTTCCCCGCCTGAATGAGCTGCGTCGCATGCTGGATTTCGCCGTAGAAATCATCGACCTCAAACGGGGCATTTATTTCGAGCGTTCGCCCGTCGGAGTACTTCACATGGGCGAGCTCGGGGCGATGGAGACGCTCGATTTCCAACGAACCCCGCTCACAGGCAATCGTTAAGCGGCTTTCATATGTTGCTTTGCCGTCGCACACCATATGAATGGGTATACCGCCGACGCTCATATGGATCTCGTCGGCCCAATCGACGCGACCGCCCGATACGTCACGCCAGCGAACTTCACGGGACGAAACCTCGCACGCGCCCGCGAGCAAATCCTCAAACCAACCGACCGCATAGCAGCCCATGTCATATAGACAGCCGCCCTGCAACGGATCAAGCAGATAGCCCGAAGGAGACTCGCCGTAATCGAGCTTTTGCACGCTTTCAATCGAGACAATACGGCCAAGCTCACCCGACGCAAGCAAGTCCTTCACGCGAGTGCGCATCGGGCAAAACCGATTCTTCATCGCCTCCATAAACAGCACGCCGCGCTCGCGAGAGATGGAGGCAATCGAGAGAGCCTCTTCCTCACTCAAAACGGCCGGCTTTTCGCACAGCACGGCCTTTCCGGCGCGCAGCGCGCGACAGGCCCAACGCGTATGCATGCCATGCGGAAGAGCCAAGTAGATTGCGTCGACATCGGGGTCGGCAATCAGCGCGCCATAAGCCGCGTCGCCGTTATTGTCGACCGAGGCATGGCCATGCGCAGCATCGATCGAAAACGCTCGGCAAAATTCCTCGACATGTGCAGGAGTGCGGCCGGCCGCAGCCACAAGCCGTGCCCCGTCCACCTCCTTGAGCGACGATGCAAATCGATGCGAAATGTGCCCGGCGCCCAAAACGCCCCAACGAACCTCACGCAAATCATCACATGAATCCCGATGGCCCACGACAGCCCCCTTCAGTTGCGGTGGAATAGTCCCTGTTTAAGCCCTATTCTGCCGCAAACAGGAACTATTCCACCGCAAGTTATAAAAGGGTCATGAGGAGCGCGTTTTGCCGAAGGCCTTAAGCACCGCCGTCACGGGACCAGGCTGGAAACGTCGGCGCACATCGTCGAGACGCTCGGGAATATCGATGTGCTGCGGGCAGTGCCGCGCGCATTTGCCGCATTTGACGCAATTGCTCACCAACTTGGGCTCGCTTGTGCGCACCGCGCTCGCCGTAAAGTATTGAGACAGCCCCGTAAACCAGCTGTGCGCATAGCTTGCGTTGTAGGCGGCAAAACATCCAGGGATATTGATGCCTTTAGGGCACGGCATGCAATAGCCGCATCCCGTGCAGGGCACACGGTTCGATTTCTCAAACTCCATCAACACGCGCGCAATCGTGTCGAGCTGGTTGGCCGTCATCGAATTCGGCAACGCGAGGTCTGCCAGTGACGAATTCTCGTCCACCTGCGCGGTATCGGTCATACCCGAAAGCAACATGGTCACCTGGGGATGATTCCACACCCACGAGAGCCCCCAAGCGGCAGGCGTATGCAAATGCCGATCGCATGCACCATCGAGAACAGCGCGCGCCCGCGGAGGCAATTTGCCTGCCAAGCGTCCGCCCAAAAGCGGCTCCATCACAAACACCGCGAGACCTCGCTCGGCGGCGGCCATGAGCCCCGCCGTTCCCGCCTGATATCGTTCTCCAGCGTAGTTGTACTGGATCTGGCAAAAGTCCCACTCATACGCATCGAGCATCGTAAGGAAGTCCGCCGCGCTGCCGTGGTACGAAAAGCCTATCTGACGAATACGCCCTGCAGCCTTTTGCTGCGCGATCCAGTCCTCGATGCCCAACGCCACCACACGTTCCCACTGGGCGGGCGAGGTAATGTTGTGCATGAGGTAATAGTCGATATGGTCAGTCCGTAGGCGGCGCAGTTGCTCGTCGAAGAACCGGTCGAAATCCTCCGCGCATTTGCACGAAGCATGCGGCAGCTTGGTTGCGAGCAAAACCTGGTCGCGCAAGCCCAGGCGCTCAAGCGACGCACCCACGCACGCCTCGTTGCCGGGATAGAGATAGGCCGTGTCCAGGTAGTTAATCCCCTGCTCCACCGCACGGGAAATGATGGCATCGGCTGTCTTCGCATCCGGACGTCCCGGCGCACCGGGAAACCTCATGCAGCCCAGACCCAGAGCGGATATTCGGTTACCACTTTTGGGGTCAACGCGGTATTGCACGGCCCCTCCCTTCGCCATCAGCGCCCCGGCAAGGCGAAACACAATGGTCACGCAGCCGAAACATCGTGGAATCGCAATCGAGAACGTATCGTAACGCAGCAGAAATCGAGCCGTCACGGCACCGCTTTAACATCAGCAAAAAGCCCGATGAAAGGAGCCGGGCATGACCACGCGCATGTCTTTGCGGTCTGCCCTGCAGCGTAGCGTCCAGGCAAACGTTTCTTTTTTATAACAGCCGCCCCGCGCACCCACCAATCACCCTGGCAGCATACAATCCATCAGGCGCCCCTTACGCGGGCGCCTTTTACATGGGGAGATGATTCACATGCAGATCAACAAGGTCGCCTTTATCGGCAAGGGCGGCGTCGGCCTGCTCTACGGCAGCATGATTGCCAAGGCCCTCGGCAATGACGCCGTCGAATACGTTATGGATGACACCCGTTTTGAGCGTCACGCGAACGACGCGCTCACCGTCAACGGCAAGCCCTGCGATCTCACGTCCGTCCGTGCCAGCGAGGCGACGCCCGCCGATCTGGTCATCCTGACAGTCAAGACCACCGGTCTCGACCAAGCACTCAAGACTATGGAGCGCGTCGTGGGACCCAACACGCTCATCGCCTCGCTGTGCAACGGCATTACGAGCGAGCAAAAGATTGCCGAACGCTTTGGCTGGGAGCATACCGTTCTTGGTATCTGCCAGGGCATGGACGCCGTGTTTCTCAACGGCGCGCTCACCTTTACCAATGCGGGCGAAATCCGCTTTGGCGCGGCGGCCGGCACGAACCCCGCAACCATCACCGCAATCGACGAGCTCTATACGCGCTGCGGCATCGCCCATACCGTCGAGGACGACATCGCCCACCGCATGTGGGCCAAACTCATGCTCAACGACGGCATCAACCAGACCTGCATGGCCTACGGCGGGACCTACGGAAGCGCCACGGAGCCGGGCTCCGAGCAGCGTCGCTGCTTTGTTTCCGCCATGCGCGAAACGCTTGCGGTCGCCAACGCCGAGGGCGTTGAACTGACCGAGGCAGACCTGACGCAAATGGTGCACCTCATCGAGGGAATCGACCCCGCCGGTATGCCCTCGATGGCTCAAGACCGCATCGCAAGGCGCAAAACCGAGGTTGATGAGTTCGCGGGCACCATCTGCCGCCTCGCAGCCAAACACGATATCCAGGCACCGCAAAACGAGTGGCTCTATCGGCGCATCCGCGATATCGAGAAAAGCTGGTAGCGCCGACGCGCCGCATTCAACAGCCTTAACAGCAAAACCGCCGCAAGGGAACCTTTCCCCTGCGGCGGCCTTCATCTTCGTCTATGACCGGCGGCCGATCTCACAACAGTTAGCGTTGCGACCCCGGCACCTCGTCCTCATCGTCGCGGCAAAGAACCACGCCTGCGCTTCCCAGCAGCGTGGCCGCGATCAGCGCGCCGACCACGATAGGAGCAGCCCCGCATGTCCCCTGCATGCCCGCGACGAGCGCGGCCGTGGGACCAAGGCAGCCGAGCATCAACGCGACGGCGGCAACGGCAATATCTCGAGCATTCACAAGACCACTTCCTCCAAGAGAAAGACCTTATTTCTCAAGAACCAGTGTGCCCCGCATCCATACGCCCAGCGTACCGCCACGGTAAGGGCTCTGTTAACTCAAACGCATACATAGAACGGACGTCCTTACGTTGCCCTAAAGCTCGGTAAAGACGCCCGTCCGCCAAATATCCGTGATGCAGAAAAATTACCAACCGGTGTAGTAATCGGTGGTTCCGGCAGCGCAGCCGGAGTCATAGACCTTGCAATCACCCTTGGAGCCCGTAAAGGTCGAGCCCTGGGCCATATCGCCCGCGGCAACAACGTAATAGCCGTCGGAATCGCGCCAGAAGCCCTCAGAATCCTGAGTCCATTCGCCCGTGCGATAGTGATAAAGCACATTGCTGCTGTAATAGGTCTCGCGGCGCCCGTTGTAGTTATTGACACCCGCAGAGCGCGTCAGGCCCGATCCGTTCGCGTAGGACGCGGCAGACGCGTAAGACGGAGTGTAACCGGCGTTGTAGTACGAAGCCTGGGCGGCCTCGGCAGCCTCCGCCTCGGCGGCAGCCTCGAGCGCTTCGCGCTTGGCATCCTCAAGCGCAGCGCGCAGCTCATCGAGCTCGGTCGACTTGGCGTCGACCTCCCCCATCGTCAACAGGCTGCCCGCACCGTCGATGCAACCCTGCAGCACAGCACGCTCGTCATCGGTAGCATAGTCGCCATACATATTCATGATGATCTGAGCGCGCATCTCAAGGGAATCGCGCTTGGCCTCCATCGAGGCGTTCCACTCCTGCATGGAACCATAACCATCGCCGCGATAGTCAACGGGCTGCACCAGCGTCGCCTCGGACGGCGTAGGTCCAACCGTATCGGATAGTGTTGCCGCGTGGGCATCGGTTGCACCGGCGCCCGCCAAAAGTGCCACGGTCAGAGCGGCGGAAAGGGCGGCGGCTTTCGGTTTTCGTGAATCGATCCTCATGTAGCTGGAAACCTCCGTAGTGCGTTTTTGCTGCGTTTGAGCTGCGTGTGATTCGATCGCGCTGCATAGTACCCCGAGCAAATCGCGACCTGCGGTTTTACTCAAAAGGCGCACGTCAATTGCGTAAAACTCACATCCTCTCAACAGGAGTTTTCCACAACTCGAATGCATAAAGCGTGTCAAAAACCCTGTTTTTGCGCCCTCTCTATGCAAAAAAGGCGCCTGTGCAACCATTGTTCGCACAGGCGCCTTGAGCAGGCATTTTATGCAGTTATACCTATCGAGTCGCAAGGGGTCCTTGCACAAGTCGCCTTACTCGTCCAGCGCGGCAAAAGCCTGCTTAAGATCCCAAATGATATCCTCGGCGTTCTCGGTACCGATGGAAAGACGGATCGTGGAGGGCGTGATGTTCTGCTCGGCGAGCTCCTCGGCAGAGAGCTGGGAGTGCGTGGTGGTAGCCGGGTGCACGACGAGCGACTTGACGTCGGCCACGTTGGCGAGCAGTGAGAAGACCTGCAGATGATCGATGAACTTCCAAGCTGCCTCCTGGCCACCCTTAATCTCAAAGGTAAAGATCGAGGCGCCGCCACGGGGGAAGTACTTCTGATAGAGCTCGTGATCGGGGTGCTCAGACAGGCTCGGGTGGTTCACCTTGGCAACATGGCCGTCACCGGTCAAGAACTCAACGACCTTCTTGGTGTTCTCGACATGACGGTCAACGCGCAGCGACAGAGTCTCGGTGCCCTGGAGCAGGACCCAGGCGTTGAACGGGCTAATGCAGGCGCCCTCGTCACGCAGCAAGATAGCGCGGACATAAGTCGCGAAGGCGGCGGGACCGGCAGCCTCGGCAAACGAGACGCCATGGTAGGAGGGGTTGGGCTCGGCGATCTGCGCATACTTGCCGCTCGCCTTCCAGTCAAAGTTGCCGCCATCGACAATCACGCCGCCCAGCGAGGTGCCGTGGCCGCCAATGAACTTAGTTGCGGAGTGGACGACGATGTTGGCGCCGTGCTCCAGCGGGCGGAACAGATACGGGGTGCCGAAGGTGTTATCGACGACAACCGGCAGACCATGCTTCTTGGCGACCTCGGAGATAGCGTCGATGTTGGGAATATCGGAGTTGGGGTTACCGAGCGTCTCGAGGTAAATGACCGTGGTGTTGTCCTTGATGGCGCCCTCGACCTCGTCCAGGTTGTGGGCATCGACAAAGGTGGTCTCGACGCCAAACTGGGAGAGCGTATGCTCCAGCAGGTTGTAGGAGCCACCGTAGATGGTCTTCTGAGCCACCACGTGGTCACCGGCCTGGGCAAGAGCCTGCAGGGTATAGGTGATGGCAGCAGCACCGGAGGCGACGGCAAGACCTGCCACACCACCCTCGAGTGCGGCGATACGGTCCTCGAAGACGCCCTGGGTGGAGTTGGTCAGACGGCCGTAGATGTTACCGGCGTCGGCAAGACCAAAGCGGTCGGCGGCGTGCTGGGAGTTGCGGAACACATAGCTCGTGGTCTGGTAGATAGGCACGGCGCGGGAGTCGGATGCGGGATCGGCGCTCTCCTGGCCAACGTGAAGCTGCAGGGTATCGAAACCAAAGGTGTGCTCGGGGTTGTTGATGAACTGGCTCATGATGATCTCCTTGATCGAACAAAAGTTAATAAATTAGAGAGAAGTAAGTCGCTGTCTCCTGATCACGCCGACGGGCGCAAACAGGAGCCCGGCATTCGTCTTGGCAAGCAATTCATATGCAGGCCTCCTTTCGCATCCCGGTTCCGTGGTTGGCTTAATTACCTACCGCCTTTGTGTGTTTTGAATAGTACGAGCATTGTTTCCCTCGGTCAATCACTTAAAAGCGCTAACCTGTTATCGGTTTTATAGATAACACTCGAAAGGATGGCGCCGATGACCCTCCAGCAGCTTCGTTTCCTGATCGCCGTAGCAGAGTCCGGCTCAATCAATGCCGCAGCTCAGCGCCTCTATACCGCTCAGTCCAACATCTCAAACGCCGTCAAAAGCCTGGAACAGGAGCTCCACCTGGAGATCTTTACGCGCTCCAGCCGCGGCGTCACGCTCACCAACGACGGCACCGAGCTTTTGGGCTATGCGCGCCAGGTCGTAGAGCAGGCCGACATGCTCGAGGCGCGCTACGAGGACGGCGGCACCCCGCAAGCCCGCCTCGCCATTTCCGCCCAGCACTACGCCTTTTCAGTCGAGGCCTTTGTCAACGTGGTCGAGCGCTGCCGCGACAGTAAGTTCGAGTTCATCATGCGCGAGACCACCACATCGCAGATCATCGATGACGTCCGCGCATTTCGCAGCGATATCGGCATTCTGTATCTGGATGACTTTAACGCCCGCGTTCTGCAGAAGGCCTTCGCCGATGCCCGCACAAGCTTCCATCCCCTCTTCGACGCGACGGTCCACGTCTTCGTTAGCGAGCGCCACCCGCTCGCACGCCGCCCTCAGCTGTCCCTTGCCGACCTTACACCCTATACGCGCTACAGCTTTGAGCAAGGCACCTCGAACTCCTTCTATTACGCCGAGGAACCTTTTAGCTATATCCCTTGCGACCGCAACATACGAATCTCGGACCGCGGAACACTTACTAACTTACTTATCACGTCGAACGGTTACACCCTGTCGACCGGTGTCCTCTCCAATGAAATGCAATGGGGTATGGCATCGATCCCGTTAGCAGACGCCCCAACGATGCACGTAGGCTATATCATGCACGACGAGCGCAAGCCCTCTCCCCTCTTGCAGCGATACCTCGACGAGCTCAACCGCATCATCCACGCCAACTAACTGTCGGAAGACGGGGTAGAAATCGTAGACTGCTAGCCCCCGGCGGGCATGGCGCTACAATGGTCACTCACACGAAACGTACCCAACGAAAGGAAGCCCGTGAAGGTCATCATCTATACCGACGGCTCGGCCCGATCAAATCCGGGACGCGGCGGCTACGGCGCCGTACTCAAATACACCAACCCCGCCGGCAAGACCTTCACCTCCGAGCTTTCACGCGGCTACGCCAAGACCACCAACAACCGCATGGAACTCATGGCGGTCATCGTGGCGCTCGAGGCGCTCAACCGCCCCTGCGAGGTCGAGGTCCATTCCGATTCGCAGTACGTCGTCAACACTTTCAATAAACACTGGATCGACGGCTGGAAAAAGCGCGGGTGGAAAACTGCCAACAAGCAGCCCGTTAAGAACCGTGACCTGTGGGAGCGCCTGCTTGCCGCAAAGAGCAAGCATAAGGTGGAGTTCATCTGGGTTAAGGGCCACGCCGGCCACGAGCTCAACGAGCGCTGCGATGAGCTCGCCACCACGGCGGCCGACGGATCCAACCTCGATATCGACACCGGCTTTATCGAGAGCGACCTGTAATAGCGTTTTCGCGCAGCTTTATATCCCCACGCGCTACACTCATCCTGTAGACCAAACAACGCAAGGGGGACGTATGCTGCGCATAGCGACCATCGGCACATCCATGATCACCGACGACTTCATCCAGGTCGTCAACGCCAACGGCCAAGCCGCGTTTGTGGGCACGCTCTCGCGCGATGCCAATCGCGGTGCTGCCTTTACCGCCGAGCGCGGTGGCGAGCGAAACTTTACTTCACTCGATGAGCTCGCGGCAGCTGCCGACGTCGACGCCGTCTACATCGGCAGCCCTAACGCACTTCACTACGAGCAGGCCCTTGCCTGCATCGCCGGTGGCAAGCACGTTATCGTCGAGAAGCCCTTCTGTGCCACCGAAGCGCAGGCGCTGGAAGTCTTCCGCGCTGCCGAGGCAGCAGGTGTCGTGGCCCTCGAGGCCATGCGTCCCCTCCACGACCCCGCCTTCCACGCCATCGAGGACGCCTTGGGTGAAATCGCCCCCATCCGCCGCGCCTCATTGCGCTTTGGCAAGTATTCCTCGCGCTACAACGAGATTCTCGCGGGACGCGCCACCAATATCTTCGACTGCAATATGGCATCGGGTTCCCTCATGGATATTGGCGTCTACACCGTCGAGCCCATGGTCGAGATTTTCGGCATGCCCTCCGGCCTTACGAGCATGGCTACCCTGCTCGACCCCACCACGCGACAGCTCACGCACGGCCCCATCGATGGCTGCGGTTCCATCCTCGCCAGCTACGGCGGTGGCCGTATCTCCGTCGAGCTCGCGCACTCCAAAATTACGAATGACCTGCTGCCCTCGCAGATCGAAGGCGAGCGTGGCACTATCCAGATCGACCATCTGTCCATGCCCCGCAACGTCCGCATCGACTATCGCGGCGATGTCGTACGCGGCTCGGCGACCGAGGCACCGCGCGAACAGGGAAACAACAGCCGCGTGCTCGACCTGCCCAAATCGAGCAACACTATGGAATACGAACTCACAGACTTTATCACCGCCATCGGCGGCATCGATAACGTTAAGGAAGAGATTTGGGAGACCCCGGCGGGACGTCACGAGCTTGGCCACTACCGCGATGTCACACTCGTCTCACTGCGCGTCATGGATGCCGTGCGCCAGCAGGCCGGCATAACCTTCCCGGCCGACGCAGGCAAGCAGGCATAGCTATGGGCCTCTTCGATACGTTCTTCTCCAGCGTCACCGGCGGCAGTCGAGAGCCTCAAAAACCATCAAACGTCGAGCTCGAGCTGCGCCGCAGGCTTACTGTGCTTGCAAGCGACGAGGCCACTCAAGACACTCCCCTGCGCTATTTCCTGCGCTGGGCGGGGCAAGTCCAAGGCGTTGGTTTTCGCTTTACCAACACCAACCTCGCACAGGCACGCGCACTCACCGGCTGGGTGCGTAATATGGAAGACGGCTCAGTCGAGATGGAGATACAGGGAGCTCCGGCAAACGTCCTATCTCATCTCGAGGCGCTTCATGCCTCCTACGAGCGCATGGGAACGCGTTTTCGCCTCGTAGACGCCCAGGCCCGAGCCCCACTTGCCAATGAAGACGGTTTCACGCCTCGTTATTAGTATTGTGTGCTAAATACGGTATCATTTACCTACGACCGTTGATAGAAAAGAGGCGAGGCGCATGGCGGTGCAAAGAAGGAATACCAGGCAGCGAAAGCTGGTTCTTGACGCCGTGCGCCAAAGCTATAACCATCCCACCGCCGACGAAATCTACAACGCCGTGCGCGAACAGGATGACAAGATCAGCCGCGGCACGGTCTACCGCAATCTCAATCTCTTGGCCGACGCCGGCGAGATCCTCTCCATCAAGACGCCGGGCGGCAGCCGCTTCGATCGCACGATCGAGCCGCACGCACATATCATCTGTACCTCGTGCAGCCGCGTCATCGACGTGCCGCTCCCCTTCGATGCCCAGCTCGACGCCAAAGCGTCCGAGCAAATCGGCTGGCACGTCACGTCGCACTACACCATCTTCGAGGGTCTCTGCCCCGACTGCCGGTAGTCTTTGAGGCGTGCCCGCAAATCTACTTGCCCATCCGCTACAGCAAACAGTACATTTCTAGGCATGTCGCGAAAACCTACTCGGCGAGCAGACGGCGCAGTTCTTCTTCGACCGTGCGCACGTAACGGACGTGGTCGTTGATGCCGCGCATAGAGGGATTGCAGCTCTCCATTAGATAAGGATGGCCCACTACGTTGAGCATGTCGCGGTCGTTTTCGTTATCGCCAAACGCCATCATCTCATCGGGCGAAATACCCAGGGCACGACCGTAATCGGCAAGCGCGGAGCCCTTGCCCGAACCGAAACCGATAAAGTCCGTCCATTCGGTTCCCGACGTCATCACGTCAACACGGTCGCTAAAGAGGCGCTCGAAATACTCCAGGGCCGCCGGCTGATCCACCTCGGGCGTCTGGAAGGCGATCTTAATGACGTCCTCGTCGATGTCCTCGGGGCGGTCGACCACCGCCACATCGCAGTGGACCTCATAGCGCAAATGATCGACGAACGCATCGTTGCCGCTCATGGTGTAGAGGTGTCCCTCACACGAAAGGGTCACGTCGGCATGGGGATACGCAACCACGGCATTCGCGATATCCATAGCAAGACTACGCTCCATGGAGCGCTTGACGACGGCGCGACCCTCGCTCATGACCAGGGCACCGTTTTCGCATACATAGGCGAGCTCGTCTGCCACCGGCGCAAAGAGGTAACGCAAGCTCGCATATTGGCGACCGCTCGCCGGCATAAACACGATACCGCGACGATGCAGCTCATCGATGAGCTCAAAGGCCTCGGAACGCGGCTCGCGCTCCCCCGGATGCAGCAACGTGCCGTCCAAATCGCATGCAATCAGCTTGATTCCTTCAAGACCCATATGCTTTCCCCCACAGCATCTCATCAACAGAAAGACGGACTTTGAATAGTTGCCTCTCAAAGTCCGTCTTACTCATACGCACGTTAACCGCGCGCCTTCTTTACGATCGTAAAGTCGGGAGCCATACTCACAACGACATCCGCCGCACTCGACGCAAAGCGCCGGCCCGCATCGAGTTCACGGGTAACCACCGAGAGCCGAACACCCTCGACGCCCCGGAGCATGCGGCCCAAAACAGGCTGCACCGGCGTATACATGCGCACGGTATGCTCGTCCGAATCGCCTCGGAAAAGCGGCGCGTGCATATTGCCGATCTCCCAGCACGCATGCGCGAGCGCAATCGGATCCATGCGGTCGACTTCGACCAAATAAACCTCGGCGCTGCGCAGGCGCACGACAACCGCCACGGGCACCATGCCAGAACGGTCGATGGCGAGCACGTCGCCGTCGGCAAGACGACCGCCGTCGGCAGCATCCAGCCGAATATCGACCGTGCGCCCCAGCTCCGTCACACCCACAAACGCGCGCGTATCAGCCTGGTCCCAATCGAGCAGTAGCTCGTCAACTTCAAAGACGCCGCCCAAATTCCGGCGGAGCAGGAGTTCATAGGACGGATCGTTGAGATTTCCCAAGCATGTCGTCGAAACCAAGCGCTCGGGCATACTCTAACCCTCGACCTCGACGAGTTCGATATCGAAGTTGAGATCCTTGCCGGCCAGCTCGTGGTTGGCGTCGAGCGTCACGGCCTCGGGCGTTACATCGATGACCACAGCAGGGACGGGCATGCCGCTCGGCGTGGACAGGAAGAGCTTCATGCCCTTCTCGATCTGCTCGATGTTGGGAACCTGCTCGGCCGGGAAGGTCAGGACCATCTCGGGGTTGTGCTCGCCGTAGGCATCGGCAGCAGGAATGTGCACGGTCTTCTTCTCGCCCACCTGCATGTCGACAACAGCGGCGTCGAAGCCCTTGATCATCTGACCGGCGCCGCAGGTGAACTCCAGCGGCTCGCCGCGATCGTAGGAGCTATCGAACTGCGTGCCGTCGTCGAGCGTGCCGCGATAATGAGTCTTGACCTTCTTGCCCTGGTTGGACATGGTAACCTCCGTGATAAGGGCGGCGCACAACGCGGGCCGCCGTGAACATATGGCGCTAACTATACCCTAGTCATACAATTCAAAGACAGTTTGCAAAGAAACGCTGCAACCGGAGGAACCATGGCATATCCCGTATTTGACCTACACTGCGACACCGCCGACCGCATCGGCTGGGCCACGCTCGATCTCGACCTGCGCTTTACCGCCGGCACCGACGGTTATTTCCCCGGCGACGAAACGCATCCGCAAGATTTCGACCTCATCGAGGGCAACGCCTGCGCCATCTCGCTCGCAAAGATCGGCAACACGCCGTGGGCACAGTGCTTCGCCACGTTTGTCCCCGATGAGATTCCCACCGCCCACGCTGCGCGCTTCCAGGCGCAGATCATGGCGCACATGAACGGCCAGGCAATGCTCAACCACGACCGCATGGTCAACGTACGCAGCGCGACAGACATTCGCCCTGCGCTCAAGGACGGCAAGGTCGCTTGCATCCACACCATCGAAAACGCGACGTTCTTTGCCGAAGACCCCGCGCTGATCGAGGTGCTCAAGAGCCTGGGCGTACTCATGTCATCACTCAGCTGGAACGCGCAGGGACCGCTCGCGAGCGGCCACGACACCCACGCCGGCCTCACCGCCGCCGGCATCGAGGCGCTTACGCAGATGGAGCACGCCGGCATGGTACTTGACGTCTCCCACCTCAACGATGAGTGCTTTGACGAGGTCGCCGCCCGCGCCACGCGTCCCTTCGTCGCCAGCCACTCCAACTCCCGTGCGGTTTGCGGCGCCAAACGCAACCTTACCGACGACCAGTTCCGCACCATTCGCGACATGGGTGGCATCGTCGGCCTCAACTACTGCAGCGAGTTCCTTTCCAACGACGCAACCGACAAGACCGCCGCAGACGTCACCTTCGACCAGCTGGCGGCACATATCGAGCACTGGCTCGACCTGGGCGGCGAGGACGTCATCGCGCTCGGCGGCGACTGGGACGGCGCCACTGTGCCCGCTTTCCTCTCCGATGCCAGCAAGATGCCCGAGTTCCAGAACATGCTTTCCAAGCATTTTGGCAAGACCGTGATGCAAAAGCTCTGCAGCGACAACGCGCTTGCCTTCTTCGAGCGTTATTAATTTCACATCCCTTGAGCGGGCCGGCATGCCGAACGGTCGACATGCCGGCCCGTCCCCAATCTGAAGGACCGCTTTTGACGCAGCAGTTTACGATTTCCGTATCCCGACCGGATGGGACGCCCATCCCCGTCGTAGTTACCAAAAAGCGCGTCAAGAACTTCAACCTACGCGTCACATCGAGTGGTGAGGTCCACGCCAGTGCACCGCTCGGCGCCAGCCGCGAGCGCATCGAAGCGTTTGTAAAGCGCAACAGTACCTGGATTGTCAACCGACTTGCCCAGCGTGAGCGACGTCAGGCGACGGCGCGAGAGCCGCTCAGTCCCTCGTCCATCGTTGCACTTTGGGGCAAGCCCATCACGGTACAGGATGCGCTCGATCACAACTTTGCATCACCCGCACCGCGACCCAAACAGGCCACCTTCGCAAGTTTTATGGGTACCGATAAATCGGATGAAAGCCCACAGACCAAGCGGCACGCAATCCTCGACGGCCTAACGTCCGATGAGCTCCAAGCCCACATCGACCAGCTCTATACGTCCGAAGTCACATCGGCGCTGCGCGATATGGTGCACGCATACGAAATCGCAATGGGTGTCGCCGTTTCTCGCGTTTCCGTACGCAGCATGAAAACGCGTTGGGGCTCATGCACTCCCAAATCCGGCGCCATTCGCATCGCACGCGAACTTGCCGCCTATCCCATCGAATGCCTCGACATGGTTGTCGCCCACGAGCTCGTCCACTTGCTCGAGCCAAGCCACAACCAGCGGTTCCACGTCCTGCTCGACACATACTGCCCCAACAATAGAGCACTGTCCCAGCGGCTCAAGCAGCCACCCATAGAGACATATTAGTACCGGTTAGCGCACGCGCTCGATCTCGGCACCGCAGCTTGCCAGGGGAAGACCGACGGGCGCCCAAGGCTTATCGAGCTTGATGCGCACACCAAGCAGCGAGGGATAACGGCGCAGCAGCATCTGGGCCGTACCCTCAGCTGCCGCCTCGATGAGCTTAAACGTATGCTCGCGCAGATAGCCATCGACATCGTGGCACACCGAGCCGTAGTCAATCGAGGCGTCCAGGTTATCGTGCTCCCCCGCAGCGCGCAGGTCGGCATAGAGCACCAAGGACACGATGAACTTCTGGCCCAGCGCGTTCTCCTCGGGATACACACCATGGTTGGCAAAAACCTCAAGCCCGTCAATGACAATACGGTCGGCATGGCGCAGATCGTCATAGCTCACGTGGGGCACCGCCGTTGCGGTGGATATTTCGCCCCTGCCACGGCGGGCGAGCTCGGCGCCTTCAGTCTTGGTTGCATTCTCGGGCAGCTTTTTGTTACTCATCGCGATCGTCTCCTTCGTTTAGAACCCCGACCGCGCAAACTAACTACACGCGAATCGACAGGTTCTTTTTATCATCGCTCCAGTTGCAAGCATTGCGCGCGGGGCATGCGAAGCAGGCGCGCGAGGCCTTGTCGGCCGCATAGAGCAGACGCTCAAGCGGTTGGCTGTTCACGCGCAGCTTTCGATGGCCCAGAATGGCCGTCTTAATGGCTGCGGCATCGGCCGGCTCAAATGCCACGTCATCGGGCATGCCGCCGAGAATTGCATCAGCGACGCGCTCGCTTGCAACATCATGGGATATACCCGATTCATACTGTTCATCTTTGCCGATATCGTGAAGAAGTGCCGTGGCGTAGACAACCTCGCGGTCAAATTCGAGCTGCTCCTCGAGATTCTTGATCCACATAATGCGAGCGACATCGAGCAGATGGTCAATACCGTGGCGGCAGAAGATGCGCCCCGATTCCAACTGTGCAATGTTGCCCAGGTGCCGCCGGAAAAGCCCGTTGGCACAAATGTAATCAACGCGAGGCATGGCACCAAAGGGGGCCAGGCCCGAAGCCATAAAGCCGCGACGCGACGTCCCCTCATCGGTCTTCGATGTAAAGTCGTTGACGACCCTCATACTAACGGCCCAGCATCCTAAAGAACCGCTCCTCGAGCGCGGGATCGGTCTCAAAGACGCCGCGGCGAGCGAGCGTCACGGTCTTGGTGCCGGGTTTCTGCACGCCGCGCATGGTCATGCACATATGCTCAGCCTCCATGAGCACAATCGCTCCCTGGGGAGCAAGATAATCCATGAGGGCGTCGGCAACCTGCGCACACAGCTGCTCCTGCAGCTGCAGACGACGGGCATAGACCTCAACCGTGCGAGCAAGTTTAGACAGACCCGCCACGCGACCGTTAGGGATATAGCCGATCGCAGCCTTGCCATAAAACGGCAGCAGATGGTGCTCGCACAGCGAGTAAAACGTAATGTCGCGCTCGATAACCAAATCGTTCGAAGCGACGGCAAAGGTTTTGGACAGGTGCTCCTCGGCACTCTGGTCCATACCGCCGGCGATCTCACCATACATACGGGCAACGCGCGCCGGGGTCTCCAGCAGGCCCTCACGAGTTGGGTCCTCGCCTATGCCCTCAAGCAACAGCTTAATGGCGGCCTCGACTTTTTCCTGATCGACCATCTGGGCCTCACTTTTCCGATTTCACGTTCGCGCTATGGTACCACGCCCTTCGGCATCGACCACAAGCTACATAGTATGGGTCGAATAGACCGGATCATCACGCCAAAGTTCAACCGCATCACAAAGCGCAACGCCCTCGCGCTCAGCACGGTCGCGCGTGGCGTTCATATCGATCACACGCTGGTTACTCGAGCCTCTAAAACGCAATGAGATATCGTACAGATCCTGAACAAACGGGCCATCCACCAACATATCGAGGCAGGCAAGGATACGGTCCGTCGCCTCGGTATGGTGGCGACCGCCCGGCATAAGCTCCTCGAGCACGTCGCCGGTAAAGCACCAAATGGTCTTGCCCGACCCCGCAGGATAGGCCGCACGCACGCGTTCGATAAAGTCAACGAGCCCCGCCTGATTCTCGGGCTCCATAGGCTCGCCGCCCAGAATCGTCAGGCCATCGATAAAGGGATGATCGAGACTCTCGATAATCTTGTCCTCGACGGCACGATCGAACGGCTCACCCGCAGCAAAGTCCCACGCGACAGAGTTAAAGCAATTCTTGCACCCACGACGGCACCCGCTCACAAACAGAGAAGTACGAACGCCTTCCCCATCAGCAATGTCGAAATACTTAATGTTCGCGTAGTTCATAGGTAACTCTCCCGGGAGGCCGGGACATATCATCCCGTCCTCAAACATTCTCGGCCTGCGGCCTGCGAAACTGCGGGCGGGACGATATGTCCCGGCCTCATGCAAAGGGTAACTCAATGAACGAAGCGAACATCGAGCATAGGGTTCGAGGTCCAATAAAAACTTTGTTGCAGCTCAACCGTCATCACAAGCAAGGCGTTGTTGCAAGTCAACTCATTTCCGCTAAGAACTTCGAGGAGTGAGCAGGCTGCGTGCTGCATCTCAACTACGTCAACTTGGCTGAACCGAGAGGGCCGCTTGGGCTTTTGCTCGATATGAGTTCCGCACGCAAAGAAGGCCACTTAATGTGGCCTTCGTCTTGCGCAGGACTGTCCGAAATAGCGAGCAAATGCCCAAGCGGCCCTCTCGGCTCAGCCCCGGAGCGGTATTAGAGATGCAGCACGCGGTCGCGGATCTCCTCGGTTCGACCCTGGTTCCAGAATTGAGTACCGATGTAGCCGCACGTACGACGAGCGACATTCATCTTCTCCTGATCACGGTTGCCGCAGTTGGGGCACTCCCACACCAGCTTGCCGTCATCCTCGACAATCTTGATCTCACCGTCGTAGCCGCACACCTGGCAGTAGTCGCTCTTGGTGTTGAGCTCGGCGTACATGATGTTGTCGTAGATGTACTGCATCACGCGGATGACAGCCTTGAGGTTGTCCTGCATGTTGGGAACCTCGACGTAGGAGATGGCACCGCCCGGCGAAAGCTGCTGGAACATACCCTCGAACTTGAGCTTGTCGAATGCGTCGATCTCCTCGGACACATGGACGTGATAGCTGTTGGTAATGTAGCCCTTGTCCGTCACGCCCGGGATAATGCCAAAACGGCGCTGCAGGCACTTGGCAAACTTGTAGGTCGTCGACTCAAGCGGGGTGCCGTACAGCGAGAAGTCGATATCGCTTTCGGCCTTCCACTCGGCGCACTTGTCGTTCATGTGCTGCATGACGGCCATGGCAAACGGCGTGCCCTCCTTCTCGGTGTGGCTGTGACCCGTCATGTACTTAACGCACTCATACAGGCCGGCATAGCCCAGGCTGATCGTAGAGTATCCGCCCACGAGCAGCTTGTCGATCGTCTCGCCCTTCTTCAGACGCGCCAGGGCGCCGTATTGCCAAAGAATCGGCGCGGCGTCAGAAAGTGTACCCATCAGGCGCTCATGACGGCACAGCAGGGCACGGTGGCACAGCTCAAGGCGCTCATCGAAGATCTTCCAGAACTTGTCCATATCCTGGTGCGAGCTCAGTGCGACATCAGGCAGGTTGATGGTCACAACGCCCTGGTTAAAGCGACCATAGTACTTGGGCTTGTTCGGGTCGTAGTTCAGCGCGTTGGCAACGTTGTTAAAACCGTTGCCCGAACGGTCGGGCGTCAGGAAACTGCGGCAACCCATGCAGGTATAGCAGTCGCCGTTGCCGGCGGTCTCGCCCTTAGACAGCTTGAGCTCGCGCATCTTCTTCTCGGAGATGTAATCGGGCACCATGCGCTTGGCGGTGCACTTGGCAGCCAGCTGGGTCAGGTAGAAGTACGGGGAATCCTCGTGAACGTTATCGTCCTCGAGTACATAGATAAGCTTGGGGAATGCCGGGGTAATCCACACGCCGGCCTCGTTCTTAACGCCCTCGTAGCGCTGGCGAAGCGTCTCCTCCACGATCATGGCAAGGTCGTGCTTCTCCTGAGGCGTACGGGCCTCGTTAAGATACATAAAGACCGTCACGAACGGCGCCTGGCCATTGGTGGTCATAAGGGTCACGACCTGATACTGAATCGTCTGGACGCCGCGACGGATCTCGTCACGCAGGCGATCCTCAACGACCTCGCGAACCTTTTCGGGAGATGCGGAAACGCCGAGCTCCTCGAGCTCGCGGGCGACCTCACCGCGAATCTTTTGACGGCTCACCTCGACGAACGGGGCAAGATGGGTCAGCGAAATCGACTGGCCACCGTACTGGGAGGAAGCAACCTGGGCGATGATCTGCGTCGCGATGTTGCAGGCGGTCGAGAAGCTATGCGGTTTTTCGATCAATGTGCCCGAGATAACGGTGCCGTTCTGGAGCATGTCCTCCAGGTTCACCAGATCGCAGTTGTGCATATGCTGGGCAAAGTAGTCGGAATCGTGGAAGTGGATCAGACCCTCATTGTGGGCATCCACGATCTCCTGAGGCAGCAGCACGCGCTGGGTCAGGTCCTTGGAAATCTCGCCAGCCATATAGTCGCGCTGAACGGAGTTGACGGTCGGGTTCTTGTTGGAGTTCTCCTGCTTGACCTCTTCGTTATTGCACTCGATCAGCGACAGGATCTTGTCATCGGTCGTGTTCTTCTGGCGCTTCAGGCTCTGAACATAGCGATAGATGATGTAGTGGCGGGCAACCTCGTAGCAGTCGAGACGCATGATCTCGTCCTCGACCAAATCCTGGATCTCCTCGACCGAAACGGTGTGGCCCGCGTTCTCGCATGCCTCGGCGACGTTTTGCGCCGCATAAACCACCTGGCGGTCGGTTAGACGAGAGCTCTCCTCGACCTCCAAGTTGGCGGCGCGGATGGCATTGACAATCTTATCGATGTCAAAGACAACCTCGGTGCCGCTGCGCTTGATGATCTTCATCCTCTTGCCTCTTTCGCGTCGTAGCCTCATTGCGCTTCAGAGCCAAACGATGCCCGGCAGGGCTTGCCCCTGTCTTGCGGCGCCGTCGCGCAATCTGTGTTCTCGATAACCATAGTCCCTCATGCGGACAATCCTCGCAGCCAATCAAGGGGCTCAAAGATCTATCCAAATGGGGCGAATAAGGTTCTCGTTCTCTGTCCGCCATCTATCATACGACAAAGAGGCATCTATATCCTGTATTCTTTTTTTAGGTCAAACACAACATATAGTGTTTCAGCAGGTCAAAGCAATTAGTCATTTTGCAGACGCATTAATTATGAGGGGTTCTTGGCAAGTCGGTAAAACGTTACCAACACGGCTACCTGCATGGCAGTTATAAAACCCCCTTAGTCAAGCCGCCGACAAATCCTACCAAAACCAAGCCGCTCACGCCAAAAGAATCCAAAAGATTATGCTTGACCAACATGTTGCGGTCACGGTCGGCCAGAACGTATGCAATCTGCCGGCACCTCTACGGGGACCTTGGATCAATATTTGGTGGCATATTTGACGGCGTGCTTGGTAGCAAAACAAAACAGCCCAGAGGACATAGCCTCTGAGCTGCGAACATTTGGTGGGCGTTAGAAGATTTGAACTTCTGACCTCTTCCGTGTCAGGGAAGCGCTCTCCCCCTGAGCTAAACGCCCAAATGGAGCGGACAACGGGGCTCGAACCCGCGACCCCAACCTTGGCAAGGTTGTGCTCTACCAACTGAGCCATGTCCGCTTACGAGGATTAATCTTACGTGATGCCCGCATCCTATGCAAGAACTTTTTTTAAAAAGTTTTGCAACGCCCTCGCGAACCTCGCGAAGACATCAGCCACCACGGAAGGCGCGGGCAAACGCAATCTCGCCGCAAGAGACCCCTACATCTCACCGAGCATGATCCAGGCAGAGCTGTCCTGCGCGAGCCTGCCGTCTGCAAGCGGTGATGAGGTGAGCAGGACCCTGCCCGCCGGCAGCTCCACGGGTGCTGCGCCGAAGTTCGTCACACACGCCCAGCCGTTGTCGCGGCGATAGGCGATAACGCCGCCCTCGGCGCCCTCGGCACCATCCGCAAGACCGGTGCGCCCGTCAAGATCGAGCCACGCAAGATCGTTGGCGCAGCCGCGCAGCTTGCGCCGAAGCCAGAGGGCGTCACGATAGAGCGCAAGCATCGATGTCGGGTCCGCTTCTTCCCTATCGGCAGCGTAATCGGAAAACCATGCAGGTTGCGGCAGATGGGGCGCCGCATCGGCGTCCGCCGGCGAAAACCCAAACGATCCGCCCTGCGCGGGATCGTCCGCCGCCACCCACGGCAGGGGCACACGGCAGCCGTCGCGCCCCTTCTCACGCTTCGGTCCGCGCGTATTGGTCGCAGTAGGATCTTCGAGTGCAGCCCACGGGATGTCAGCCACCTCAAAAAGGCCGAGCTCCTCACCCTGATACACGTATGCCGAGCCCGGAAGCGCCAGTTCAAGCAAAAGGGCCGCCCGCGCGCGGCGCTCGCCGAGTTCACGGTCCTCGTCATAAGACGACCCGTCGCGTAAGAGCCAGTCGAGCGCAATCTGGTGGTAGCGCGTCGCCTTGATTTGCGGCAGGGCATAGCGTGTCGCCACGCGCGGCACGTCGTGGTTGGAGAGTACCCAGGTCGAGGCGGAATCGGATTCGACGGCTGCCTTCAAGCCCTTCTCGATTGCAGTGTGCATGTCATCATAGGTCCAAGTGGCCTTGGCAAACTCAAAGTTGAATGTCTGGCCAAGCTCGCTGGGACGCGCATAGAGATACTGGCGCTCGGGCAGCACCCACGCCTCGGCAACGGCACTGCGCGGCGGATTATAGCGGTCGAACACGCGGCGCCACT
Source organism: uncultured Collinsella sp. (assembly GCA_958420355.1). Classification (GTDB taxonomy): domain Bacteria; phylum Actinomycetota; class Coriobacteriia; order Coriobacteriales; family Coriobacteriaceae; genus Collinsella. The sequence continues at coordinate 180,023 of CATZJG010000002.1, forward strand.
CGCGATAGATCTCGTGGACCTCATTGCGGTCCCACAGCGGATGGGTGCCGTCGTCAACCATGTCATCGCCCTCGGCGAGATGCCACCGGTCGAGGTCATCGCGGTCGAGATCCTTGGCGAGACCCTGCGCCACATCAATGCGAAAGCCGTCGACGCCTCGATCGCTCCAAAACGCCAGGACGTCGCAAAAGAGCGCATGAACCTCGGGGCATGACCAGTCAAAGTCCGGTTGCTCGGGCGTAAACATGTGCAGATACCACTGACCGTCCGCAACACGCGTCCATGCGGGGCCGCCAAAGTTGGCATTCCAATTGGTGGGAGGCAGCTCGCCATGCTCGCCGCGACCATCGCGGAAGATATAACGGGCGCGCTCGGGCGATCCGGGGCCGGCGGCAAGAGCGGCTTTGAACCAGGGGTGCTGGTTGGATGAATGGTTGGGCACGATGTCGACGATGACCTTGATGCCGCGCGCGTGAGCCGCAGCGATCATGTCATCGAAGTCGTCAAGCGAGCCGAGACGCGGGTCGACATCGCAGTAGTCCGCCACATCATAGCCGCCATCGACAAGAGGCGATGGGTAAAACGGGCTCAGCCAGATGGCCTCGATACCCAGCCGCTCAAGATAGTCCATCTGCTGGGTAATGCCCGCGATATCGCCCAGACCCGAACCAGTCGAATCCTTAAACGAGCGCGGGTAGATCTGATAGATCGCGGCATCGGACATCCATGAGCGCGAAGAAGACTTTTCTGTAGCCATGGGGCGTATCTCCCTTGCAACGAGGTTATGCGAGATGCCCACGATGATACGCCCAAAGCGGACATTCGCGACAAACAACGCCACAGCCACGCCCCAAAACGATCGCCCCCTCTCGGGCTCGAGCCCATGCGATGGATACAAAAAAGCCCGGCTACCGTGGTAGCCGGGCTGTTGCGTTTGGAGCGGACAACGGGGCTCGAACCCGCGACCCCAACCTTGGCAAGGTTGTGCTCTACCAACTGAGCCATGTCCGCATATGTAAAACAAAACGGGCGCCGGAGCGCCCGGATGTTGCCTGGAGGCGAAGCCCGGATTCGAACCGGGGGTAAAGGCTTTGCAGGCCTCTGCCTTACCACTTGGCCACTTCGCCGAAAAAGGACCGCCTAAACGGTCCGGAAATGCAATGGAGCGGACAACGGGGCTCGAACCCGCGACCCCAACCTTGGCAAGGTTGTGCTCTACCAACTGAGCCATGTCCGCTTGCGGGTTATTAATTTACGCGAGTTGTCCAAAAGACGCAAGTACTTTTTTCAAAAAACTTGTCTGCCGCATGTTCTTAGTAGCTAAACGCGCTAAAGCGATTGGCTAGGCACACGATTCCAGCGCTCCGCTAAACAGCTTCACCATCTGCACGCGCGTGCCGGCGCCGTCCGTACGACGAGCAACCTCCACGTTATCGACGAGCATACGCATAAGCTTGATGCCACGGCCGCGTTCCTCGGATGCGACCGGTTCGCTCGTTTCATCGATAGAATAGCCGGCACCTCGATCAAGCACCTCAACCACAACGCGATCGCCATAGGCCTGAACCGTCAGGACGCACCCGATACCGCCCGCATGGTCATAGGCATTACCCAGCGCCTCCCCCGACGCCAATGCGACATCGTAGCGCTCGTCACGGCGCAACGGAAGCGATTCAAGGAATTCGGCGATGCGATGTCGGTAGTATGGAAGATTCTCGATACCCTGACGGACCTCAACGCTCTTACTCCAGCGAGGCAGCTCCCCCACCGGAATGGCAGGAATTGACTCCCGTGCCGGCCCCACGACATGAAGGATATCGACAAGACGAGCAATCTCCAAAAAGCGAACAACTTCACCTGATGCATTGACGAGCGAAAGCAGGCCTTCTCGCCTCATAAGCTCACGAGCGCGCGTAAGCAGGAATGCCAAGCCCGTAGAATCGATAAAGCTAACAGCCTGACAGTTGATGACGACACGACGCACGCCGCGGCCAATCAAAGCATCCAACCGCCGACGCAGCGCAGGCACCGTGGCGATGTCGATATCGCCTGGTGGCGTCAAAACCGCTATGTCATTCCACTCATTCATACGACCATGGTTCCCCAAAAAAGCCCACTCGATGCATTCGTTTCCCCAACCGTGCGGATTCAGCCCGCTCAGCGTCGTCTATGAACGACCCCGTAAAAACTCAAGGGACACCAATGCAATGTCATCGTCCAGCGCCGATTCGGTAAATCGGTCAAGCTCGCCCAAGACCTTGCCGCAAATGCCCGACACGCCCTCCCCCGAAACAGAAAGCAGAAGATCGCGCAAACGCTGCTCGCCAAAGAACGCTCCGGTGCGGTCGCGGGCCTCAATCGTTCCATCCGTATACATGAAAAGCATGTCGCCGGGGGCGAACGTAAACACGCCTGTCTCGTACACCATGCTCTCAAAGGCACCGATTACGCCCGATTGGCATCCAAGCAGCTCGACCTCTCCCCCACGGGACTCGCCGCCACCCAGCGGCATCGACTCTGGCCTGATGACCATGGTCGGAGGATGGCCCGCCGAACAATACGTTGCGCGTCCGGATTTAAGGTCAATCTTGGCGATAAAGGCTGTCACGAACGTCTCGACCCTCGAAAAGCCCATGAGCATGCTGTTAAGGGAGCGTGCCATGCGGGCCGGTCCAGCGCCCTCCCAGGCATATGCCGTCAGGGCCGTCTTGACGAGCGCGGACATCGATGCGGCCTCAATGCCTTTGCCAGACACATCACCAAGAATCATGACGGCGCAGTCGTCGGGAAGACGGATGAGCGTATAGAAATCGCCGCCGACCAACGCCGAGTTCGTGGCCGACAGGTACACCGAATCGGTTGCGATACCCGGAACATCCCCCAGGGAATTTCTCATGCCGACCTGAAGGGTCTGAGCGATATGGCGCTCCTCGCGCTTTTGAGATTCACCTTCGTAGATCAGTTCAAAGTCATGCGCCAAGTGCACCAAGTAGTCATATTCAAGGTCATCAATCGGCTCTTGGCTACCATCACGAAGCAGCAGCGCGCGCGTTGTCGGGCTCTTCGCAACAGAAGCAGGAACAATCGCGTCGTTACTGTGCTTGCCATCACCCTCAGAGCGCGGGTGCCCCGCCTCGATGCCGGAGTCGACGTAGAGACCTTGACAAGGCAGACCATGCGCCCTAAGCCAGCCTCCCATAGGCATCGATTCGTCAACGCGAGTTATACGGACGTGTTTAAGGTCCTCGGCACTCGTACCCCCCAAAACAGACGCCTCAAAGCCATCAGGGCCAGCCCCCAGACGTGCCGCTGGCGCCGTCGTGGAAAAGAAAAGCTTCTCGGGATCGTCCGGCAAAGCAACGCGACTGCCGCCTTCAAAATCTATGACGTAGGAATCCAGACTGGCGTCATACTCAACAGGGCAAAAATGGCAGTTGAGCATATTGCAGATCTCGGACGATACCGCCTGGGTAGCCGCGACGGAATCGTCTAGAAAGGTAAACAACTCATCACGTAAGACATTGAGCGAGCGGCCAAGCTCGGCCGTGCGACGAGAGCGAAGACTCGATGCCATGCCGACCAGTTGGATAGACAAGTAATCGCAAATGACCTCGAGTACATTAACGTCATAGGCGAGCGGTGCCTGGGGGCGTTTCCAACCAACTTCCAGCACGCCAAGGATCTGCGTACCGTAAAAAACGGGAAGACAGATCTCGCTGCGGTACGGAGGCATATCCTGCACGCGCAACAGGTGCTTAGAACGATTGTCCAGGTCCATAAACATACCGGAGGCGGCCTTATCACCCTTAAGGTCCTGTTGAATCGACAAGCGACAGGCACGCGACTCACGAAGAACATACGTCGGAATGCCAGCGCCATACGGCAAAAACTCAGGCAGGTAGCTGTCGTACAGCTCCTTGGAAACACCGCGAAGTTTAAAACCGCCACTCTCAGAAAAATAGATAGCAGCACCCGAAGCATCGAGCGTTCCTACAAGCTGGTTCAAAACGGTATCAAGTAGGCTGGGCAGCTCATCGGAGCCCACGGTACTCATAATGACCGAGAGCGTGCCAGAGAGGCGCTTGTTAGCCACTCTAAGCTCCGAAAGAGCACGCTTGAGCTGACGGTCGTGCGAATACTGTTCTTCGATGCTATGGAGCGCCACCAGGACACGTGGCGCGCGGCGCCCAAAAATGCGTGGAGGCGTTACGGAGCCCGCACGAACCAAGACGGGGATAAAGGAGCCGTCACTCAGCTTGAGCATCAGTTCGTTCTCGGAGCCATCAGTTTCAAATGGCAGACGATGTTCCGTCGCACGTTCAAAAGCGGACGAGTACAGGACGTCTTTAACATCTCCACCAATGACGTCGGCGCGTTCCTCGCACATCAAACCAAGTAAGCGATTATTCACATGCAGAATGGTTCCGTCGAGCTCGCAGATGATGACAGCATCGCTCGTGATCTCGACTAGTTGGGCAACGTCTGCCCACTCGTTGCGTTCAAGCGTTTCCATCGTGGACCCCACCGTCTATCGGTAACAAAAAAGCCTCCGAAGAGGCTTCTCAAATGCGATGGTGTCGGAGGCGGGACTTGAACCCGCATGACCAAAAAGCGGTCACTAGCACCTCAAGCTAGCGCGTCTGCCAATTCCGCCACTCCGACATGCTATGTTGTTGATTCACGGTTCGTTTTGTTGGACCCGCGCGTTCAACGAGGAAGATAATAACCTATGATTCGAGAACTGTGCAAGCACTTTTTTCAAAAAAGTTTACGAATTTGTAAATGCGCAGGTAGATCTATATGTCCGGCCCCGTATCGGTGTTGCCTCCCGGCGCGTCCTCGGGCATGAGCGATATTTTGCTACGCACTTCGTGCTGCAAAATATCGCTCCCCCTGCGGAATGCGCCGGGAGGCAACACCGATTCGGGGCCTACGTTCACGTACTCCAGACACCGTTCTCTAACATGTTCTGGGGGCTGATGCAAATTTGGTGACTCGGCTTTGCCGAGCCCTTATATAAGGAAGCCGGAGCTAAAGCTCCGGCTTCACTCAATTTCTCATCAGATTAAGTGAGCGATCAAGGAATCGCACCCCTCTGCAGTGGTAACACAGGGCCCGTGCTGGACTTAGTTTTCAGAACATTCCGCAGACCAGGAAACCCCCTTATCCGCGGCTCCGAAGGAGCAGGATAAGGGGGTTTCCATGGTCGAGGACGTTCTGAAAACTAAGTCCAGCACGGGCCCGGACGATAACAACCGGCTACAGGTCGATGTGCGATTCCTTGATCGGGAACGGCTCCGCGAAGTGGCAGGCGCAGCAGTGACCCGGTGCGACTTCCTTAAACTCGGGAAGCTTCTCAGAGCAGATGCCCTGCGCGATCGGGCAGCGAGTGTGAAAACGGCAGCCGGTCGGCGGATCCAGCGGTGACGGCGGATCGCCGGCGAGGATGATGCGCTTACGGGTCTTCTGGATATCCGGATCGGGAACCGGCACGGCAGACAGCAGCGACTGCGTGTACGGATGGTGAGGCTCGCTATAGAGCGTCTTCCAGTCCGAAACCTCAACCATCTTACCCAGATACATAACGGCAACGCGATCGGAAATGTGCTGCACGACGGACAGGTCGTGAGCGATAAACAGATACGCGGTACCGAACTTGTCCTGGAGTTCCTTGAGCAGGTTCAGAACCTGGGCCTGAATGGACACATCCAAAGCGGAAACCGGCTCGTCGCAGATGATCAGCTTGGGCTTCAAAGCGAACGCGCGGGCGATGCCGACACGCTGACGCTGACCGCCGGAGAACTCATGAGGATAACGGTTGATGTGCTCGGGGTTCAGTCCGACAACGTCGAGAAGCTCGCGGACGCGCTCAATGCGTTCCTCCTTGGTGCCCACGCCGTGAATGGTCATGGGCTCGGAGACGATCTCACCGATGGTCATACGAGGGTTGAGCGAAGCATAAGGATCTTGGAAGATAAACTGCATCTCGCGACGCATGTCCTTGATCTCATGCTTGCTCATCTCGGCAACATCTTTACCCTGGAAGAACACCTTACCGGCGGTCGGCTTGGTCAGGCGCATGATAGTACGGCCCGTGGTGGACTTACCGCAACCAGACTCGCCAACCAGACCGAAGGTCTCGCCAGGATAAATCTCAAAAGAGATGTCATTTACAGCAGAGACGACACGCTTGGAGAAGCGCTTGGCGAACATGCCGGACTCAGCGGGAAACTCCTTGGAGAGGTGCTCGACCTTCAGCAGCGGAGTACGCTCGTTGGTATCTGCCATTACGCCTCGCCTCCCTTCTTGGAATCCTTGCGCGTACGGGACGTCTCAGGAGCGTTCTTGAGGAACTCGGGGTCACCGGAGTAGTGGCACGCAGAGTAATGACCAGACTCGGTGACAACGCGCTCGGGGCGCTGCTTGCGGCACTTATCGGTCGCATAGGGACAACGAGGCGAGAACACGCAGCCCTCGGGCAGGTTCATGAGCGAAGGCGGGTTGCCGTGAATCGGCGTAAGCGGCTTCTTCTCTTCGATAGCCTGCTCCGGGATGGAGCGGATAAGGCCCCAGGTGTAGGGGTGGCGGCTCTCGTAGAAGATTTCCTCAGCAGTACCGAACTCGACGGGACGGCCGGCGTACATAACCATGATCTTGTCGGCCATGTCGGCGACGACGCCCAGGTCATGGGTAATCATGATGATGGCGTTGCCGTTCTTCTCCTGCATTTCCTGCATGAGCTCGATAATCTGAGCCTGAATGGTAACGTCCAGAGCCGTCGTGGGCTCGTCGGCAATCAGAATATCGGGATCGCAGGCAAGAGCCATAGCAATCATGACACGCTGACGCATACCGCCCGAGAACTGGTGCGGATACTCATTGACGCGCTTCTCGGGCTCGGGGATACCCACGAGGTCCAAAAGCTCGGTAGCGCGCTTGAGTGCCTCCTGCTTGGAGTAGCCACGGTGCAGACGAAGGCCCTCGCCCACCTGCTTGCCGATCTTATAGACCGGGTTCAAGGAGGTCATAGGATCCTGGAAGATCATCGCGATATCGTTACCGCGAATGTGCTGCATCTCTTCCTCGGTCATTTCGAGGATAGAACGACCGCGATAGCGAACGTCGCCGCCCTCAATCTTTCCCGGAGGCATCGAGATGAGGCCCATGATAGTCATGGCGGTCACGGACTTACCGGAGCCGGACTCACCGACGACGCCCAGGGTCTCGCCGCGATCGAGCGTGTAGGAGACACCGTCGACAGCGCGAACAACGCCATCCTCGGTGTGGAAATACATCTTAAGGTCATCGACCTCGAGCAGATGCTGGCCCTCGGGAACCGGCTGGTCCTTCAGGTCCACATAGTTCTTGTTCTTCTTCATCCTTATGCGTCCTTCATCTTGACGTCGAGGGCGTCGCGCAGACCGTCACCCAGCAGGGTGAAGGCGAGCACCGTCGAGAGAATTGCCAGACCGGGCATGATCATCATCCAGGGGGCAGTCAGAAGATACTGCTGACCGTCCTGAATCATGGAGCCCCACGAAGGCGTAGGCGGAATAACGCCCATGCCGAGGAAGGACAGAGCGGACTCGGTCAGAATGGCGCCACCGATGTTCATGGTCGCGTAGACCACGATGGAGGCGACGGAGTTCGGGAAGATGTGACGCACGACGATACGAGCATCAGATGCACCCATCGCGCGCGCAGCGTCAACATAGTCGTTTTCCTTGACCGTCAAGATTGCAGAGCGGAAGACGCGCGCAATCGAAGGCCATCCGAGAATGCCGATGGCGATAAAGACGTTCTGAAGACCACGGCCGATAACGGCGATCATGGCGACAACGAACAGCACGTACGGAAACGCCAGGAAGATGTCCGCACAGCGCATGATGATCGTATCCCAGATGCCGCCGTAGAAACCGGCCAGAGCACCCATGACCAGACCAATCACCGTGGAGATCGCAGTGGCCATAATACCGACGGAAAGCGAAACACGTGCACCGTAGATAACGCGAACGAGAATGTCACGACCAAGAGCGTCGGTGCCAAACGGGTGCTCTGCACACGGAGCCATCAGCGACGTCTGGGCCATGGTGGTCGAGTCGGAAGCCGTCGGCGAACCGAGCCAGGGCTTAGCCCACAGATCTGCGGTCAGGGCAACCACAACGACGATGATGATCCAGCAGACACCGATAACGGCGAGCTTGTTCTTACGAAGACGCTTAAAAGCGTCGCCCCACAGCGTGCGGGACTTGGCGGGAGCAGATGCGGCCTTGGTGGCGGTAGCCTGCTCCTGAGACTGAGAATCAGTTTCCTGCATGAGACGTACCTCCCTTAGGCCTTATCCGACGGACCGCCAAGGCGGATGCGCGGGTCGAGGAATGCATAGCTAATGTCGACGAGCAGGTTGATCACCATGACGACGACGACGATGAGCGTAACGCCGCCCATAACGATGGGCCAGTCACGCATGCTAATGGCGCGATAGACCTCATAGCCGATACCGGGCCAGTTAAAGACCGTCTCGGTCAGGATGGCGCCCGAAAGCATGCCGCCAAAGTCGACACCAATATAGGTAACGACGGGGATGAGTGCATTCTTAAGCGCATGCTTGATGATGATCGCGCGATTGGAGAGACCCTTGGCTTTTGCCGTACGGATGTAATCCTGGTTCATGACGTCAAGCAGCTGCGAGCGCATTATGCGGGCAGCATAAGCGGTCGAAACCGAAGCCAGCGTAATGGTCGGAAGCACATAGTGCATCCAATCCTGATACTGAGAGCTGGCACCGCCGGCACCCGAGATCGGCATGGAGAATGCACCGCCCGTGGCGTCCTTGAGAATGACGCCAAAGAACAGTTGCAGCAACATACCGAGCCAGAAGGCCGGGACGGCAACGAGGATCGACGTGGTGAGCGTTACCAAAATATCCCAGAAGGAATAACGCTTTACCGCCGAAATGATACCCGCACCGATACCCATGATTGCCTCGAGCACGATGGCGCACGCGGCAAGTTTGACCGTATACGGATACTTCTGGGCAAAGATTTCCGTAACCGGCAGCTTGCGCTGATACGAATTGCCCAGATCGCCATGAAGCAGGCCGTTCATGTAATACAAGTAACGGTCCACGAGCGACGTTTGAACGGGGTCGCCGTTCTCGTCAAGGATCGCGTTGCCGTCCTCGTCCGACTGGACCAGGTGATAGCGAACGCGAAGCTGAAGCTCCACCTCGGGGGACAGAGCCTTGTCTCCACCGATCAGCTTGATCGGATCTCCCGGCACGATATTCTGGAGGGCGAACAAAATCAGCGTAACGCCCAAAAACACCGGGATGAACTGAAGCACACGTTTAACGATGTACTTACCCATACCACTCCCCTATCTAGGGATTAACCTAAATGGGATGCCGATCGCCAGACCGGCATCCCAAAATTACCATCAGCCAGTTTACCCCAGGTTAGGGAGAACTGTATGTTTCCCATGAGGTCTACGTAAATACTTGACCCTCACGGAAGCTGCAAACTCTTAGGCGAGCTCAGCGGTACCCAGATCGGCGTGTTTCTGCGGATCGACATAGAGGTGCTTGATGCGATCGGAGCCGGCGATGGTGTGCGTGTAGAACATCACCGGGATGACCGGGCAGTCGGCAGCGACCATTGCATCGGCCTCCTGCATCTTAGCGACGCGCTCTTCGTCGTCAACCGTGGTACGGGCCTCATCGACCTTGGCGTCGAACTCGGGGTTGTTGTAACCAGAGCGGTTGTCGCCACCGAGGGAGTCGGAGTGGAACAGCGGATACAGGAAGTTGTCCATGATCGGGTAGTCAGCAATCCAACCCAGACGACCGAACTGATAGTTAAAGTTCTGGTACTGCTCGAGCAGGGCAGACCACTCGGGGGTATCGGAGACAGCGGTAACGCCAACCTTGGCGAGGTCGCCGATGATGGACTCCATGATCTCCTTGTGGCCACCGTCCTGGTTGTAGGACAGAGTCACGTTAATGCCACGATCGCCGTTAGCACCAGCGGGAGCAACCTTGTCGAGGTACTCGTTAGCCTTGTCGACGTCGTAGGCGCAGAACTCCCATGCGCCCTCCTTGTAGCCATCGATGCCCGGAGGAACAATGCCGTCGGCAGGGGTACGGGTACCCTTGAAGATGGTCTTGCAGATGGCCTCACGGTTGATGGCCAGGGAGATACCCCTGCGCAGGTCGGCGTTGTTGAACGGCTCGGCCGTGTTGTTGCAGGTCAGGTAGTAGGTGGAAGGCTCGGCGCCGAGCAGCATGCGCTCGCCGTCACCCATGGTGTAGCCGTCCTTGGACACGCCGCGATCCTTCTTGGCAGCGTCGATCTGAGCAACGGGAACGTCGCAGACATCGAGGTTACCGGCCTGGAACTCCTTGTAAGCGGTCTCCATGTCCTTGATGACCTGGAAGTGGATGCCATCGATCTTGGCCTTGTCGCCATAGTAATCGTCGAACTTCTTGAGGTTGATCTCCTGACCATCCTCCCACTTGCCGTCCATCATGAACGGGCCGTTACCGACCGGTGCAAGGTAGAAGCTCTTGACATCGGACTCGGCGCACTCGGGAACCGGGGCCAGAGCCGGGTGAGAGGCGACGAAGGGGAAGTCGGCGTAAGCGGAAGACAGCTTGACGACGAGGGTCTCATCGTCGGGGCAAGTAACACCGCTGAGCTCGGTAGCGTTACCGGCAAGCAGGTCGTCATAGCCCTCGACCATGGAAAGGTGATAGGAGACCTCGGAAGGGCCGTACTCGGTAGCGATGGCCGACTTGGTGTTGACCAGACGCTCCCAACCGAGCTTGAAGGACTTGGAGGTAACGTCGTCACCGTTGTGGAACTTGGCCTTCTTGATCTTGAAGGTAAACTCGGTGGCGTCGTCGTTGGCCTCAAAGGACTCGCAAGCCAGCGGAACGATCTCGCCCTTCTCGGCGTCATAAGAGGTCAGAGCGTCAAAGAGCTGGTACTCGACCTGAGTGCCCTGGTCCTCCTGGACATTGTAGGGGTCGATGCAGACCGGGTTGTTGATGTAGAAGTTCAGCGTCGAACCGGACTCAGAACCGGAAGCGTCGCCGCCCTTCTTGCCGCATGCGGCAAGAAAAGCCATGGAGCTCGCAGCGAGGGTGCCGCCAACAAAGGCGCGACGACCCATAACGGGCTGGTGGAACATAGAATCAGCCATGCCATCCTCCTTATGAGATAGGACAAAGAAATGTTCAGTCGGACATATGTCGAGACAATCCGATCCGAACCATCAAAACGCCGCCCGCTGCTATGGCTGGTTATGCACAACGGACCAACGTTTCGCAATACAGTAGCGCATTTTATGCACGATTTGGGGCTAATTCCGGTTAACGGTCGAGAATTTCTTTAGTTGGGCGAAGTATGTGGGGATATTTTGACTCTGTTACAAATATGTAAACAAAAAGGGTCCCGCACCTGCGAGACCCATTGCAAACGTATATACGCCGATGCTTAGTAGCCGACGATGCCCTGCGGGAAGAAGAACATGCACAGGACGACGCACACGGCAAAAACAACGGCCATAATTACCGTCAGGCGATCGAGGTTCTGCTCCATGACGCCCGTGGCAGAGCTGGAGTTATACAGCGAGCTAGCGATCATATCCGAAACGCCGGTGCCCTTACCGGAATGCATCAGGACGAGAATCGTCAGCGCCACGGCAGAGACAGCCCAAACGACAAACAGAAGAATCTGGAACGGACCCATAGATAAGCTCCTTAATAGAACAGTTCAAACTCCAGTACTGTACCACAATCCCCCGCTCTCCCCTACCTGCCACTCAAGGACGGGGTGGAAATGGCAGAAATACCAAAAAGGGGGTTGTCCGGTTGTGGACAACCCCCTTACTAGAAAACGGTATTTGTTTTCTATTAGGCCTCGGTGGCGAGCACGCGGCCCGTCATCTCGGCGGAAGGCTCAATACCAGCCATGGTGAGCATGGTCGGAGCGATATCGGAAAGACGGCCGTCCTCGATACCGGTGAGCTGTGCCTTCTCATCAACGATGATGAACGGCACGCGGTTGGTGGTGTGAGCCGTAAACGGATGCTTGGAACCGTCGGAAGCAACGTCAAACATGTGATCGGCGTTGCCGTGGTCGGCGGTAATCAGTGCAAAGCCGCCCTTGGCGAGAATCGCCGGGACAACCTTGGACAGGGCATCGTCAACAGCCTCGACAGCCTTAACGGCAGCGTCGAAGACACCGGTGTGACCAACCATGTCGCAGTTCGCGAAGTTCACGATGTAGAAATCAGCGCGATCCTCGTTGATGGCGGCGACGAGCTTCTCGGTAACCTCGGGAGCGCTCATCTCGGGCTGCAGATCGTAGGTAGCAACCTTGGGGGAAGCGACGAGCACGCGCTCCTCGCCCTCCTTGGGCTCCTCGATGCCACCGTTGAGGAAGAACGTCACGTGGGCGTACTTCTCGGTCTCGGCAGTGTGCAGCTGCTTCAGGCCATTGGCGGCGATAACGTCGGCCAGGACGTTCTCGGGGAACGTCTTGGGGAAGGCGACCTCGACGTCAAACGTCGGATCATACTCGGTCATCGTCACAAAGTGCGAAAGCTTGATCTGCTCGCGCTCAAAGCCGTCGAACTCCTTGTCCGTGAACACGCGGGTCATCTGACGAGCGCGGTCGGGACGGAAGTTGAAGAAGATGGCCGCGTCGCCCTCGTGAATGCCCTCGTTGTGGGCAGCGAAGGGCTCGACGAACTCGTCGCCGCGCGGGTCCTTCTCGTAGTAGGCCTTGATACCGGCAACGGGGTCGGTATCAGCATCGGACGCGTTGACCATGACGTCGTAGGCGCGCTGGATGCGCTCCCAACGATTATCGCGGTCCATGGCCCAATAACGGCCCGAGACGGTGGCAACGCGAGCGTCGCAACCGGTCTCCTCGGAGATCTTAGCCAGGAAGGCGCAGAACTCACTCATGTAACCGGCACCGGACTGCGGGTCAACGTCGCGACCATCCATGAAGGCGTGGACGCGAACGGTCTTGACACCGTGCTCGGCAGCCATCTTGACCAGAGCCTCGACGTGGTTCATGTGAGAATGAACACCGCCAGGGCTCATAAGGCCCATGAGGTGGAGAGTCTTACCGTCAGCCTTGACGTCGTCCATAGCCTTGACAAAAACCTCGTTCTTGGCGATGGAGCCGTCCTTGATGGCGTTGTTGATGCGCGAAAGCTCCTGGAACACGATGCGTCCGGCACCGATGTTGAGGTGACCCACCTCGGAGTTACCCATCTGGCCATCGGGAAGACCCACGTCCTCGCCCGAAGCGCCGAGCGTGGTGTGGGGGTACTTCTCGTACAGGCTATCAAGGAAGGGCGTCTTGGCAGCGGCGACGGCGTTCTCGCCATCGGCCGGAGCAAGGCCGCAACCATCCATGATGATCAGGAGTGCAGGAAGATGACGCTGTGCCATATGTCCTACTCGCCTGCCTTGACGACCATAGAGGCGAAGTCGGCAGCCTTGAGCGAAGCGCCGCCCACGAGGGCGCCGTCAACGTCGGGCTTGGCGACGAGCTCGGCAATGTTGCCGGGCTTGGCGGAACCGCCGTAGAGAACGCGGATGCCGTTGGCGAGCTCCTCGCCGAACATCTCCTTGAGGGTCTCACGGATAGCGCCGCAGACCTCCTGAGCGTCCTCGGCGGTAGCGGTCTTGCCGGTGCCGATGGCCCAGATGGGCTCGTAGGCGACGACGACCTGCTTGGGGCAGGTGATCTCAAGGCCAGCAAGGCCAGCCTTGACCTGGTTCACGACGTGCTCGACATAGGTGCCAGCCTCGCGGACCTCGAGGGACTCGCCGCAGCAGAAGACGGGAACAAGACCGGCGGCAACGAGAGCCTTAGCCTTCTTGTTCTGGTCCTCGTCGGTCTCGTGGAAGTAGTCGCGACGCTCGGAGTGACCGATAATGCAGTAGGTGCAGCCAGCGGACTTGAGCATGTCGCAAGAAGACTCACCGGTGAAGGCACCCTTGGCCTCCCAGTACACGTTCTGTGCACCGAGGGCGATGGGGGCAGCCTGAATGCGGTCATGAACCGTGGTGATGTCGATGGTCGGAGGGCAGACGAGCACCTCGACGCCAGCCGGAACCTCGGGCAGAGCCTGAGCCAGCTCGTCGGCGAGCTTGGCGGCCTCGGCGACGTCGTTGTTCATCTTCCAGTTACCAGCGATAAGAAGAGTGCGATTAGGCATCGAGAAGCGCCTCCACTCCGGGCAGGGCCTTACCCTCGACGAGCTCCATGGAAGCGCCACCACCGGTGGAGATCCAGCTCATCTTGTCGGCCAGGTTGAACTTGTTGACAGCTGCGACGGAGTCGCCACCGCCGATGATCGAGGTGCAGTCGGCCTCGGCGACAGCCTCGGCGATAGCCTGGGTGCCGTGAGCGAAGTTGTCAAACTCGAAGACGCCCATGGGGCCGTTCCAGAACACGGTCTTGGCGCCCTTGACGGCCTCGGCGTAAAGCTCCTCGGTCTTGGGGCCGATGTCCATACCCTCACGATCGTCGGGGATAGCGTCGGAAGCGACAACCTCGGGGACAGCGTCCTCGCCAAAGTGATCGGCAACGCGGTTGTCGATGGGGAGCAGGATCTTGACGCCCTTCTCCTCGGCCTTCTTGAGCATCTCGCCGGCGCGCTCGACCCAGTCCTCTTCCTTGAGGGACTGACCAACGGTCAGGCCCTGAGCCAGGAAGAAGGTGTAGGCCATGCCGCCACCGATAATCAGGGTGTCAGCGGAGTCGATGAGGTGATCGAGAACGCCGATCTTGGAGGAAACCTTGGAACCGCCGACGATGGCGACGAAGGGACGCTCGGGCTCGGCGAAGATGCCGGTCAGCGTGTCGACCTCCTTCTCGAGCAGGAAGCCAGCGACGGCAGGCAGGTAAGCGGCGGGGCCCACGACGGAACCCTGGGCGCGGTGAGCGGTACCGAAAGCATCGAGAACGAAGACGTCGCCATAGGAAGCGAGCTTCTTGGCGATCTCGGGATCGTTCTTCTTCTCACGCTTGTCAAAACGGACGTTCTCGAGAACGAGGACCTTACCCGGCTCGACGGCGGCGACAGCCTCAGCAGCCTTCTCGCCGTAGGTGTCAGCGACAAAGGCAACGTCGAGACCAGAGAGCTCAGCGAGCTTCTTGGCGACGGGCTCGAGGGACAGCTCGGGCTGGAAGCCGGTGCCCTCGGGACGGCCGAGGTGGCTCATGAGGATGACGCGAGCGTTGTGCTCAACGAGGTAGTTGATGGTGGGCAGGGCAGCCTTGATACGGGTGGTGTCGCCAACGACGCCATCCTTGATAGGCACGTTAAAGTCAACGCGGACGAGAACGCGCTTTCCGTCGACATCGATGTCGCGGACGGTCTTCTTGGTAAAGGCCATGTTTGCTTCTACCTTTCGTACGTGTCTGCCTCCCATTACGGCAGACGATTTCTTATAAAAAGGGCGCGACCCTAGGGTGTAAGCCCTATAAGGCCGCGCCCTTCTTTAGACGCTCAACGAGCTATTCGCTAAAAGCTAAATTAAGCAACGAACTTCTCGAAGTACTTGATGGTGCGGACCATCTGAGAGGTGTAGGAGTTCTCGTTGTCGTACCAAGAGGTGACCTGAACGAGGGTCTGGCCGTTGCCGAGGTCAGAGCACATGGTCTGAGTGGCGTCGAAGATGGAGCCGTGGGTCTCGCCGACGATGTCGCGGGAGACGATCTGGTCCTCGTTGTAGGCGAAGGTCTCGGGGATGGTCTCGGCGTAGGCCTTCATGGCAGCGTTGACCTCGTCGACGGTGACCTTCTTGTCAACGACGGCGTAGAGGTTGGTCAGCGAGCCGGTCGGCGTCGGGACGCGCTGGGCGGCACCGATGAGCTTGCCGTTGAGCTCGGGGAGAACCAGGCCGATGGCCTTGGCAGCGCCCGTGGTGTTCGGGACGATGTTCTCGGAGCAGGCGCGGGAGCGACGGAAGTTGCCCTTGCGCTGCGGGCCGTCGAGCGGCATCTGGTCGCCGGTGAAGGCGTGGATGGTGGTCATGATGCCGGACACGATGGGAGCGAAGTCGTTCAAACCCTTGGCCATCGGGGCGAGGCAGTTGGTGGTGCAGGAAGCAGCGGAGATGATGTTGTCCTCAGCGGTCAGCGTCTCATGGTTGACGTTGTACACGATGGTGGGCAGATCGCTGCCGGCCGGAGCGGAGATGACGACCTTCTTGGCGCCAGCGTTGATGTGGGCCTGAGCCTTAGCCTTGCTGGTGTAGAAGCCGGTGCACTCGAGAACGACGTCGACGTCAAGGTCGCCCCAAGGCAGGTTGTTAGCGTCGGCCTCCTTGTAGATCTTGATCTCCTTGCCGTCAACGGTGATGGAATCCTCGCCAGCAACGACCTCGTGATCGCGAGCGTAGTTGCCCTGCGTGGAGTCGTACTTCAGCAGGTAAGCGAGCATATCGGGAGAGGTGAGGTCGTTGATAGCGACGATCTCGGAGCCCTCATGACCGAACATCTGACGGAAAGCCAGACGACCGATGCGACCGAAGCCGTTAATAGCAACCTTTACTGCCATTGTGTCTCCTTTCGTAAGGCCCCCGCGAGCTACAGCGCCCGCCGTTGAGGCCCACAAACTAACCACTCGCCTAATATACCTTTTTTTTGACTTGAATTTCACGAGAATGCTCGAAATTGAAAATCAAATTTACGTTAAAACGTTTTAAATACTAAAATAGCAGCTAAATCCATATATAAGTCGTTACTTCAAACTACCTGTTTGCTTCAATGAGCTTTTCAAGCCGTAAAACACGATGGTAGAGGGCTGACTTCGACAAGGGAGGGTCAGCCATCTCCCCCAAATCACGCAACGACAGATCGGGATAGCGCTCGCGCAGGTCGCAAAAGACCGCCAAGGCATCCGGAAGCGCATCACGAAGGCCACGCTGCTCGAGCTCATCGATAAGCGCAAGCTGATGTTGGGCGGCACCGGCGCTTCTGGTCTGGTTGGCGAGCTCGGCGTTCACGCGACGGTTCACATCGTTCTTAACCAACTTGACCGCGCGCGCCTCCTCAATCTCGGCAACGCTGCGCTTGGCGCCAATCAGCTTTAATAGATGCTCGATTTCCTCGGCGCTCTTAATGTACACGGCATATGACCCCCGCCGTGCATTAACACGAGCATGGACCCCAATCTGCTCCAACAGATCGCAAAGCCCCTTGGCATATTGCTCGCCCTGCACAGCAATCTCCAAATGAAAATCGCCGCGTGGATCGGCCACGAAGCCGCCCGCGATGAGCGCGCCGCGGATATAGGCAAGTCTACAGCAAGGACGGGCAACGATATGTCGGGGTACGCCGGCGACAAGTCCTCCCCTACGTTCGAGGATACCCAGCAGAACCAAGGCCTTATCCAGGTCTGGCTGATCAGGCAAGGTGATGAGGTAGTTTCGAACCTTATGCAATACAGATTTACGGACGGTGAACTCCGTTTTGAGCTTAAGGATACGATGCGTCAGCGTGATCATCGTGCGCGCGACGGCTCCCGTCTCAGTCGCAACCGTCAAACGATACCGCCCAGAGCCGGTAAGCGAGAGCGTACCGCTCACGCGCGTGAGGGCGGCAAGCGTCGACAAGTCGCAGTATTCACATTCGGGTTCGCAGCGCGCAAGCTCGTCGCGCACCTCAGCGGTAAACGACATGCAGGCCTATGCCTTCGTGTTGGCGCGCGACAGGTCGCGGTGGGAGATGCTCACATGATACTGAGCGCCTTCCAGGTAACGGGCCGTGGCCTCGGCAATGGCAACGCTGCGGTGCTGGCCGCCCGTGCAGCCGATGGCGATAGAAAGCTGCGGCTTACCCTCCGCGATATAACCGGGCATGACCGTATCGAGCAGCTGTGTCCAAGCCTTCCAAAACTCCTGCGTCTTGGGATGGTCCAGAACAAAATCGGAGACCTTTTTATCGAGACCGGTCATCGTGCGCATCTCGGGATCGTAGAACGGATTGGGCAGGAAGCGGACGTCGATCATAATATCCGCTTCGACGGGCATGCCGTGCTTAAAGCCAAACGAGAACACGTGGACATCCATAAGCTGCTGGTCGGACAGCTCGGAAAATGCCATACGCAGCTTGTTGCGCAGCGCAGAGGTGCGCAGACGGCTCGTGTCGATAATCATATCGGCTCGGTCGCGCACGCCCTGCAGCTGAAGGCGCTCGCGCTGAATGGCATCGGCCGTAGTCTCCCCCGGCTTGGCAATGGGATGACGGCGGCGATTTTCGCTGTAGCGACGAATCAGCACCTCGTCAGAAGCCTCCAGGAACACGATGTCGCAGCTCATCTCGCGCTCTTCGAGAGCGGCGACCGCATCGAGCAACTCGTCAAACAGTCCCTGGCTACGCAAATCGCAGGTGACGGCGAGATGCCTGCCCACGCCCGTATTGATGCCGACGAGCTCGGCAAGCTGGGCGATGAGACGCGGAGGCAGGTTATCGATGCAAAAATAGCCCATGTCCTCGAACACGTGCATGGCCTGTGTGCGGCCTGATCCGGACATTCCGGTGATGATGACGATATCGGGGATGCGCTCCGAGCGCTCCGCCGCATCCATGGCATCTCCCTTTTGCATGTGTTGCCTCCCGAAAACAAGCGCGGGACCCAGCAACCCGGATCCCGCGCGGTCAATTGCCTATATTGAGTATACCGCCCCGAGCGGATACGAGGCCTGTCTTACGCCTCAAGCGCAGCCTTGAACCAACTCGTAATACTCGTGGGGTGCGTGATGGCGGTGCCGACGACAACGGCCCAGGCGCCAGCATCGATCGCGGCGCGAGCCTCCTCGGGCGTATGCACGCGACCCTCGCAAATGATGGGAAGGCCGGGGAATTCCTCGGTCGCCTGACGCAGGAGCGGCAGATCGGGGCCATCGGCCATGGTGCAGTCGATGGCGGCAACACCATGAGACAGCGTGGTGGACACCAGGTCGAAGCCCATGTCGACAGCACGACGAATATCCTCGATGGTGGCACAGTCGGCCATCAGGAGCACGCCCTCCTCGTGCAGCGGACGGAAAGTATCTTCGACGGTCTTGCCATCGGGACGCGGACGATCGGTGGCGTCGATCGCCACGATATCGGCACCCGCAGCAACGCAGGCGCGAGCGTGGCGCAGCGTCGGCGTGATGTAAACGCCCTCGTGCCCATCCTTCCACAGGCCGATAACAGGAACCTCACAGCGACCCTTAATGGCGGCAATGTCGGCAAGGCCCTGGCAGCGAATGGCGGCGGCGCCGCCGAGCTCGCAAGCGCGAGACATTTGAGCCATGGTCTCAGGCGTACGAAGCGGCTCGCCCATATACGCCTGAACGCTCACGACGAGCTTGCCCTTCAGGGATTGAATCAATGGATCGACGGTCATAAGGCTGTAACCTTTCTCAGAACAGCCTCCCGAGGCGTGTTGTCTCGGGAGGCTCCTACAGAAGATACGTTTACTTCAACGAGGCAAGAAGATGCTCAGCGGCACCGATGAGCGGAGCATCGCCCTCCAGAGAACCGATGAGGATCGGCGTGTCCTGAAGCGGATCGAGCGCTTGGCTGGCATAGCCCTCGTGCACCGAATCCTTCCACGTCTGCGAACGCCAATCGGGACCTTGGTGAATCACGCCACCCGAAAGCACGATGACCTCAGGGTCCAGGATGTTAGCGAGCGAGCCCAAGCTGGCACCCAGCGCAAAGCCGGCGTCATGGATGACCTCGGTCGCCTTTGCGTCGCCCGCACGGCACAGGTCGTTCACATCGCGACCGACCGAAGGACGGCTGGGGTCGACGCGACCAAAGCGCTCATCGTACATACGACCAATGGAAGTGCCCGAAGCAACCGACTCCAGATGGCCGGAACGCCCGCAGGCGCAGGGAATGCCGGCGGCAGCCGAGCACTCGATGTGGCCCATATGACCGGCAGCACCATGGAAGCCCTGCATCACGCGGCCGTTCTCGACATATGCGCCGCCGATGCCCGTACCGATGCCAAGACACAAGACGGAGAACTTGCCCTTGCCGACGCCCCAGTGGGCCTCGCCCAGAGCATGAGCCTGCACGTCGCCTACAACGGCAACGGGAAGACCGAGGTCCTCGCGCAGACGCGGCCCCAACTGGACGCCGGACCAGCCGGGCATGATCTCGTTGGCATACGCGATGGCGCCCGTCTTGGGATCGACGACGCCGGCAGCACCGATACCGACGCCAAGGACCTCGACATCGGGATTCGCCTCGAGAGCAGCCTTGATGGACGCCTCGATACGCTGGAAGACGGCCTCGCCGCCCTCCTGGGCCTCGGTGGGAACCTCGGCCTCAAATACGGGATGGGGCACGCTGCCGTCAGCCGGGTACTCCATGATGGCAGTCGCGATCTTAGTTCCGCCGATATCGACAGAGCAGACGTACTTGTTCTCCATGTCGCTCTCCTTAGGAGATAAAAAACAACTACAGGAAATGCGCCGTCAGGCTAGCCGTCACAGCGCGGTAAAGGTTTTCCAGGTGCCCGAGATCGCCGAGAAACCGTGTGGCCATTAACCTAATGGGTCATGGCCGCACGGTTGAACGGCGAGGTCGGGTGCCCGGGGAAGCTTTACAGGAGACCGTTGTCCTGAAGGACCTTCTTAATCGCCTCGACGTTCTCGCCGGTCATGGCCTTCACCGGGCGCGGCATGGTCGGGCTGTCGAAGATGCCCATGAGGTTCATAGCGGTCTTGAAGGCGCCGACGCCACCGGCATAGCCCTGGACGCCCGAGGTGACATCCCAAATGTGCGAAATCTCATTGAGGCGATCCTGCTCGGCCTTGACGGTAGCCCAGTCACCAGCCTGAGCGGCCTTCCACTGACGCACGTAGCCCTCGGGCTCAACGTTGGCGAGACCCGGGACGGAACCGTCGGCGCCACCGAGGTAGGCGCCGTCGACAACAACCTCGTGACCGGTGAGAATGCTCATCGGATGGCCGTTCTTCTCGTTCTCCTGAACGAGGTAGCGGAACGAGATGTCATCACCCGAGGAATCCTTGACGCCGGCCAGAACGCCCTCGGCGCCGAGCTTGGCAAGGAGCTTCCAGGGGAGCTTGGTGTGAACGCAGACGGGAATGTCATAGGCAAAGATGGGCAGGTCGAGCTCCTCATGCAGGATGCGGAAGTGCTCCTCAACCTCGGTCATGCCCTGCAGGGCATAGAACGGGCAGGTGGCGACGAGGGCATCGGCGCCCAGCTCCTGAGCGACCTTGCCGTGCTCGATCATGCGCTCGGTCTCGGTATCGATGATGCCGACCAGAACGGGCACACGGTGGTCGACGATACGAACGGCCTCGGCGATAATCTGGCGACGACGCTCGTCGGTGGAGAAGACGACCTCGCCCGAGGAGCCCAGGAAGAACAGGCCATCGACGCCGGCATCGATCATGCGGTTAATGCTGCGCTCAAAGGAGGCAACGTCGAGCTGGTGATCTTCGGTATCGGGAACAACGACGGGAGGGATAACGCCGGTGAATTTCTGAGTTGCCACAAGAATCTCCTTAGTTGTCTGGCGGGCGACCCTGTGCCACCCACTCTTGTTGGCAGTGTTCAGGCCGTCTAGGCCAAAGAACACGAGTAGAACGTTTGGTTAAAGAAGTCGACGACTTCGTTTTCGAACGCATTGATGCGCTCGTGAGCGTATTTGGCATAGATGATATGCCTCCGGTCACACTCAAGACCGTTGAATACGGCAAACTGACCCTTGGGGTCGCTCACGGTATCCATAAGCGATGTGCCCATGAGCACCGATCCGCGCACCTGAGACGACAACGCCTCGAGGCCGCCGGGAAGTGGATTGGCAACCGCCGTGCAGGCGAGGCCCCGCTCGTCCAGAGCAGAAACCGCCAGCGCGACACCGCCGCCAAGGCCCTCGCCCCATGCAAAGATGCGGTCAGGGTCCATGCCATCAAGATTGCGCGCCACCTTCGCCAGCGCGCAACCCCAACGGACGCGCTCGACAAAAGCGGGCGAAGAAATCCCCCGCTGCAGGTCGTCCGCACCAGCAACATCGTCATCCAGCGCGAGGACGGCATACCCCATGGCGGAAAATCTCGTCATGTGATGCCAGCCGCGCACAGGCCGATCGATGTCGTGGAACATCAGGCAAAGCGGCACGCGCTCAGATACTCGGGCACGACCGACAGGCTCGATCAAACGAGCGTGAATCGCATCGTCACCGAGCTCAAAGGAGACCTCCGAATAACGGGCGCAGGGGTTAACAAAGTCAATCGCCGTAATGGCCAGGCCTTGAATCTCAAGATTCGAAGCGCATGTCTCTAAATCAGAAACATCTGCTTGGACATCACCGCGCCAGTCCCGATATTCTACGAGCTTTGACGAAACCGTTCCAGGAATTCCCACGAGCCCGGGGACAATCAGCTCGTCAACATTGCTCTCGCACTTAGACATGAGCCTCCCCTCCCTTGCAGAAAAACGGAATGATCAAATCGTCAAAATCCTGAATCTCCTCGTGGCCAAAGCCTTCAAAGAACTCATGACGCTTTTCGCAGGTCAGGCTGTTATAGACTGCAAACTGCGTCGCTGGCGGACAGACGATATCGGCTGTGCCAGTGCCAAACAGCACGGGGCATTTGACCATAGGGGCAAAGTTCTTGGAATCGAAGTACGCCAGCTTGGCATAGGCTTCGTCAATACGAGTCGAGTCCTCGTCAAACCAGCGAGACCAATAGCGCAGGCCCTCGTAGGCAATGTCGTCGGCATCCAAATCCCAGACCAGGCGGAAATCTGACAGGAAGGGATAGAGGATGGCGGCACGATTGATAAGCTCGCTGTTAAGTGCACAGGTCGCAATGCCCAAACCGCCGCCCTGCGACGCGCCGTTCACAAACACACGCGCAAGATCGATGCCCTCGAGCTCGCGAACGATGCGGCACAGGATGCGAATATCTTGGTGCAAGCGGACATAGTAGAGGTTGGCCGGGTCGCCGTCGATACCGGCGACGATATGACCGGCAACCGTTGTGCCCTCAAATCCACCAATGTCCTCGGAGGGACCTCCTTGGCCGGGGCAGTCGAGGGCGATGAGTGCCATGCCCATGCCCGCAAACGACGCTTGCTCAAACCAGCTGCGGCTTGCACCCGGATACCCATGGAACTGAAGTACCAATGGCACGGGCTCGTCCGAGACGGGTTTAAGGTACTTGGCATGCAGGCGAGCGCCACACATGCCGGTATACCAGAGGTCGAAAAGCTGGCAGGTCGCGGCATCGGCGACCGATGCCGTCTCGATCGCATAGTCAAGCCCGACGGCGTCGGCCTCGGCCATGCGATCCTTCCAAAAGAGATCGAAATCTGATGGACGGGGCATGGCGCCTCGATATTCACCAAATTATTGTTGTAGCTCCTGAGCACTTGGCATGGCTCGTGAACCCAACCTTTCGAAATCGCAACGGAGGTGCGCCCGGCAAGGGAACCGGGCGCACGGGAGGGAAAGCGAGGCTATTCGCCGAGCTTGGGATGCAACAGCGACGGCGCAGCGCCGAGCAGCATCTTGGTGTAGGGGTCCTGGGGGTGCTGGAAGACCTGCTTGGCCTCGCCCTGCTCGACGATCTTGCCGCCATTCATAACGATGATGTCGTCAGAGATATAGCGGACCGTCTGGATGTCATGGCTGATGAACACCATGGCCAGGCCGAGCTCCTTCTTAAGGTCGGTCAACAGGTTGAGAATCTGCGCGCGGACCGAAACGTCCAGAGCCGAGGTGGGCTCGTCGGCGATGATGGCATCGGGGTTCAGCGACAGGGCACGGGCAATTGCGACGCGCTGACGCTGGCCGCCCGAAAGCTGGCCGGGAAGAACCTCGGCGGCGGAGCTGGGCAGACCGGTGAGCTCCAAAAGCTCCTTGACGCGCTTCTCCTGCTCGGCCTCGGTACCCAGGTTGTGGACGCGCATGGGGTCGAGCAGCTGCTCGCGAACGACCATGCGGGGGTTGAGCGCCGTGGCCGGGTTCTGGAACACGACCGAGATGACGCGACCCATGTGGCGACGGTCCTCGGCGGTACGTTTGGTAATGTCCTTGCCCTTAAAGTAGACCTTGCCGCTCGTGGGGGCCTGCAGGCCGCACATGACGTTAGCGGTGGTGGACTTACCGCAACCGGACTCGCCGACGATGCCAATCGTCTGACCGGGCATGAGCTTAATCGTTACACCCTGGACGGCGTGAACCAGGTTGGGGTGCAGAATCGAGCCGGTACGGGTCCTAAAGGTGACGTGGACGTCATCAAGGAAGATGATCGGCTCGACGCCGTTTACTGCGGTCTCGCTCATCTACATCACCTCCGCGTGAGGGGTCAAACCATTTGCCTTGAGCACCTCGTCGGGGAGCTCGGAATAGAAGTGCTCGGTGCCGGGCACGCGCTTGAAGACCGGACGGGTGTCCAGGCCAATACGCGGGTGGCTCGAGCGGGGCGCGAAGCGATCGCCCTTGGGGAAATCGCGCGGGCTCGGAACGGCGCCGGGCACCTGGTGCAGGCGGCCCGAACCGCTCTCGATGGACAGAACGGAACCCAGAAGACCGCGGGTGTACTCGTGGATCGGGTTAGTGAGCAGCTCCTTGGTGGGCGCCTGCTCGATAACCTGGCCAGCGTACATAACCGTGATGTTATGGGCGACCTCGGCGACCAGAGCCAGGTCATGCGAAACGAAGATCATGGCAAAGCCGAGCTTGGCCTGAAGATCGTTGAGCAGCTTGATGACCTGCTTCTGGACGGTAACGTCCAGAGCGGTCGTGGGCTCGTCGCAGATGACCAGCTTGGGGTCGCGGGTAAGGGCCATAGCGATCAGGACACGCTGACGCTGGCCGCCGGAAAGCTCGTGCGGATAGCTCTCGAGCGTGCGCTTGGGATCGAGGCCGACGAGCTCCAGGAGCTCCTCGGCGCTGCGGGTTCCGCCGCGCTTGGTGAGCTGCTTCATCTGGGCAGAGATGAGCATGGAGGGGTTGAGCGAGGACAGGGCATCCTGATAGACCATAGCGATATCGGTACCACGCAGGCCGAACCACTCCTTCTTGCTCATCTTGAGCAGGTCACGGCCCTCCCAGAGGACCTCGCCGGAAAGGTGCTCGTCCTCATCGGTCAGGCCCATGATGGCCAGCGTGGTGATGGACTTACCGCAACCGGACTCGCCCACCAGGCCCATGGTCTGACCAGGACGGACGTCAAAGTTGACATGGTCGACAACGTTGATATCACCGTGATGCTCAAACTGGATGCAGAAGTCACGGACCGAGAGAATCGGTTCGACAGACTCGTCGGGCACATGGCGATCGTCACGCTTGAGCTCGACATCGCGCAGGGCGCCAAGGCGAGCGGAGAGGGACTGGGCCTGCTCCTTGTAGGCGCGAACGGGGTCGGAGACCAGCAGATCGGCCTCGCGACGCTTGGAGGAATCGGTAGGATCCAGGGCGGCGGAGGGAGCAGCGGCCATGGCGTCGGTAATGCCCTCGGAGAGGATGTTGAGCGCCAGGCAGGTGATCATGATGGCCAGGCCCGGGAACAGCGCCTGCCACCAACGACCGGCGAGCACGCCGCCGCGGGCGTCGGCGAGGATGTTGCCCCAGGTAGCGGTGGGCTCCTGGATACCAGCGCCGATGAAGGTCAGCGAGGCCTCGAAGATGATGGCGTCGGCGACCAGGGTAACGGTGAAGACCATGATCGGAGCGATGCAGTTACGCAGAACATGCTTGATCAAAATCCACGGAGCCTTGGCGCCGGAAACGATGACCGCGCGGACATAGTCCTCGCCGTACTCGGACACGATATTGGCGCGCACGATACGGGCAATCTGCGGAGTGTACATAAAGCCGATGGCGAAGATGATCGACGGCACGGAGTTGCCCAGGATGGAGACGAAGACGGCCGCGAGGGCGATGCCCGGGATGGACATGATGATGTCCAAGATACGCATGATCGTCTCGGAGACGGCCTTGCGCGAAACCGCTGCAAGGGCGCCCACGACCGAGCCGCAGACCAGAGCCATGGCAGTGGCGCCAAAGCCGATAATCAGCGAGTAACGACCACCGTAGAGCATACGCGACAGAATGTCGCGACCTTTATCGTCGGTACCGAAGATAAATCCGTTGCCGGGAGCCTGACGAGCCGTAAAGATCTCGACCGGGCTATAGGGGGCAAGAAGGGGCGCCAGAATCGCAGTCAGGGCGACCAGCGCCAGCACGACGGCGGCAATCTTAGAAGACAGCGTCATCTTCTTCCAGCCACCGAGCTTGAGCCCCTTGGAGGCAGCCTTCTCGAGCTGCTCGGTTTGCTTCTCTCGAATCTTTACCATAATCTACACCGTCCTGATGCGCGGGTTGATGAGCAGGTAGAGCATGTCAACCACGATGTTGATGATGATGAAGGCAAGAGCAACGACGATAACGACGCCCTGAACCAGGTTCGCCTCGTTGCCCTGAACGCCCTGCAAAATCGCGGTGCCCATGCCGGGGAGGTTGAAGATAACCTCGATGACGACGGCGCCGCCCATGAGGTAACCGATCTTAAGACCGAGGGTGGTGACCGGGGTAATCAGCGCATTGCGAAGAACGTTGATGCCGACGACGACCTTCTCGGGAACGCCGGCGCCGCGAGCCATACGGACATAGTCCTTGTCGAGCTCCTCGACCATGGCGGTACGCACGATACGAGTCATCTGGCCCGTCAGCGGAAATGCCAAGGCGATAGCGGGCATGATCATACGTCCCAGATAGCCAACCGGATTCGTGGTGAAGTGAGGCAGAGCACCCGATGCCGGGAGCACCTTAAGGTAGGAAGAGAACAGCAGGATCAACAGAACGGCAAGCCAGAACGACGGGGTTGCCAAGCCGGCGATGGAAAAGACGCGGATCACTTGGTCCGGCCATTTGTCGCGATACAGTGCCGCGATGACGCCGAGCAAAAACGAAACGACCGCACCGATGGCAAGGCCGATGAAGGTCAGCTGCATCGTGACGGGCAGGGCCGTGGAGATGCGCTTGGCAACGGAGTTGCGAGCAGCACCATAGGTGCCCATGTCGCCATGGATCAAATCGCCCATATAGCGCACGTAGCGCACGGGCCAGGGGTCGTCCAGACCATACTTCTCATGGTACTCGGCAACCGCCTCGGGCGAGGCGCCGTCACCCAACGCCGTGTAGGCGGGGTCGGTCTTGGAGAACGACATAAGGAAGAACACCAGGACGGTGACGCCCAATGCCATGATCGGCAGCGCCACAAGACGCCTTCCAATCAAACGTAGCAAGTTGTTCACGTTCTCTCCCCTTTCTTTTGTCGGTAGGACCAACTGGTATATGAGTACGGATACTCATTACAAGACCCGAGCGACATCGTTGCCGCCCGGGTCTTTGTTTCAACTATGAGGATACGGTCCCAACGACCGACATCCTGCATATAGACTCAAGCGAGTCTTACGCCTTGACGGTCGCAACGCCCCTGAAGGACATGCTCGTCGTGCCGATGCCCTTGAAACCATCGAGGGCCTCGCCATTGGGCGCAGTGGACGGATCGTCCCAAGAAGCGGAGACGGTCTTGACGTGGACAACGGGGTACAGAACGGCGTTGTCGGCAATGATGTCGAAACACTCGTTCCACTTCTTCTGCTGCTCGTCGCCCTCGGCGGCAAGAGCCTCGTCCATGAGACCGTGGAGCTTCTGCCACTCAGCGGACTCCTTCCACGGGCAACGGGTCTGCATCCAGACGTTGTCGCCGTACCACCAGTTGAGCAGCAGGTCGGGGTCGGCGCCGAAGCAGGAAGGATCGCCAGGGGCAAGAAGGATATCGTAGGCCTCGCCGCCGTCGATGGCAGCGTAGGTAGCCGGCGAGGTATCGGTCTGGATGGTCACATCGAAGCCGAGAGCATCGAGGTCGTTCTTGACCTGGGCGGCCATGCCCTTAATCTGCTCGTTGTCGGTGGTGCGCAGGGTGATGGCACCCGGGGTGATGCCAGACTCCTCGATGAGCTTCTTAGCCTTCTTGGCGTCGGTCTTGTACACCGTGGAAGCCTCATGATAGTTGGTGAAGCTCTTGGGCAGGTAGCAGCTGGCAGCGGTGGCAAGGCCGGCGAAGGTGTTACTGACCATCTTCTCGGTGTCGAGCGCATACATGACAGCCTGACGGACCTTGACGTTGTTCCAAGGCTCCTTGGCGACGTTGAACATGATGAAGCGGGTGCCGAAACCCTGAACGTTATCGATCTTGCAGCCGGCGCTCTCAAGCTGGTCGACGGCGTCAGCGGTAACGAGCTCCATAACGAGCGTGGAGCCCTCCTGCTGAGCGGTAACGCGAGCGGTGGGGTCGGTCAGGATGCTGTACTGGATCTTCTTATCCTCGGCAGCATACTCACCGTTGTACTCAGGATTGGGAACCAGGGTAATCTCGGTATCGGAGATAGAGTCGTACATCCAGGGGCCGGAGCCGATCGGCTGCTTGGCGCGATCCTCCTCGGTCTGAGTGGCCGGGGTAACGCGGACGATGGCCAGACGATCCTTGAGCAGGGAGAAGTTGGGGACCTTGGTCTTGACCGTCACGGTGCTGGCGTCCTTGGCCTCGATGGACTCGAAGGGCTGGAAGAACGGAGCATAGGTAGCGGAAGCGGCGCAAGCGGTGTAGGAGGCAACGACATCGTCAGCGGTGACCTCGGTGCCATCGGAGAACTTGGCGCCCTTGCGGATGGTGACCTCGAAAGTGGTGTCGTCCACGGACTTAGGATCGTCGGTGGCGAGCTCGTTGAAGGTGCTGTAGTCGTGGTAATCGATGCCGTAGAGGCCCTCGACGACGTGCCAGTTAGCACCCAGGCCCACAGCGGAGCCGGTGCTGGCGGGATCGAAGCTGGACGGAGCGTAAGCGGAACCAGCGGTGATCACGCCGCCGCCACGGTTGGCGGAATCGGTGGAACCGGAAGCGGAACCCTCGTCGCTAGAGCTGCCACCGCAGCCGGTGAGACCAAGCCCTGCGACAGCAGCGACGCTGCCGGTGAGGCCGAGGAACGAGCGCCTGGACATACCCTTGTTGATGATGGCCATGTCTTCTCCTATCAATAGAGAATCTTACTCGGGAGCACCTAGACTTGCCCCCGCGCAACTTGCGGACGATATATACCTTACCTACCGACGAACCCAACTGAGGTGCCGCGCTCGGCGACCGATACATACATACGCTTGAACGGTATTTACTACCGTTCACCGAATTCGTTGACAAACGATTCGCCAGACAGTATGTATCGGCGAGGTGAGATATCAGTCTTCGTCAACCCGCAGGATAGCAGGGTTTTCGCTTGGGTTAGTCAAACGTTTTAGCGTTAATAAAACCCGAAACCAGCAGGCAATCATGGCGAAATAAATGGTTGAAAATCGCGCAATCATGTATATCAGTTGTTTGGCTCGTGTTTAGCTATCGGAATGGCCAGCCGCCGCCTCGGCGCGCTCGGCATTCCATGCAACGAGCGCCTCGTGGACCGCCTTGGCAACATCGGCAGGTATGCCGCGAACTTCCGCAATCTCTTGCTCGCTCGCCGCGCGCAAACGCTTCATCGAGCCAAAATGGCGCATAAGGGCACGTTTTCTGGTGGGTCCCACGCCTGGAACGTCATCGAGTACCGAAACCGTCATGGCTTTATCGCGCAACTCGCGATGGAACGTGATGGCAAAACGGTGCGATTCATCGCGAACCTGTTTAATTAGATAGAGCGAAGCAGACCCGGTCGGCAGCACGACGGGAGTCTCGTCCCAAGGCACGAAAACTTCCTCATCGGCCTTCGCCAAGCCACAAACCGGTATATCGAGCCCAAGAGCCTCAAGTTGCTTGATCGCAGCGGTCAATTGCGGCTTACCGCCATCGACAACGAGCAAATCGGGGCGCGAGCCAAAGCGCTCGTCGACCATGCGCTCGGGAGCATAGCGTCGTCCCAAAACCTCGGACATCGACACGAAGTCGTTTGCCTCGTCCAATTCGGCCTGAATTTTAAAACGACGGTACTGGCTCTTGTCGGCGCGTCCGTTGGTAAACACCACCATCGAGGCGACCGTAAAGGTTCCATGCAGCGTCGAGATATCGAAGCACTCGATACGCATCGGCGGCGCCGGCAGCGCCAGCGCGCTTTCGAGCTCCAGGAGCGCTTGATTGGTGCGGTCGTCAGCGTACCCCGTTCGCATCATGTAGCGCATGAGGGCATGGCGCGCATTTTTGGATGCCATATCGAGCAAACGGTGCTTTTCGCCACGCTGCGGCCTATGGAGATGGCAGGAACGCTCGCGCTTGCCTGCAAGCCACTCCCCCAGCGCCTCCGCATCCTCAAGCTCGACAGAGAGGTTTATCTCAGCTGGAATATCAGCCGTCTCGTCGTAATAGCGCTTAAGAAAGCCCGATTGAAGTTCCTCTTCGTCGACATCCAAACCCTTATCGAGAATAAACTCGCAGGTTCGAACCGTTCGACCCTCACGCACGACAAAGACGCAAGCGGCGGAGATGGTCTCCTCGCGATAGAAACCGATGACATCGATATCGACACTGGAGGGAAAAACGACTTGCTGACGGTCGTCCAGACCCCTGATGACCTCCAAACGACGTTTGACGCGTGCCGCGCGCTCAAAGTCGAGCGCCTCGGCGGCATCCGTCATCTCGGAGGTCAGCTCATCGACGACATCCTTGCGATGGCCCGACAAAAAGCGCTCGACACGCTTGACGTTCTTGGCATAGTCCGTAGGAGAAATCGCGCCGACACACGCACCTGGGCCGCGCCCGACATGGTAGTCGAAGCAGGGACGCCCGTTTTGCGCGCAAATCATATTGACGATGTCTTCCTCGCCCTTGTGGGACTCGACGATACGACGACAACGACGCCACTCCGCACAAGAAGCCGAGCAGATCGGGATCACCTTGCGCAGCGTGTCAATGGTCTCACGCGCCGCGCGGCTATCGGTATAGGGACCAAAATAACGCGTTCCCGGCTTATGACGCTCGCGCGTGTATTTGATAGCGGGATACAGGTCGCCCTTTGTAATGGCGATAAAGGGGTAGCTCTTGTCATCCTTGAGGTCGACGTTAAAGTACGGATGGTACTGGCCGATCAGGTTGCGCTCGAGTACAAGCGCCTCATGCTCGGTTTCGACAACGATGTAGTCAAAGCTCGCAACCAATTGCATCATGAGCGGTATTTTTTGGCGCTCATCCTGCAGCGTCACGTACTGGCGCATACGGGAACGCAGGTTTTTCGCCTTGCCAACGTAGATGACATCGCCCTTGGCATCTTTCCAAAGGTAACATCCGGGCTGCGTGGGAACGCGCGAAACCTGCTCGGCGAGTGTTGGAATGTTGTCGTGACCGGCCACACGCACCTACTTGCGACGAAGCAGCGCCGAGACCTCGGGCATCTTAAGAACGACGGCAAGGCCAAAGGTAACAGCAAGCGAGACGACACCCGCAACGCAAACATAGCCAAGAGTAATCAGAATCGAGCCGCCAAGTACCCCGACAAAGTGTTCAAGCGCCCACATGACGCCGGCGCCTGCGGCAGCCCCTAGGCCGCCGAGCAAAAGGCCAAAGAAACCGCCATGCAGGATAGATTTGACCTGAAGGCCACGCAGGCGACGACGCAGCCACCACAGCGAACAGCCGACCAAGATCACGTAGTCGACAACATACGAAAACGCGATTGCCGGCATACCGAAGCCCAGCACAACGCCAAACAGCAGAACCGAGCCAGCCTGGCCGATGGCGGAATACAGGCAATAGCGGCTATAGGGCTTCATGTCGAGCAAGGCAGAGAAGCTCTTCTGCATCAACACGACCACGCCGTAGAGCGGCAGCGAGAGCGCCAGGTAGACAAGGTACTCGGACACCAGCGCCACGCCGGATTCATCGAACTTGCCGGCACAGTAAATCATGTTGAGCGGACGTGCGAAGACAATCAGGTACAGTGCGAACGGAATCAGGAAGAACAGCATCTGGGCGACGCCACGCGAAATGCCCGTGCGAACGCTGTCGTAATCCTTCTCCTGTGCGTCATGAGAGAGCTCGGTATAGAGCGCCGTCGAAAGCGAGGCGGCAATCAGCGCGTAGGGCAGCGTGTACCACAGGCGCGCATAGGCGATGACGGAAGGACCCGTCTCGGGCTGGACCACCAGCGCGGCAGCGTTGGTGATAGAAGTCGAGACAAACATGCACACCGTGGCGAGCAGCGTCGGGATACCGAGCGCAATCGTCTGGCGCAGCGCGGGGTCCTTAAAGTCGATATGGATATGGGGATGCACGCCGTGCTTGCCAAGCGCGGGAATCTGACATGCCATCTGAACAAAGACACCGAGGGTCGTACCGGCCGCAATCAAGATGATGCCGGCACGTTCGCCAAACTGTGCGGACACGGGCGCAAAACCCATAAAGCTCGCAATGACGATCACATTGTTGAGGACCGGGGCAAACGTCGACCAGAAGTAGTCGCGGTGTGCGTTGAGAACGCCCGAGAACACCGAGCCCAAACCATAAAAGAGAATCTGGATGGCAAAGAAACGGAACATGAACGCAGCGGTATCCATGCTGCCGCCGTCACCCGAAAGGAACGATTGCGTCCAGATAAAGCCCGGGGCGAACACGGTCCCCAGCAACGAAATGCCACCCAGCACCAAAAGCAGAATGCCAAGCAGGTTGCCCACGTACTCGTTCGAGGCCTCGCGACCCTGCTCACGCCTCACGCCCATGTACACGGGCAAAAACGCCGTCACGAGCATGCCACCCATCACGAGTTCGTAGAGCATATTGGGCAGGTTGTTGGCGACCTGATAGGAGGACGAGAGTAGCGACATGCCGATAGCGGCCGCCATTGCCCACGTGCGGATAAAACCGGTGACGCGAGACACGATAGTCAGAATGGTCATAAGCCCGGCGGAACGACCAACCGTGGAGTAGTCCGACGAGCCCATGTCGTCAGTGTCATCTCGCGACGAAGAAACTTCGGATGAGGGTGTCTGAGGCGCAGATTCTTTTGCAAAATGAGCTCCGCACTTCAATTCTTCCTGCGGCATCGCTCAGTCCTCTCTCGTAATCGCGGCAACCGTCGCCCCGCAAAATGCAATTAAATCATCGGGTGCAAGCTCGAGCTGATAACCACGCTTGCCTCCCGAAATAAAAATGGTATCCCAAAGGACGCATGTCTCGTCAATGAGCGTCCGGTAGCGTTTTTTCATACCGACCGGGCTGCAGCCGCCGCGAACGTAGCCAGTCGCCGCAAGCAAATCCTTCACATGCATCATGGCCAAGGACTTCTCCCCCGCGGCACGCGCGGCGGACTTTAGATCGAGCTCGTCGGCAACAGGGATGCAGCACACGACATAGTCGTTGGACGGCGTCACGCAGACCAAAGTCTTAAATCCTTGACCGGGCTCCTCGCCAAGCTGCTCCGAAATCGCGACCCCCAGGCCCACCGACTCATCACCATCGTCTTCGTACGTATGTAGAACATAGGAAATGCCGGCACTTTCCAGCTCGCGCATCGCATTGGTTTTTGGCGTCTTTACAGCCTTTGCCATGACATATCCTTTCTCTCGCATTCGGACGCAAGGATTAAGTATATGTCCAATTCGGCTGCATACGTCACTTCGACACAGCAAGCGCCATCGAATCACAAGGAGTCGATGGCGCCCATAAACTGAATCGCCTATTTATTGAGCATCAAGTTGAGCCTGACGCTCCCGGTCACGCCTGAGCAACGGCGCCAAAAACTTGCCCGTATAACTCTGCGGACAGTCCGCAACCTGCTCCGGTGTGCCCGAAACCACGACGGTTCCGCCGCCGTTACCGCCCTCGGGACCCATATCGATCAGGCGGTCGGCAACCTTGATGACATCAAGGTTGTGCTCAATCACCAGCACCGTGTTGCCCGCATCGACCAAGCGCTGCAGCACATCGAGCAGCTGGCGGACGTCCTCAAAATGAAGACCGGTCGTCGGCTCGTCCAAAATATAGAACGTCTTGCCCGTCTGGCGTCGATGAAGCTCCTTGGCGAGCTTCACACGCTGCGCCTCGCCGCCCGAGAGCGTCGTGGCGGGCTGGCCCAGGCTCACGTAGCCTAAGCCTACATCGTACAGCGTCTGGAGCTTGCGCTTAATCTGCGGGATATTCCCAAAGAAGGCCAGCGCCTCGGTGACGCTCATGTCGAGCACGTCCGAGATGGTCTTGCCACGGTAGGTGACCTCGAGTGTCTCGCGGTTGTAGCGTTTACCGCCGCAAACTTCGCAGGGAACGTAGATATCGGGAAGGAAGTGCATCTCGATCTTGATCTGCCCGTCGCCCTTGCACGCCTCGCAGCGCCCGCCACTCACATTAAAGGAGAAACGACCCGGCGAGTAGCCGCGCGCCTTCGACTCCGGCGTACTCGCAAACAGCGCGCGAAGATCATCCCACAGGCCGATATAGGTAGCAGGGTTGGAACGCGGCGTGCGGCCAATCGGCGACTGGTCGATATCGATAACCTTATCGATACACTCGATGCCCTCGATTTTTTTATACGGACCCACAGGGCGCGTCGAACGGTGAATAGCATTCGTAAGGGCAGGCGCAATGGTGTCGGTAACCAGGGAGCTCTTGCCCGATCCCGACACGCCGGTAACAACCGTAAGCGTACCAAACTCGATCTTGGCAGTAACGTTTTTGAGGTTGTTGGCTCGAGCGCCCGTAATTTTAAGGCAGCCGCGACCGGGCTTGCGCCGTTCATCAGGCACCCGAATCATTCGTTTGCCGGTCAGATAAGCGCCCGTCATCGACTCAGGACACGCCATGATATCAGCAGGCGTTCCCGCCGCGACTACGTGTCCGCCGTTGACACCGGCGCCGGGCCCCATGTCGATCACGTAGTCGGCGGCACGGATTGTATCCTCGTCGTGTTCGACAACGATAACGGTATTGCCGATATCGCGCAGGCGCTCGAGCGTCTTGATCAGGCGCTCGTTGTCACGCTGATGAAGACCGATCGAGGGCTCGTCCAGAATATAGAGCACGCCCATGAGACCCGCGCCGATCTGCGTTGCCAAGCGAATACGCTGTGCCTCGCCACCGGAAAGCGTCGCCGAGGCGCGATCGAGTGTCAGATAGTCGAGTCCAACATCGACCAGAAAACGCAGGCGCTCCAGAATTTCCTTGACGATACGGCCGCCGATAAACTGTTGGCGCTCGGTGAGTTCCAGGCCCTCAAAAAACTCGAGCGATTCACGGCACGACAGGCAACAAACTTCGTAAATGGACTTGCCGCCCACGGTGACGGCGAGCATCTCAGGGCGCAAACGAGCGCCGTGGCAGGTCGAGCACGGCTCCTCGCGAATGTACTTCTCCAGGCGCGCCTTGGTGTTCTCGTTCGTCGTCTCGGTATAGCGTTCGTACAGGATGTTGCGAACGCCCGAAAACTTGGTATCCCACTGGCTGCGACGTCCGTCGAGCTTTTGGTAGTCGACCGAGATCTTCGTATCGCCCAGGCCATCCAAGAATGCACGACGCACGCGAGGGGGCAAGT
The DNA here is from genome assembly GCA_958420355.1 of uncultured Collinsella sp. Taxonomy (GTDB): domain Bacteria; phylum Actinomycetota; class Coriobacteriia; order Coriobacteriales; family Coriobacteriaceae; genus Collinsella. The sequence continues at coordinate 215,599 of CATZJG010000002.1, forward strand.
CCTCCCACGGCGTATCGGCGCTCACCTTAAAGTGTTTGCAGACCGCAGCAAAAATCTGCGGATAGTAGTTCGAATTGCCAAACAGGCTACCAAAGACTCCGTCGGCAATGGACTTCGAGGGGTCCTCGATCAGCGCCTCGGCATCAACGGTTTTCTTAAAGCCCAGGCCGTCGCACTCAGGACATGCGCCATAGGGAGCGTTAAACGAAAAATCACGCGGCTGAAGATCGTCAATGGAGTGTCCATGCTCCGGGCACGCCAAGGCCAACGAATACTCCAGAAGCTCGCCCTCGGTCCCCTCGGGAGCATCACGATCGGGCAGCATGTACACGTTTACATTGCCGTGAGCCAGCGCGGTCGCCTGCTCAACAGACTCGGCGATACGGCCAAGAGAGTTCTCACGGATCACGATGCGATCGACCACGACCTCGATATCGTGCTTGAACTTCTTGTCCAGATCGATCGGATCGTCGAGCGAGCGCACTTCACCGTCGACACGCACGCGGCTAAAGCCCTCGGCGCGAAGGTCCTCAAACAGTTTGGTGTACTCGCCTTTTCGCCCGCGCACCACCGGTGCCAGCACAAACGCGCGGCGGCCCTCCCCCGCCGCCAAGACCTTGTCGGCAACCTGGTCGGTCGTCTGGCGCTCAATGACGCGGCCGCATTCGGGACAGTGCGGGGTGCCCACACGGGCGAACAGCAGGCGCAGATAGTCATAAATCTCGGTTACGGTGCCAACCGTCGAGCGAGGGTTTTTAGACGTCGTCTTTTGGTCGATCGACACCGCCGGCGAAAGGCCGTCGATTGAATCCAAGTCGGGTTTGTCCATCTGGCCCAAGAACTGGCGCGCATAGCTCGAAAGACTCTCGACGTATCGACGCTGGCCCTCGGCATAGATAGTGTCAAATGCCAGCGAACTCTTGCCCGAGCCAGAAAGACCGGTAATGACCACGAGTTGGTCACGCGGAATGGAAACATCGATATCACGGAGGTTGTGCTCACGAGCGCCGCGAATAACGATAGAAGAATCAGACATGGAAGCTCCTTGCCTCCTATTGCATCGAATCATACTGTCGATGAGTTTAGCGCACTCGACGCGCACAGATGTTCGTAATACAAGATTCGCAGACCTTTAGCTTTGCGTATCGGGCGCTTTGTTTCTCGAAATGCCGTGGAAAGGTTACAGTAATCTAATACTGAACTTAATTTGCCGTAACAGAGGAACGTCCATGACCGAAGATATCCCCCTTGAAATCACTTCGAGCGACATGGCCAATCTGCCCATATTCATCGCCGTCCTTATCGTGGCCATCGTCGTGGTACGTGTATATTTTTCAATCAAACACAATGAAAAGCCGCCCATTGCCCGCGTCTTTTGGTGCGCGACGCTCCTCATCCCGCTCGGCATGGTAGCTGCATGGATTACGAATCAATTGCTCGTAAATGAGGACAATTCCCTATGGGTCCTTTCTTATTCGGCGCTCGGTGCTACCGCCGTCATACTTCTTGTCGAGCCCTTGGTTTCGGGACTTATCGACCAAACCGATCTTGCGACGGGAACGGTTGCCTGTATTTGCCGTGACATCCTTGTCATCGCCGCTGTTTCAGCGCTCTCGTTCGTTTCACTCGAAATTGCCTGTAACGAAACGTTCTATCGCATTCCCGCCAACTCATTCGGGTTTTCCGTCGGGCTGCTCGCGACGGTTCTGCTCTCCCTTTATTTGCTGGGACAGCGTCATGGAGGCGTCATGGCCCTCGTGCCCGTCGCCTGTTGCATCCTTGGCATTGCCGAGCACTTCGTCATAACGTTTAAAGGCGAGGCCATCCTGCCAAGCGATATCTTGGCCCTTGGCACCGCAATGGAAGTGAGCGAGGGATACGAGTTTACCTTTACCGCCGGAATCGTAACCTCTCTAGCCCTGCTGGAGATTTCCCTAGGGCTTCTTTCGCTTATCCGACCGAGAAAGCTCCGTACGCCCACCCATGTCTTCCCCGCAATCGCCGCTAACCTCTGCGCTTTTCTGCTAGTGACCGTTGTGGGGCTCTCGGGCTTTTCCAGCATCGACTTGGAGCAGGCGCTGAATTTTGGATTTGACCGTTGGCAGCCCATCACCACGTATGCGTCTCAGGGTTTTATCACTTCGTTCACCGAAATGGTCAACGAGTTGCCCATTGAGAAGCCCGAAGACTATACGCCCGATGAGGCGCAGAGCATCGAGCAGGAGCTCGCCGCCACCTACGACAGCACGTATGGCTCGAGCGAGCAGCGCGCGGCGGCCGTTGCCCAGTTCAATGAAATCAAGCCGACGATTGTTGCCGTCATGAATGAGAGTTTTAGCGACCTTTCGTGCTTTGAGCAGCTCCAGGCGGCCGGGTACACCGGCCCCGCATTCTACAACTCGCTTCCCGACACACTTGTTCGCGGCACCATGCTCGCTTCGGTCGCCGGTGGCGGAACGGCGAACTCCGAATTCGAATTTTTGACCGGAGCGACAACGGCCTTTGTCGGATTAGGCAAAATCCCCTATCAGCTATATCAGATGAATGGCGTCAACAGCCTGGCAAAGGACCTTAAGGAGCTTGGGTATACCGCTACCGCTATGCACCCGCAAAACCCCGTCAACTACCATCGAGATAAAATCTATCAGCAGCTGGGCTTTGGAGACTTTCTTTCAATCGGCGATTTCGAAGGTGCGCCCTGTTACCATGCCGGCGTATGCGACTACGCCACCTACGACAAGATACTCGACCTGCTTAGAACCGACGAAGCCCCGCAGTTCATCTTTGACGTCACGATGCAAAATCACGGCGGCTACGACTATGGCACCGTTCCCGCCGAGGAGCTGACAAACTATTGGGTCGAGGGAGCCAGCGAGGGTACCAATAGCGCGCTCAACACCTATCTTACCTGCATCAACGCATCCGACCGGGACCTCGAGTACTTTATCAACGAGCTCCGCAATATCGGCAGACCGGTTGTCCTTGTCTTTTTTGGCGACCATCAGCCGAGCGCCGCAACGACTCTCAACGACGAGCTGTACCCTCAGGAAGATACGGCAAGCCACGCTTTCCGTATCTATCAGTCGACATATTTTGTCTGGGCTAACTATGAAATCGCCGGCAATACCGAGCTCAACGTCTACGACACCGTCGGGGCAAACGAGGTTGCAGCCATTACCCTTAATAAGATCGGCGCCCCGCTCACCGACTATCAAAAGGCTCTGCTTGCAACAAGGTCAGATGTGCCCACCATCAATGTCGCCGGCTACCTTGGTGCCGACGGGCTGCGCTACGACTTGGAATCTGAAGACAGCCCATACGCCTCGACGATCGACAAGCTGCAGCGCATGCAATACCTCGAGTTCGCCAGCAAAGTTCAGTAAGCCCGCCCATTCGCTTGGACCCATCGTATTGCAAGCACGCTCGGCCCAAATGCATCGTAAATGACTCCCGCTCGCAAACGAGGGTACAATGACGCTCGTGTCACATCACGGGGCCCCGGCCCCAACATATACAAAGGAGTCATACATGGGTTGCGAGCACGCACAGGCCGCCGGCGGACAAACGTCGCCGTCGCAATTTGAGGAGAATACGCTGTCCGAGGTCAAACGCGTCATCGCCGTGCTTTCCGGCAAGGGCGGTGTCGGCAAGTCGTTTGTCACCGGTGCCATCGCCACCGAGCTTGCCCGTCACGGCCACAAGGTCGGCGTCCTCGATGCCGACATCACCGGTCCCTCTATCCCCAAGATGTTCGGTATGAGCGGACGCCACGTCCATGCCCTTGGCAACCTCATGCTGCCTGAAATCTCCGAGCGCGGCGTCAAGGTCATGAGCTCCAACCTTCTGCTCCAAAACGAGACCGACCCCGTCCTTTGGCGCGGTCCGGTCATCGCAGGCGCCATTAGGCAGTTCTGGAGCGAGACCTCATGGGGCCCCATCGACTACCTGCTGGTCGACATGCCTCCGGGAACAGGCGACGTCGCTCTCACCGTCTTCCAGTCACTGCCCGTCGACGGCATCGTCATCGTCACGAGCCCGCAGGATCTGGTCTCGATGATCGTCGCCAAGGCGGTCAACATGGCCGAGAAGATGAACGTCCCCATTCTGGGCATTGTCGAGAACATGAGCTATATTGAGTGCCCCGACTGCGGCAAGAAGATCGAGGTCTTTGGCAAGAGCAAGCTCCCCGAGGTCGCAGAGCGCTATAACCTCGACATCTTGGGCCAGCTTCCCATTAATCCGGCACTCGCCGAGGCCTGCGATAAGGGCGAGGTCGAGACCGCACTGCCCGATGGCATGTTGCCCAAGGCAGTCTCTGCCGTCGAGGCCATTACCCCGCACGAGACCGACGAGGCCTAAGTGAACGCGAGCGCCTTCTATGACGTCCTGGTAATCGGCGGCGGGGCTTCAGGCCTCGCCGCCGCCATTACGGCCGCACGAGCTGGCAAAAGCGTCTGCATCGTTGAGCGCGATGTCGCCTGCGGCCTTAAGCTCCTTGCGACCGGCAACGGCCGCTGCAACCTCTCCAACGAATCGATTGATCCACAGCGGTATAACCACCCCGCATTCGTTGAATCCGTTATGGGCCCCCGGCCCGAACAAGAGCTTATGGGTTTCTTCTCCTCGCTGGGCATCATGACAACCTCCGAGGAAGGCCGGCTGTACCCGCGCTCCCTTCGCGCCGAATCGGTGCGCGACGCGCTTCTCAACGTTTGCGACCGCCTAGGTATCACCTTAATCTGCGGAGCCAACGTTGCCTCGGCGCACAAAGCTTCCGAAGGCTGGACACTCCAAATAGACCGTCCAGCGCGGGCACTCAAGGCAAAGAAGCACGACGACCGAAAATCGGAGCTCCGCTCGCTTCGGAAAGCGCTCGCCGATGTCCCTCGCAAGAACGAGGCCCTGGAGGCACATGCCGTAATTATCGCCACGGGCGGCAACCCCACCGGTATCGCCGATACGTTTGGCCTCCCCCTCACCTCGCTGCGCCCCATCCTCTGCCCCGTATCGGCAACGGTCGTTGGCGATCGGGCGGCACTCAAGACGTTGGATGGTCTGCGCGTCCGCGCCCGCTTGACGCTCACCCGTAACCATAGTGAGCTCTGGCACGAAGACGGTGAAGTACTGTTTCGAGCCTTCGGCATCTCGGGCGTCGCTGTCTTCAACCTCTCCCGTCGTATCCAGCGCGGTGATACGATCCTGCTCGACGTTTTCCCCGACCTCTCCAAAGACGAGCTGCTCGATATGCTCAACCGGCGCGTTGAGCTGCTCGGCGGCTTTTCGCCCCGCGATCCCCGTTGGCTCGACGGCATGCTCGCCCCGCAACTCTCCCGCGTCGTCTGCACGGCGTTCGAGCAGTGCCATCCAGGCTCCAACGATGTCATCCACCTGGTCTCGATCCTCAAGCACTTTAAGTTGCTCGTCGAGGGAACAGCCGAGGAGCGCTCGGCGCAGGTCACGCGTGGTGGCGTATCTGTCGAGAGTATCTCAACACCCAGTCTACGCGCGCGCAGCGTTGTCGACGCCCCGCTTTACGTCTGTGGCGAAGCGCTCGACATCGACGCCGATTGCGGAGGCTTTAACCTTGCGTGGGCATGGCTCTCGGGCATTCGCGCTGCAAGCAGCCTGTAGCCGCGCAGTCTATAATCAAAAACGCATTCGGGCCGTCTGGGATACCGGACGGCCTCTTTCTTGCCTCTAAGGAGACCTCGATGATCGAAATCACCCAAGTCAACGCTTCGCTCGATGAAGCCGGCGATGAAAATGCCTGCCTCATTGTTGGCAAGCGAGTCGCCAAGCGCGTCCTACGTTGCAAGGACTCCGAGATCAAGTCCATCGAGCTCCACCGCAAGTCAATCGACGCTCGCAAAAAACGAGACGTCCATTTTATCCTGAGCTTTCGTGTTGAGCTGACCAGTCCCCACCTCGAGCGAGAAGTGGTCGACAGCGTTTCCGAACGTGACCGCTCGCGCGTACGCGCGATAGAAGACGATGAGCCTTCATTCCCCTCCCCCATTTCCGACGCATCCAAAGAGCGCCCCGTCGTTGTCGGCGCCGGATGCGCCGGCCTTTTCGCTGCGCTCACGCTCGCCGAAGCAGGTCTTAAGCCCTTGCTTATCGAGCGCGGCGACCCGGCATTTCGCCGCTCGCAGGCGATCGACCTCTTTCTAAAGGAGCGCATCCTCGACCCCGAGAGCAATATTCAGTTTGGTCTGGGCGGCGCGGGGACCTTCTCGGACGGCAAGCTCAATACGGGAACAAAAAATCCCGCCCATCGCCTTATCCTCGAAACCTTCGTCGAGGCAGGTGCGCCCCGCGATATTCTGTGGGATGCCAAGCCGCACATTGGCTCCGACATCCTTCCCACGGTTGTCACCGCTATATCCCAGCGCATCGAGCAGCTCGGAGGTGTCGTCCGTTATCGAACGAAGCTCGTCGACATTCGCACCGACGCGTCTGGCGCCATCACCGGTATTGATGTCCAATCGTCCCAAGACGCCGCTTACGAGCCAATCGAAACAAAGCACCTCATCCTCGCCTGTGGGCATTCTGCTCGCGATATTTTTGAGCTCCTTAAGGACCACAACGTGGCCCTCGCACAAAAGACCTTTGCCATGGGCGTTCGCATCGAGCATCCGCAGCGCGACATCGACCGAGCCCAATATGGAGCCTCGGCGGGACATCCTGCCCTCGGAGCAGCCCCCTACAAGCTCGTCGCCCATCTTCCCAACGGCCGCAGCGTGTTCTCGTTTTGCATGTGCCCCGGCGGGCAGGTTGTCGCCGCCTCTTCCGAGCAGGGCCACCTGTGCGTCAACGGCGCCAGCCTCAATGCCCGCGACGGACGCAACGCAAACGCCGCCCTGCTCGTTAACGTCACGCCTGAGGACCTTCCCAACGATGACCCGCTCGCCGGCATCGAGCTCCAGCGTGCCTGCGAGGCGGCCGCCTATCGCCTGGGCGGTTCCAACTGGAACGCACCGGCACAGCTCGTCGGAGATTTCCTCGCAGGACGCGTCAGCAAGGCGCCCGGAAAGGTAAAGCCCACCTATCCGCTCGGTGTGACCTGGACGGCAATTGACGAAGCCCTGCCGCAGCATATCGTCGAGTCGCTCCGCCTGGGACTTCCCCTACTCGGAAAAAAGCTACGAGGCTACGACCGCCCCGATGCCGTTCTTACCGGCGTGGAGACTCGTTCAAGCTCACCGGTCACTGTCACCCGAGACCGAACGTGCCATGCCGTGTCGACCCTGGGCCTCTACCCTTGTGGTGAGGGAGCTGGATATGCCGGCGGCATCATGAGCGCGGCCACCGACGGCATCCGTTGTGCCGAAGCCCTGATCGCAGACCTCTAACGCACGAATTCCAGCGCGCAAAAGACACAGGCCCCGAGCTCCACAGGGAACTCGGGGCCTGTTCGCTATTTCTTAAACCGTGCACCCTGGCGTTTTCTGCCCGATGCGAACGTGGAACCCTTGCGGGCCTGTGAACGTAAGCGCTCGATCGTCTCGTCCTCAGACGCGCCCTCGAGCATCGCCCGAATCTGAACGACGGCATCGCGCAGGCGCGCCGCCTCCTCAAAGTCCATGGCGGCAGAAGCGTTACGCATATCCTCTTCCATGGTTTCGACAATCCGCACAAGCTCGTCATGCGGCAGTTCTTCCAACTGCTCCGCAAGTGTCTGCTCGGGCGCCACCGTTTCCGGCACGCCGCCCTCGCCCGACTCATCGGGCGTATAGAATGCACCATGGCCAAGAGAGTCGCCCTTCGAGCGTCCCTTGGAACCCACGGTTTTTTCGGCCTCGGCAATAAAACTTGAGATGTCGTTGATGGCCTTGCGCACCGTCTTGGGCACGATGCCATGCTCTTCGTTATATGCCATCTGAATCTCGCGACGGCGCTGCGTCTCTTCGATGGCCTCTTTCATCGAATCGGTCACAACGTCCGCATACATGATGACTTCGCCATCGGCGTTACGGGCCGCGCGGCCAATCGTCTGAATCAGCGAACGGCGGTTGCGCAAGAAGCCTTCCTTATCGGCATCGAGAATTGCCACCAGTGAGACCTCGGGGAGATCCAAGCCCTCGCGAAGCAGGTTGATGCCAACGAGGACATCGATCTTGCCCTCGCGCAGCGTTCGCAGGATCTCGACACGGTCCATTGTCGCCGTATCAGAGTGCATGTAATTGACCTTAATGCCCGCGTCGAGCAGATGGTCGGTCAGGTCCTCGGCCATGCGCTTGGTCAACGTGGTCACCAGCACGCGCTCCTTGCGGGCAACGCGCTCGCGAATCTCGTCCTCAAGATCGTCAATCTGCCCACGAACCGGACGCACATCGATCTTGGGATCGAGCAGACCGGTCGGACGAATAATCTGCTCAACGTCGTTCTGGCTCACCCGCAGCTCATAGTCGCCCGGTGTTGCCGAAACGTAGATGAACTGGGGTATCCTTGCCTCAAACTCATCGAAACGAAGCGGGCGGTTATCGAGCGCCGAGGGCAGGCGAAAACCGTGTTCCACCAGCGTCACCTTACGCGAGCGGTCACCTTCGTGCATGCCGCGAATCTGCGGCACCGTCACATGGCTCTCATCGATGATGCAGAGCATATCCTTGGGAAAGTAATCGATTAGGGTAAACGGCGGCTCACCCGGTTTGCGACCGTCCAGATGACGCGAGTAGTTCTCGATGCCGTTGCAAAAGCCCATCGTCTCGAGCATCTCAAGATCATAATCGGTGCGCTGCTGCAGACGCTGCGCCTCGAGCAACTTGTCGGTCGCCTTGAGCTCCGCCACGCGCTTCTCGCACTCTTCGCTGATTGATTTCAGAGCCGCCTTGACCTTCGGCTTCTCGGTCACGTAGTGCGATGCCGGCCATACGGGGATGGCCTCGTACTCACGAAGCATCTCACCGGTGACCTCATCGATCTCGGCAATCAGCTCGACCTCGTCGCCAAAGAACTCAAACCGCAACGGATGCTCAGCATAAGGCGGATACACGTCGACAACATCGCCGCGCACGCGGAACGTGCCGCGTGCCAGGTCATAGTCATTGCGATCATATTGAATGTCGATAAGTGCATGGATAAAGTCATCGCGCTCGAGCGGCACCTTCTTGTCGACGTTTGGAGCCAGACCCGCATAGTCCTCAGGAGAGCCAATGCCATAGATACACGAGACCGATGCGACAACGATCACATCGCGTCGAGAGAGCAGTGACGCGGTCGCCTGATGGCGCAGCATCTCGACCTCTTCGTTAATCGAGGAGTCTTTCTCGATATATGTATCGCTTTGCGGCACATACGCCTCGGGCTGATAGTAGTCGTAGTACGAGACGAAGTAGACCACAGCGTTGTTGGGAAAGAACTCTTTGAGCTCGCTCGCAAGCTGAGCGGCGAGCGTTTTATTCGGAGCCATGACCAGCGTCGGCTTTCCCAGGGCCTCAATAGTCTTTGCCATCGTGAAGGTCTTGCCCGAACCAGTCACGCCCAGCAAAACCTGATAGCGGTCTCCGTCCCTCACGCCCTGCACAAGCGACTCAATGGCCTTAGGCTGGGAACCGGCAGGCTCATAGGGAGACACGACCTTAAACGGCACGTCAGAGCCTTCAACGCCAAAGCGCTTAAGTTCACCACCAACGCGTTCTACTTCAAACTCCGCCATGGATACTCCTAACTCATACATCTGCAGTATACGCAGGCGGCAGGCATAGTCCTATACGAACCGATCGGGATAGATGGTCTTGTAGCGAGCCCAGGCATTATTGACACGAATCAGATACGCCTGCGTCTCGGGAAAGGTGATTGCATTATGAAGCGACGTACCCTGCTGCGCCCATCCGTCGACATTGCCCATGCCGGCGTTATAGGCGGCGATGGCGCTATCCGTCGACCCGTTAAAATACGCTAGAAGATACGAAAGATACGCACAGCCAAACTCGATATTCGTAGCCGGATCGTTAAGATTGTCGGCCGAATACTCGTCACCGTCAACAAGGCCCTTGGCGATCATATCCTGGGCAGTCTCGGGCATCAGCTGCATCAATCCCTGAGCACCTTGATTCGACTCGGCCTCGGGATCCCAATTCGATTCCGACTTAATGACAGCGCACACCAGATACGGATCCAGATTATGCGAAATACTGGATTGCTTTACATACGCCTCGTAGTCAATCGGATACAACGGCTTAAAGAAAGCGGCAGGAGCACACGAGTAAACGAATGAGATAAGGCCGAAGACAAAAACGGCAGCCAGCGGCATAAGGCGATACCACGCAAAGAAACGTGTCTTAGGCATCGGCATCCTCCTTATCCGCAGTGTCTATAAACCCATGGCATGCAAGCCATGAGTCAAGCTGCTCAAAGAGCGAATTATCACCTGAGGCATTATCAATCACCGTTGTAGCGAGATTGCACAGCGCAGACTCATCGGGCTGACAAGCAGAACGGGCATCGAAATCAGATGGCTCCATGCCACGTTGAATAGCGCGCTCGCGACGAACTGACAAAGGGGCGCTGATGACCAGAATTTCATCAGCCAAGCCAAATGCATCCTCAAAACCAGTCGGAGCAGAAACCTCGACCACCGCAAAGGGATAACGGGGAGACGAAACCGTACAACAAACCGGATCGAGAATCCTAAGCGAAAGCTGTTCAATCAGAACGGGATGCACGATGCCATTGAGCCGTGCGACCGAATCAGGAGAAGCGAAAGCTCGAGAAGCGAGGATGCTGCGGCGAATGCCGCCTTCCTCATCCAAAATGTCCCAACCGAATTCATCCGCGAGAGTATTGACGATATCAGAGCCCGGCACATACAGAGATTTTGCAAGCTCATCCAGATCGATAAGCATAGCGCCACGAGATTCGAAATAGCGGCAGGCAGTCGACTTACCCGAAGCAATATTGCCCAAGACAAATACGGTAAACATCAAGCCCTCCCTAACGCCAATGCGAGTAATTATCGCTCAAATACACTAGAAGGACTCAAAATACAGCCAAACAGTAAGAGCGCATACGGGGAAGCTAAATCCCGAAGTACAACGTGTATATACGCAAAAAGGGGGAGGCCGCGAGGCCTCCCCCTTCTCAGTTCAAGCGTACGGCTCGGTGCCGTCCACCGGTCAGCGGCGCCCTGGCCTCCCA